>DASYGR010000075.1:0-16185 GCA_035999525.1 Terriglobales bacterium
TTAAACAGATAGTTGACTATGGACGCAGGCCGCCAGTCCATGAACGTCAGCCATTATACAAGCGGAATTGAAACACCTAATAAGCCCAACGCAACAACGTTGCCCCAACGGTGAATCCCGCGCCCACCGACGCGAGTAACACGAGATCGCCTTTCTTCAGGCGGCCTTCCTGCCGGGCAGTATCCATCGCGAGAGGAATGGTTCCAGCCGTTGTGTTTCCAAAGCGATCAATGTTGATCACGATCTTTTCAGGATTCAATCCAAGCCGGTCAGCCGTGGCCGTGATAATCCTCTTATTCGCCTGGTGAGGGATAAAGAGATTGAGATCAGCTACGGTGAATCCATTGCGTTGCAGAATTCTTTCGCAGACTTCGGTCATCTTGCGAATGGCAAACTTGAAAACCGCTCCCCCGTCCTGGTGGACGAAGTGCATCTTCTTGTCCACGGTTTCATGGGTTGAAGGATTCAGGCTGCCGCCGCCCGGCATGTACAATGAGCAACCTCCGGAACCATCTACCTCGTGGATAAAGTCAATCAGGCCGAAATCATCATCCTCACTGGCGGGTTCAAGGATCACCGCGCCTGCGCCGTCTCCGAAGATCACGCACGTGGAGCGGTCGGTGTAATCAATGATTGAAGACATTACGTCCGCGCCAATGACCATAACTTTTTTGTGCGCGCCCGTGGCAACGAACTGTGCGCCCGTTTGCAGTGCATACACGAAGGCTGAGCACGCCGCTGAGAGATCGAATCCCCAGACTCCTGCCGCGCCCAGCTTGTTTTGAACCAGACAAGCCGTGGATGGGAACAACATGTCAGGCGTGACCGTGCCCACGATGATCGCTTCCAGATCGGCCGCCGTAAGGCCGCGTTCGGCAAGCGCCTTCTTTGCGGCTTCGACCGCCAAATCGCTGGTGGCGATCCCTTTGTCCACAATATGGCGCTCACGAATTCCGATTCGCTGCATGATCCATTCATCGGAGGTTTCCACCATTTTTGCGAGGTCAGCATTGGTCAAAAGGCGGGGCGGAACGTAGGTTCCAAGAGCGCTGATCTTAACCTTAACGGGCGCGATTGTTACAGGCGTGACTTTTAAGGGCGCGGGTTGGGCCACTCGATAGAATCCCCCAAGTGAAATGAGAAAGGCTATTGTTACGTAGCTGGTGAGTATTGTCCAACTGGACATTCGATTTCCCGAATAACTTTTTGCAGGCCCTACTGTCGCTGGATTCCTCCGGTTACAATCGCCTGTTGACTAGTCTCCGTGAGTCTCACTATGAAACTCTTGCAAATTGCTAATGCCCTCGGCGCGCGCATTGAAAACGGCTCTCCCGATATTGAGATAACTGGCGTGGCTGGAATCGAAAATGCCGGGGCTGGACAAATCACTTTTGTCTCAAATCCCAAGTATGCTTCCGCAGCGCGAAGTACCAGGGCCTCGGCAGTAATTGTGACTGAAGACTTCCCTGCTCTGTCCACGGCCATACTACGCAGCAAGAATCCTTATCTCGCATTCGCTGACGCGATTGCGCTGTTCCACAAGCCTCCGACTTATGTTTCCGGCATTCATCCTACAGCGGTGATTGATGCATCGGCGAAGGTCGGCGCCAATGCCCACATCGGCCCTTATGTTGTGATTGGCCCAGATGTGAAGATTGGCAATAACGCCGTTTTGCTGGCGCACGTAGTGATTTATCGGGAAGTTAAGATCGGGGGTAATTTCTTCGCGCATACGCACGCAGTTGTGCGGGAGGGCTGCCAGTTGGGTGACAACGTCACACTACAAAACGGCGTCATCATTGGCGCGGATGGTTTTGGATTCGCGAAGGATGATGCTGGGCACTGGCATAAAATTCTTCAACCGATGCCAGTGGTTATCGGAGACGATGTTGAAGTACAAGCCAACTCGTGCGTTGACCGGGCCAGCGTCAGCGAAACGATAGTGGGACGCGGCACGAAGATAGACAATTTGGTTCAAGTGGGACACGGCAGTCACATTGGCGAGCATTCTCTCATAGCCTCACAAGTGGGTCTCGCCGGATCTACCGAGGTTGGGAATAACGTCATCCTCACCGGACAAGTTGGCGTGGTTGGACATTGCAGGATTGGCGACGGAGCGATCGTTACTCCACAGAGCGGCGTCGCCAATGACGTGGAGGCTGGCGCGATTGTGAGCGGCGCACCCGCTGTGGATCACAAGCTATGGCTAAAATACTCGGCGATTCTGAGTAAGTTGCCCGAGATGGCGAAAGTGATCCGATCGTTAAAATCTGGAACCGCCGAGGACACGAACGATCGCTGAGGGGCGGCGATAATCTATGACGTTGGAAAATCTCTCAACCTGAGTTCGTCGTTTCTTTTAGTGAACGCTCGTATTCTCCGCGGCCACTAGGCTCGCTTCCTGCATTTCCGTTGGCAATCCGCTGTCAATCGCCCGGCGAACTTTCTGCATCAGGCATTCGCGACTGCCAAAGCCTTTGGGCTCGATTGCGTCATGAAAAATCACGGTCGCGACACCTGCTTTGATCGCAAACCTCCGCTTCGGCATAATGAAATGGGTGCCGGCAATGGTCACTGGCACGACCGGAATTCCGCACTCTTCAGCCAGATAGAACGGGCCTTTCTTGAATGGCAATAGCTTTCCATCAAAAGAACGTTTCCCCTCAACAAAAATTGTCATATTGAGCCCTTGACGAATGACCTGCGACGCATATCGCACGGCGGCGATTCCGGATTCACGGTTTCCGCGATCAACGGGCACAAGCGAACCGAAGCGCATGGTCCGCCCCAGCAGCGGATACTTGAACAATTCCTTTTTTACCATTACTGATGTGCGGCCGGGAATGAGCGGCAGCAACAATGGAGGGTCAATATTAGACACGTGATTGGACATGAAAATATAAGTTTGCTGCGGATCGAGCTTATCCAGGCCGACGGTTCTCGTCCGAATTCCAGCGATTCGAACGCCCGTCCCCGCCCCCCACATTCCCATGCGGTAGAGAAAATTGACATTTCCAGTAATCAGCGTCCACGGGAATCCCAGGAGTGCCGCGACCGGCAGAAGAGCCGCCCAGAACGCAAGCATGAGAAGAGTGCGGATCATGGATGCGCCTGCCCTGCCGACTCCGACTCGGCCCTCAACCACGCAGTTCGCCTGGCCTTCTGCTGAGCAGTGACGGTCCTCATATCTTCAAAGCGAAATTCGAGCGTCGTTCGCGTGTCCAGGCGCCAACTCAATTCCTGCTGACCATTCTGATTGCGAATGCGAACGTGGATTGTTTCACCTGGACGTAATGCGGCCATGCTGTGTTCCAAATTACCAGACGGATCATGTCCATTAATTTTTACAATAATATCGCCCTTGGCGAGTAATGCACGTTCAGCGGCACTATTTTCAGCGACGGAAACCACGGCCAGCGGCGAATCGAAGTTTCGAACCGCGGTGAAGCCCGGATCAGCCGCTGCGACTTTTTCGGTCATTAATTGCAATCCGACGGTTCTAAAGAAATCGTTCCATGGAATCTCTTCCGTTCCTGCAACATACTTTTCGAAAAATACACTCAGATCAGAGTGGGTAACAACCTCGGCTGCCTGGCGCACCCCCGCAGAATCGGAGAAGAATTTGTTTTGCTGAGCATAACTTGAGTTCATCCACTGAAAAAGATCTCGCAACGACTTTGTTCCATTGCTCGCGTCGCGTATTTTCAGATCAAGGAGCACTCCAAGCAAATCTCCTTTGTTGTAATAGGAAACGCTGCGTTCCGGTTCCCGGTAATACGAATATTTCTCAAGCCACGCGTCAAGGCTGGACTCTTCAGCCGATTGCGTCAGGTGAGCGGGGCGATTTTCCAATTCCGCGATCGCAGCCGCCAAATGCGCAAGGAACTGATGCTCGTCTACCAACCCTGCGCGCAGCAGCATGTAGTCTTCGACTGTGCTCGTGACCCCCTCGCTAAACCAAAGGGCGTCCGTGTAATTCTCTTTGGTGTAATCCGGGGGCTCGAGAGATTGCGGCCGAATTCGCTTCACGTTCCACAGATGAAAAAACTCGTGAGCGGTTACGTTTTTCAAAGCGTACGGGTCGAGCGCCAGGGTATGCGCGCTAACATCAATTGCCGTGCTGTAAGCGTGCTCCATGCCGCCCCCACCAGCCTCGCGGGGAAAATGGTAAATGAACAAATATGTCTTGAACGGACGATCTGCCATCCAACTTACTTCGCCGGAGACAATTCGCTGAAGCATCGGCACGATTTTACTCATATCGTAATCGCCGTGAACCGCATCCACGATTACGCGAGTTCGTCGTAATTGGCTGCGGTAAAGTCGCTTGCTGAAGCGAACAATGTCGTTCCGACACGCCAACCTTGAGGAATATCGGAAAAGCGAATATCAATGGGCGATTCGCGAGTATCTACTGAGTACATCAGAATCTCCGCGAGATTGAAAAATGCATGATGCGAATCAAGTTGGGCTCCGAACGGGCCAGGTGTATCGGCGAAAACCTCGTAATCAATCTCTACACCACTTCCCGCTCCGTTGACTCGCCATTCGCTCTTGTTCACCATTTGAATGGCAACTGATGCACTTGCGGTGCGAACCGCCCTCACGTATTGGGAAAAATCACGAACTTGATACAGGGCGTACCACACCGGAAGTTGCAGAGTTCTTTCCTCAGCTCCGGGCGTCAACTCAATTTTGACCGTTACCACATGTTCGCTGGCTTTTGCCAGAGAGACGGTGTATTGGACTGGCTGCGGCGTGGGTTTTCGGGAGTCCTGCGCTGAGACCCGCAAGGTACTTAAGACAACCAAACCTACACCGAGGAACAGGCATCGGCCTCTCGCGAAAGTCATCACGCCTTGGCCATGTTTTTTAGCGATGGTGAGCCGTGGGCGCCGTGGGGACTTTCGGTGAGAAGTTTCAAGTGCTCAGGCAGTTTTTCGTAAATCCCGCCAAAGCCGCCATTGGAAAGGATTGCAACAACATCGCCCGCGCGCAATTCGGGAGCGATCAGATTAACGATCTCATCGGCACCAGCTGAGAGGCGCGTACGTTTGCCGCCCTCTTGCAATTGCGAAACTACCTCACCGAGATCCAGCCGCTCAGCAACTGGAATCGCATCCGACTTGAAAACATTTGCGATCACAACTTCGTCGGCTTCGGAAAGACTTTGTGCGAGTTCGTTCTGAAAAACATTGCGGCGGAGCGTATTAGAACGCGGTTCGAGAACGGCCCACACCCGTCCCTTTGGATACCTCGAGCGAAGCGCCTTCAACGTACCGGCGATGGCGGTTGGATGATGCGCAAAATCGTCAATGATCGTGATCCCATTCACTAGCGCTCGCACTTCAAGGCGGCGTTTCACGCTCTTGAACGTTTTCAGCGCATCGGCAATTGCGGCGGCGGAAATGCCGTATCCAGCAGCCATTGCCGCGGCAGCGGTCGCATTCCAGACGTTGTATTCTCCGGCGAGTTCAAACTCGAAATCTGCCCATGCCTGACCTTTATGCAGTACAGACCACGTTGTCCGCGTTGTACCGAAATTAAGATTCTGTATTTGCCAATCGGAGCTGATGCCGGATCCGTACCGTTCCACAGGACAAAAGGCCCGCTCGAGGCAACGGTTGATGCTATCGCCACTTTCGAAGCCGACAATGCGTCCGCGTCGCGGGATCAAGTTGACCAGGCGCTTGAAAGCTGTTTCCACGGCGTCAAGATCTTTGTAAATATCGGCGTGATCGAATTCCACCGAAGTTAAGATTGCCGCATCCGGGAAATAATGCATGAACTTCGGTCCCTTATCGAAAAAAGCGGAATCGTATTCATCGGCCTCAATAATAAAGTGCACACCGTCCTTCAATTGAAAACTGCTGGCAAAGTTCTCTGCAATGCCACCGATCAGGAAAGAGGGCCGCAATCCGGCTGATTCAAATATCCACGCCAGCATGGATGTTGTCGTGGTCTTGCCGTGGGTTCCGGCCACCGCGAGAACCTCTTTTCCGCGCAGAAATTCATCATGCAAGACTTGCGGCAATGAGCAGAATGCAATGCGTTGATCGAGCACATGCTCAAGTTCGACGTTGCCCCGTGAGACTACATTTCCCACGACTACGAGGTCAGGAGACGGGCTTATGTTCTGAATGGAAAACGGCTGGGCCACGTGGATTCCCAGCGATGCCAGAAAATCGGACATTGGTGGGTACGATGCTGCGTCCGATCCTGTCACGCGGAAACCGCGTTGCATTAACATCCCCGCAAGCGACGCCATCGCGGTACCGCAGATTCCGATCAGGTGAATGTGTTTCTTTGAGTTCATAAATTGTCAGCTCTTGCAGGCGAAGCAGCAGGAGTCATGTGCGAATCTTTTTCGTGGCTTTCTTGATGCGCGACTATTTTGATGTGGCTGCTTCAAGAATCTTAAGTTCTACTCCGCCTTTATCAACGTTTAAAGCTGCGAGCACGCCGAAAGGCAGAGTAATGTTTTGCCGCGAAACATGTCCCGACCTCAATCCGAAAGCAACCGGAATTTCTAAATCAGCAAGCACTCGCATGACAACCTCTTCCAAAGTGTAGCCCTGGTCCTTCGCCGGATTTTGAACGCAATCGAGCATCTCGCCAAAAATAATTCCCTTCACCGTGGCCAACTTTCCCGCTAGCTTCAACTGCATCAGCATGCGATCAACTTGAAACGGCTTGGTGGCAACGTCTTCTAGAAAAAGAATTGTTCCCTCCGTTTGGATTTCGTAAGGCGTGCCGAGCGAAGCGACCAGAATCGAGAGACATCCTCCGCAAAGAATTCCTTCCGCCGAGCCTTCGATAAGCGATTCTACTTCCGGATTTACTTTGACCGTCCACTCCGACGTTCCGCTCACAGCGTTCTGCCAGGAGTGCAAATCAACTCCATCCGGGGAGCAAAAGTCTTTAGCAACCATGGGTCCGTGGAAGGTCACAAATCCGGCCGAGTCGGCAAAGTAAGTCAGCAGGCTAGTGTGGTCGCTGTATCCAATAAAAATCTTGGGATGCGCTTTGATCTTTCCCAAATCTAACGCCTGCAAAAGGTAATTTGAGCCATATCCTCCGCGTGCGCAAATAACGGCTCGCACATCGTCACGCAGAAACATCTCTTCCAATTCATGCACCCGGCGGCCGAGCGTTCCGGCGAAATACAGGTCCTGCTCAAAAATAGACTCGAAATAAAAGGGCTTATACCCTAAGCTCCGCAATGCCTCGCAGCCAGCTTCGAGCGGTTCGCGGCGAATATTGCTGGCGGGAGCAACGATGCCAATAGTATCTCCGGGCCGTAGCGCAGGAGGTTTGATTCGTGAGATTGAGAGTTTTTGGAGCATTTATCCAAGCATCTTCAAACGAAAAACTCGCCCCGAAGAACGAGGTCCGCAGCTCCCGCGAGAAATACTTCCTTTTCCCATCGCACTGTTTGAGATCCCCCGGCCGCATGAACGTTCACGGGTGACGCCGCTTTCTTAGCTGCAATTGCTGCCACGGCAGCTGCGCATGAACCCGTGCCTGAAGACTGAGTTTCTCCCACTCCACGCTCGAAAAAGCGAACAGCGATGTTTGACTGGTCTTCGATCACAACGAACTCTACATTGATTCCATTTGTGAAAGACGGATTGCGTCCAATCTCGGCGGCTTCTTTACGCCACCCCGGGGAAAACTCCTTTGTAAATGAAACGAAATGAGGATTGCCCATAGAAACTTGAATGCCCGTCACTAATTTCGACGCCAGTGGAATAGATAATTCTTCTCCGATCTCAGGCTCGCCCATCGCTGTTTCAAATTCGTAGTGCCTCTGATTTCGCGAAATCAGCTTACAGGTTTTCAGGCCCGCACCGGTTCGGATGACTATTTCCTCCCGAAAATCTCTCCAGCATAAATAGGCGGCGACGGAGCGGGTTCCGTTGCCAGAAATCTCCGCCTCGGAACCGTCCGCGTTGAAAAGGCGTGCGTGAATGTCCGCGTCTGTATCGGGAAACAGCCATTCCACGCCATCGGCTCCCGCGCCCGTGTGTCGGTCGCACATTCTCTTACTGAGCCCGGATAAATTCACATCCGCGTCCACGCCTTCAACGATAAGAAAATCGTTGCCGCAGGCACTTGCTTTGACGAATGGAATGAATCCACGAGAAGTCATTAAGTTGCGTGGATTTTACCATCCTACATTGAAAGTTTGAGACATTCAGGAGACGACAAAAGCACTTCCGAAGAAGAAAATCTGCGCCCCGCGGGATGACCCAGCCTAATGTTGCTGGCGATGCGTCCAATAAATCGTAGTGGCAGGCTCTCCCGAGGTATGAACGACAACCAGTGACGACAGGTCTGCTTTCTCTACATGCAACGCCACATCGTCTCCAGCGCTTGCGACCACATAGTCGGCATATTGGCTGGGATTCGCCAATGCGCGCTCCCATAATCCTTCGGGATCAGACGGCTTCTTCCACGGCCGGTGATTGCCTTCATTGATCACTCGTTTTAGTGGGATGCCCGCGTCCTGAAGGGCTCCGACGTGATTGCCTACATACATGAGTAATGTGGAATCGCCGGGCAGCTTACGCAGATTCTCGGCCAGAGCCGTTTCCAACGCAATTCGGTCACGCGAATTCACCCAAGCTTCACGAAAGCAAACTGGTTGCTGATGCCAGATCGAAACATAGCTTCCAAACACGAGGAGCAGAACCGCGCTTCCAACAGCGGTTTTCGAAGACTCCTTCACAACAAGCCCCAACGCAAAGTGTGTGAACAGCGCAACAAAAACCGCAAGGGCGGGAAGCAACTGCAATCCATAACGCAGGTTGTAATAAGAGTGCGGCCACCACGGCGGAAGAAATATCGGAACTCCGCCGTATGAAATTGAGAGCATATAAAAAGGCACTGGAGTCCAGAGCAATAGCAATGGCCAAAGCCGCGGATCGAAGAGCAGGGTCATTGCAGTTCCCAGAAGAAAAATAGCAATCCACAATCTTTGGACCACAGTCACCGGCGCTATGTTCAGCTCCGCCGACTTCAGAAAGAAGCTGAAGGCGACAGCTAAGTTGTTCGCACCCGGATGAGAGGGGTTACCGGGTGTGGCGCTTTTCTGCTCAATTGCCCTTGCCGAATAAGGTCCGTTGCCAAATTCCAGCGGATTTCGATAAACAACAGCGTTGTAGGCGAGCCATAGGACGGGCGCGGCGGCCGCTAATAAGACAAACTTTGTGAAGGCGCTCCGCAGTGACTTAGAGTTTTCCCCCATCCGCCTTAACACGACGAATGCCGCCACGCAAATCGTCGCAGCCAGAAACCATCCGTCATAGCGCGTTAGGCATGCGCCCACGAGGCATAGGCCAGACTTAATCAGCGCGGAAGACGCGCCGGCGTTATTAGATCCATCACCCCAATCTTCTATCTGCGCAGACTCTGCAAAAAACACGACCGCCCAAATAAATAACGACAGATACAGAGACTCGGTCATGGCCGTACTTTGCAGATAGAGCAGATTTGGATTTGCGGCGTAAATTCCGGCGGCGATCCAGGCAGCGAATCGTCCCGCCGTTTCCGAGCGCGAATGAAAAATCAGAATATTGCGAACCAGTCGAAATATGCCGGATACGCCCAGAACGTACGCGATCATGGAGGGAATGGATCCACCAATTCCTGTCTGCCAAAATGTTTTCGAAATCAGGAACGGAACCATCAGTAAGTGCGGCAGGGGCAACCAAACCGTGCCAAGTTGAAGCAAACCCGGCGTCTTGGAATCAAATACCCTGCGCGCTATGTTGATATGCGCCACGGCGTCGCCATAGAGCAGCAAGCTGCCATGCCGCAAATAAATCATGAAAGTGAGGATGGAAATTCCGGCTGCAAGCTGGGTAACCAATAGAGTTTCGCGGTTCCGGCTATGGTCTTCGCGGCTCTGGTGGGAAAGGGCTTTCATTCCAAGTGAGTCAGTTCACGGAAAACTTTGAAACGGGCCTCGATTTCCTCGCGCGTCAGCGATTGCAGCCGTTCGGTCCCAAACCGCTCAACAGCGAACGACCCCATGACCCCGCCATAGAAAAGTGCGCGCTTCAGGACTTCCCGCGTCAATTCAGGTTGCGAAGCGATGTATCCCATGAACCCGCCAGCGAAAGAATCTCCAGCGCCCGTCGGATCTTTAACCTCTTCGATTGGCAAAGCGGGAGCTCGAAAAGGATGGCTTCCCACACCGAAAGCACTATCACGAAAAAAAATAGTCGCGCCATATTCGCCATGCTTAATGACAAGTGCCCTCGGCCCCAAAGCCATCACTTTGCGCGATGCGCGCGGCACACTGCTCTCTTCCGCAAGCATCCGCGCTTCGCCGTCATTAATCAGAAGCACGTCTACCAATTTCAAGGTTTCAATGAGTTCCGTGCGGAATCCCTGAATCCAGTAATTCATGGTATCGCCGCCGGTAAGTTGTACGTTGTTCATTTCCTCCCGCACCGCGCGTTGCAAACTGGGATGAATATTCCCCAAAAACAAAAATTGCGAGTCCTTGTATTCCGTCGGGACGCGGGGTTTAAATTGCTCGAAGACGTTCAATTCCGTGAAGTCGGTTTTGGCTTCGTTCAGATTGTCAAGATAATGTCCGCCCCAGCGAAATGTTTTGCCCCTGGCATGCTGAATGCCTCGAGTGTCCACTCCGCGTTTCTTTAAAATGCTTTCGTGTTCAGACGTGAAGTCTTCACCGACTACGGCGACTACGCGAACGTCGGTAAAGTAACTGGCCGCCAAGGAAAAATATGTTGCGGAACCGCCCACCACATTATCAGCGCGGCCAGACGGTGTGGCGATGGAATCAAAAGCAATTGAGCCAACAGCGAGAATGCTCATTCGGTGGGTTCACTCTCCAGATATTTATCGAGGATAAGCTTCAATTTCTCTCGCGTCGCGGCGGGGATTTTGTCGCGATCCGTCAGGATTGCATGCGCTAAAGCTGACCCGCACTTACAACTTCGCCCCTTCGGCATGGCTGCTACGGTTTTACGAACTACTCTGCAAGCATTCTCCGCGTTCTTCAGCAAAACGGCTACGATCTGGTCCACGGTCACGGAATCATGATGCGGATGCCAGCAGTCGTAGTCGGTCACCATCGCAATCGTCACGTAGCAGATTTCGGCTTCGCGCGCGAGTTTGGCTTCTTGCAGGTTGGTCATGCCGATAACGTCCATGCCCCAGCTTCGGTACACATTTGACTCGGCCTTGGTGGAAAATTGCGGCCCTTCCATACACAGATACGTTCCGCCTCGCTTGCCCGTGACCGCGGCCGTTTTGCATGCGCTTTCCACTACCGCTGCCAGTTCCGCGCAAACCGGATCGGCGAACGCAATGTGCGCGACAACTCCATCGCCGAAAAAAGTATCCGCGCGATGACGCGTGCGATCGAAAAATTGATCGGGGATTACGAAGTCCAGCGGCTTGTGTTCCTCTTTCAATGATCCAACGGCTGAAACGGAAACAATTCTCTCAACACCGAGTTGCTTGAAGCCATAAATGTTGGCGCGAAAATTTAATTCACTGGGCAAAATGCGATGTCCGCGGCCATGTCGAGCTAAGAACGCAACCCTCCTGCCCTCAAGCGTGCCGAGAACGTACGGATCTGATGGTTGCCCAAAAGGCGTGGTCTGAGCGACTTCCCGCACGCCGGTAAGACCCGGCATGGAATAAAGTCCGCTGCCGCCAATAATTCCAATTTCCGCCTGTGACAAAAATCCTCCTGATTTAAGCCTGATGGTTGCGAATGGAGATTATACAAATGAATTCGGAAGTGTGCGGCTAGCGTGTTATTTAGCAGCCTGACTGCCAAATACGGCACTCTCCAACTTGTCGGTCGTAGTCTGATCCAGGCTTTCGCTGATCAACACTGTCTCGCCTTTGATCTGAATCACAACCGGTCCGGCCTCAGTTAGCCAGGCGTGAGTGCCGGTGAGCCGCTCCGGGGTGTTAATGCCTTCCTCATCCGATACAGTCTCGCGCACGTGAACATACCGCTTCGCCAAATACTTCGCATAAATCGCCGCAAACTTTTCGGCCTTGGCCGGATCCGACCAGCGCGAGACAAAGAGCATGCCGAGCGGGGCCGCAACGTCTCCCTTCGGCCGCGTCGCATAGTAGTAAGCCCCCCTCCATCCCGGATACAGTTCGCGGGAAGCATCGGCCCCCGCATATTGATCAACGAGAACCGCGACATCGAACTCGCCGATCGCTCCAATGTCGAAACGCTTGTAATTCTTGAAAATATGTTTGAAATCCGGCAACGGCAAAGGTTCGATGCGCTCACCTGAAAGATAAGTCTTCGGTTCCATGATTTGCCGGGTAGTGCGCGGAGGATTCACGAATGTATCCGCATACGCCTTCTGCTTTCCACCAGCGCGTAGCAACGCCGCTTCAAATTCCAATCCATAGCGGTAAGGAAACGTTAAGGCTTCTCTCAAATAGATCGGGGCACTCCGGAACTGGACAGAATCGGGCGTCCCCGTCAACATTCCGTCCTCCAGTGCCCTAGCAACTTCTGGGGAGTTAACCAGCGACTGGCCCGTTGGACGCAGCAGGTAATCCACCAGAACGGCCATAGCCTGACCCTCAACTACGGCCTGACGCGCTTCCGAGGTCTCATCATTCTGAACATCCACCGGACTCGGTTTTCGCTTGGTTTGCAAATCAACGTCGGATTTCGTCATCCACTTATTGAGATTGAACGATTGGTCTTGCAGCGCGTGCGTCAATTCATGCGCCAGTACAGGACGCTGCGCCTCCACGTCCACCCAGTCAAGCAGGTTCACGACCTTGGTTTTCGGATCGTAATACCCCGCAATTTGTTCCTTCAGCAACCCTACGAGAAATTTACCGAGATCAAAATCCTGTGGTAGTAGTCCGAATTTCTTGAGCACCAACTCGGAACGCCGCAGCCGTTTCGCATCCTTATCTTCCGCCATGTTTTTGTTCAGGTACGCGACAACCTCGTCGCGGCTGCTGAGGCGCGGCTTAACAGCGCGCTTAATGGGAAGAGCGGTGTCGTTGCTGGCGAAGTGTAGAATTTGATCAACCTCCCGAAAAAGATCATCCGCTTCTTTGGCTGTGATTTTAGTTTCTGCCGTCAGAGGTTCAGATTGCTTTTCGGGCTTTTTGGTATCGGCTTCGGATGATGACTGCTGTTTTTCTTCAACAGACGGGGGCGTAGTGGGAGCGGGCGAAGTTTGGGCAACACTGACTTGCCAAAGAAAAGGAAATCCCAAGGTCAATAAAGCACAGAATGTTGTTGTTCGAAAGAATGCTCGGTGGGTAGCACGACTGAGATTTGTCATGAAGGTTGAATTTGAAATGATAACAGCACGAAGTGGGCGAATCGTCCGAGGCCTCTTATTTCACGTCATTCAAATCTGAATTCTGGATTTAAGTTGTGCCTTCCTCTAAACTTCATCGCCAGATGAAACTTTCGGTCGTCATTCCCGTTTACAACGAGAGAGCCACGCTGAAACTTGTGGTAGATAAAGTTTTGTCGGTGCCTATTGAGATTGAATTAATCTGCGTTGACGACGGTTCTAACGACGGTACACGGGAGGTGCTTAGCGAGTTGCAGATCCAGCATCCGCAAATGAAGGTGTTATTGCAGCCGAAGAACATGGGAAAAGGCGCTGCGCTTCGCCGTGGAATTCAGGAGGCTACCGGGGACTACGTGATTATTCAAGATGCAGATCTCGAATACGACCCGGACGATTACCCGTTGCTGCTCGAACCGCTGATCGAAAACAAAGCGGATGTGGTTTATGGTTCGCGCTTTCTCGGAGGCCGTCCCCATCGCGTTTTGTATTTCTGGCATTCCGCCGGCAATTGGTTTCTTACTCTGCTCTCAAATAGCTTGACTAACATCAATCTCACCGACATGGAAACGTGTTACAAAATATTCCGCCGCGAAGTGATTCAAAGCATTCCCATTGAAGAAAATCGCTTCGGATTCGAGCCTGAAGTCACCGTAAAGATCGCCAAACGGCGCCTGAGAATCTATGAAGTGGGTATCAGCTACCAGGGTCGGACGTATGAGGAAGGCAAAAAAATAGGCTGGAAAGATGGGTTTCGCGCACTCTGGTGTCTCTTCAAATATTCAATTAAGGAATAAATGGCAACCTTTTAATACAACCTGGACGGCACTACTGTGAATGAGAAACAATCGCGATGGAGAGCCAATTTGTCGTCGAAGAAACAAGTCAGGCGCTTCGCAGAGTTAACAGCGTGATCTCCGGCGGGCAATTCAGCCGAACCGGCAACCGAATCGTCCCCAGGCCAATATTGGTATACAGCGATAAGTTCCCGACCTTTCGCAATCCTCGAGGATATTCGCGCCCCAGCGGCGGCAACCACGGCGCGCCCACGACAGGCAGCCATATCTGACCACCGTGCGAGTGCCCGGAGAGTTGCAAATCTATGGGATAACGACAGGCCTGGTCGGCAAAGTCCGGCTCGTGAGCCAGCAGAATTACCGGCTCTCCTGAAGGCACAGCGTGCAGTGTCAAATCCAGATCGGGTTTGCCCTCAAGGACATCGTCAACGCCGGCTAACCAGAAACGCGCACCCTCTTTTTCAATCGGGATGGAGCGATTTCGTAGCACCGGAATGCCATTGCTTTCGATGATCTCTGTGATCCAGCGGCCGTCAGAATTAACGTCATGATTTCCCAACGCGGCGAACATTCCCGCTGGGGGCCTTAATTCGCGCAGCATTCGCGTACAAGGCTCAGCATCGTTTGCGGGCTGACTTTTATCATGCAAGAAATGGGACCAGAGTGGGACCGTAATAAAATCCCCGGTCAATACGACCATGTCCGGTTGAAGTTTCTTGACGATCTCGACCGCTTTGCGGATGGGTATGGCGCAAAGCTCGCCGTAATGGAAATCACTCAACTGCGCAACGGTGAAACCATCGAAAGCCTCTGGCAGGCGCTTGATAGAGACCTCCAGGCGCACAACCTTAGGATCGTTCGGCTCGAAGACTAGTGCATCTGATCCGACGGCCAATGCTCCCAGTACTGTCGCGGCGGCTGCGCCCTGAAGAAACTTCCTGCGGCTGACCGGCAATAATCCCCCCCATTCTGGAATTGGCACGTGTCTTCGTTTACAAGTGTAACAATACGCGGAGATTGGACTTAACTCATTGCGGCCGGAAGGAAACGTTCTGTTGCACAATTTCAGTTTCCGCTTGCAGTGGCATAACCATTTTGGGTACTGTTAATATCGTCTCTGAATACGCGAAAATGAACTACTACTATCCTACTTACCGAGTTGATGTTTTCGTTTGCCGCTGGGTACGAGTTACCGTACCCATTCCGGTCCAGAAGGCGGGGACGAGCTGATCAGCAGTAAATTCAGAAGCTCTGAACCCACCTAAAGCGCCATCCGGGTGGGTTTTTGGTTTTGACGAAGCGAGAAAAACATGAAACCTGAAACTGAAGCGAAGAAAACAGAAAAGAAAACGAAAACAATGACGGGCGCCGGAATTCTTTGGGAGTGTCTCGAGCGTGAGGGTGTGAAACACGTTTTCGGATATCCCGGCGGCGCGATCTTGCCCGCTTACGACGCCCTGAAGCACAGCAAGATCCACCACATACTCGTCCGGCACGAGCAAGGCGCGACCCACATGGCCGACGGATATGCCAGAGCCACCGGTCAGCTTGGCGTCGCTGTGGCGACGTCTGGACCCGGCGCCACCAATATGGTGACTGGAATTGCGACCGCCATGCTCGATTCTTCACCAATCCTTTGCATTACCGGACAAGTCGGCAGCAAGCTGATCGGCTCCGACGCATTCCAGGAAACCGACATCACCGGTATAACTCTGCCGATCACCAAGCACAATTATCTGGTGACGCGCGCCGATGAAGTCGCGCGCACTATTCGTGAAGCCGCTTACGTCGCCCGTTCCGGACGCCCCGGCCCCGTGCTGGTGGACATCACGAAAGATGCCCAGCAATCCACCTGCGAATTTGATTGGGATGCGGCGAAACCGCAGATGCCCGGCTACCGTCCCGACCTGTCGCCTGCTCCCGAGGAATACAAGAAGGCGCTCGATTTGATTCATTCTGCCAAACGTCCCGTGATCCTCGCGGGACACGGCATTTTGATTTCCGGCGCCATGCGCGAGGTAATCACGCTCGCAGAACGCGGTGGAATTCCG
>DASYGR010000317.1:0-6327 GCA_035999525.1 Terriglobales bacterium
CAAGCGAACAAGAGAAAGAGAAGTTCGATGGAAACGGTGGAAGAGCGGGGCTAGTGTTGAAGCGAACTTTCTTGCCGAATCGCTAAACTTCTTTTTTTAGTCTCCGCCGCGAAGGCTTCGTCTTTCAGCGACTCCAAATTAATCTCGACGTTTGCCAGCGCGCCTTCGATTGCGGCGTGAGCCAACGCTATCGCGGTCGTGAGATCCGACTTCATATTTGGATTCGTAATTGGCCTTAACTTTTCGGCGATGGTGATCACTTCTGACGCGTTTTCCGCGACACTCAAGGGAACATTCGTAGCTTGCTTCAGCGCGGCATTAATGATTCCGATTCGGTCTCCATCCGGCATTTCCTTTTCCTGCTTATAGGCCTTCATTACAACGGCGTAAGATTCGGCATCGGAATCAATGGCGCTCTTCAGTTCGTCGCGCAGTGTCGCTAGTCTCGCGATGGCCTCGGTCAGCTCCGCCTCATGTTGTTGATAGGCTTTCTTTCCCCGCGACATCGAAGCCACCATCGTCGCCAATCCCGCGGCCATGGCCGCACTTGCCGCTGCGGCACTGCCGCCGCCGGGAGTTGCGGTTGGAGCCGCCAACTGCTCGATGAAAGGCTCTACACCTGCGCGAAATCCGCCAGCAGAAGACTTTCCGCTCATCACAGCGGACAGCCGATTTTCAAGGATCATGGAAGTGTTGAAATTTTCGACTTGCAGAAACCATTCCGCGGCCGATTCCAATGCTTTCTTAGGAATCAATCCGACGATCTCGCTGCTGACGATGCCTACGCCATGCCTCGCCGCCTCGCGTTTCACCAGTTCGAAGACGCGATGAATCGGTGTTTGCTCGAAGTCCGTCAGATTCATTGAAACCTGTGCCAACCCACGAACCAGAAATCCAGCACCTTTCACAAAACGCAATCCGCCGCTGGAAAATCGCACTGCCTTGGCCACTTGTTTCGCAATTCCAACGTCTGGAGTATTGAGGAAGATGTTGTATGCGATCAGCGCTTTGCGTGCGCCGACCACGACTGCTCCCGCGGTCGGATGTAGTTTCGTGTCTCCAAAGTCTGGTTTGCGTGCGGGATTCGTGGCGATTTCCGCGCTTATGCCCTCGAACTGTCCGCGGCGAATGTATTCCAAATTCTGGCGCTCTGGAGAAGTCGCCGCCGCCTCATAGAGGTAAACCGGAACCTGATAGCGCTTCCAGATTTCTGCACCCGCGTGACGCGCCATCGCAACGCAATCTTCCAATGTGAGGCCTTCGATCGGGATGAACGGAACAACATCCGCCGCGCCCAGACGAGGATGCGCTCCGGTGTGGCGCGTCAGATCCAATATCTCCGCAGCTTTACCTACGCCGCGGATTGCGGCTTCCTGAATGGCATCGCGTTCTCCCACAAGGGTAATCACACAACGATTGTGGTCGGAATCCATCTCGCGATCGAGCAGATAGACACCATCCATTTTCACGGCTTCGACGATGGCGTCAACTTTCGATTTGTCGCGCCCTTCGGAAAAATTCGGGACGCATTCGACCAGCGTTGACATACGCGAGAAGAATATCTGGCGGAGTTAGCGGCTGCAAGTTACGGCAACGCATGTAGGGACAGCCGATTTTTTAATGCTTCAAGAATCTGCCGATTCCTATTCGCACCTGGACTGTATTGAGTCCAGGATTCGGAACCGCGAGGCCCGCATTTGAAACGTGCAGGTAACGGAGTTCCAAACTCCAATTATATTTCTCGCCTAACAAATGCGTGCCCAACGCGGCAGACGGTGTGAAGTTCACAGAGTTTGTGCCCGCAGGAACGTCGTGGTTGGTGAATAACACACCACCGCTCAATTCAAAATAGGGTACGAATCGGCCCCGGGTCGCGAAATCCCATTTCAAATTCAGTGGATTCAATCCAGCCCCGTAAGCTGTGCCGGCTGGTTCAAATTTGTTTGCTCCTTGAAGAACGACAAACATCGGGATGACATCCACGGCGTATTCAAAACGGCCGTTCAGAAAGCTCGGGCCATGCGGGCGGGTCAATATCCATCCATATCGGCCGCCTATGTTCCATACGCTTGTGTGAGCCGTGCCTCCGGGAACGGAATGTCCCCCTCCGGTCCAGATTTCGATTTCATGTCCGCCATCTTCGGGACGTGACTGTCCCATGGCGAGCGAAGGCAGAAGCAGGCTCAGAATGAGGACTATTCGCATCACATTCGATTTTAGATTTCTCGGCAATCGCGAGTGAATGAGACTGACACCATGAAATGAATCGTTACAGTCCCAATCCGCCATCCACTGTCAAAATCTGTCCTGTTATGAAACTCGGCGCTGATGCAAAGAATAAAACCGCTGTGGTTACGTCTTCAGCCGCGCCATTGCGATGCATCGGAGTTTGCGTGGCCATTTTCTTCATGAATGCGGATGCGGATTTTTCACCGAGATCAATCATCCCTGGAGCGACACAATTAACTGAGACTTCCGGCGCCAGGGCCTTCGCCATCACTTGCGTAAGCATATGAAGGGCGGCTTTGGATGAACAGTAGTGAGCATGAGTCGCCCAGGGGCGAAGCCCTCCTAGCGAACCCAAATTAATGATCTTGCCGCGCCGCTCCCGAAGCAGTTTCAGACTCGCTTGGGACATGAGAAACGGCCCGCGGGCGTTTGCGGCAAACATGCCATCCCATTGTTCCAACGTAAGCTTTTCGAATTCGACAGTTTCGTAATTAGCCGCGTTATTTACCAGGATATCCAGGCCGCCGAACTCCTTCTTGATTTCGCGAACCGCACCAGCCACGCTTCTCGGATCCGTAACATCGCAACGCAATGCGATTGCGCGTACTCCATAACCGCCAAGGTCAACCACAGTGGACTGCGCCTCGCGTCCGGATGTGAGGAAGGTAATAGCCACGTCGGCGCCGGCGCTTGCCATCGCCAGCGCTGCTGCCTGACCGAGGCGGCGAGCGGCACCCGTAATCAGAACGGATTTGCCCAACAGAGGCTTGTCGTTATCTTTCTCTTTCTCTTTATCTATAGATTTGGACATTGATGTTGGGATTGTAACTTCTTTGGCGCTCTATCACTGCGGATGCTCCACCACGGATAGTGTCGAAGTCTTCAAACTAATTTACCCGAGGCAAGGTCTCTAACCAATTCGAAGTCCGCTTCCAGGAAGTCGAATGATGGCAACTCCGAACGCTCCGCCCAGCGCATATCGCGAAAGATTTTATTCTCGAGTTGACCCTGGTATTCCTTCACAACGAAGAAGCGCAACTCTACCGAGCTTCCATTTTTATATTGATGGCGTATTCGAGCGACTTCGTCTCCGACACTGGCTTCGATGCCAAGTTCCTCGTCCAGTTCGCGCCGCAGTGCATCTCTGGGTTGCTCGCCCTCTTCGATTTTTCCGCCGGGAAACTCCCACTTTAACGGCATGGTTTGATGCCGGGTTCGCTGGCAAACCAGTATCTTGCCGTCCTTGAAGATCAACGCCGCGACTACTCGCTTCACAGGCCCACCCCTTTGATGATCCGGTTGTCCTGGTCCGCTCCGACATAGTTAAAACGCTTTTCGGATTGATGCATGCGATGAAGGGTCAACATGACGGAATATTGGTCTATGATTTGGCTTCGATGCATCGTAGACCACGCGGCTGTGGAAAAAGCTCGGGATGAATGGCGAACGCCAGGGCGCGCAAACCCTGAGTCAGCGTAGGCGCGGGAGTATTCAGGAATTCGTCTCGTATGCAATAAATTCTGTTGTCACGAGCGGCTTTCATTCCGGCCCATCCCCGCTGGTGAACAATTTTTTCCAGGGGGACGCGATCTCCTGCCCCGCACCAGGCGAAGACCACAACTTCCGGATTCTCCGCCAGAACTGCCTGCGCAGATGACTTCGCGCCGGCTGTGCCAATGAATTCTCCGCCCGCCGCAGCAACCAATTCTTCGACCCACGGTTGCGATGCAATCAAGGGCTTGCCCCATTCCTCGCAAAAAACTCTGGGACGCGAACTGCGGGAGCTCCGCATTCGGATTGCCTCGATTTCATCTTTCATGTGTTCAATGAGAAGACGTCCGCGTTCGGATGCACCTACAATTCCAGCGATAACCGAAATGTCCGCATAAATATCAGACAAAGTGTGTGGTGCCAGTCCAAGAAATCGCACTCCCGATCTTAGGATTTCCGATACCGCTTTCTCCTGGTATGGAACCGCCGCAATCACCAGGTCGGGACGAACGTTGACGATCTGCTCGCATTGAGCGGTCCAAGAGTCGGCGACAATGATGCGTTTCTTACCTATTGCGATTTCCGGACAGACTTCCGCGCAGTATTTTGTGCAGGCTACGACGCGGCCGAGTTCTCCGAGAGCGGAAAGAATGACCGTCGCGCTGGGTTGCAAGGATACGATTTTTTCAGGAGTATAGTCGCAAGCCATGCCACTAACCTGTAAGGAATACTAATGTGAGGAAAGCTGTTACTTCACAACCGAAACAGCTTCGGGAAAATGAATGGTCCATCCGCGGGTTTGGGCAATTTTCTCCAAGTCTGGATTCGGATTTATGGCGAATGGGTGTCGGGCCATTTCCAGCATATCCACATCCCACCGCGAATTCCCAAATACTGCATCGGGAACGCGCTTGATTACTTCGCGAATTGCCTGGGGCTTACCCGGGCCGGAGGGTACGCGCACGAGGCGATCGGTGATCGTGCCCTCATCAATTTGGACGGAGGCTGCCAAAATGTTATCTTCTGAAATTCCAAAATATTTCGCCGCGTTGCGGATCACCCACTCATTCGTGGAGGAAACCGCCCAAACCTCGCAGCCTGATTTTTGAAGGCGACTCACTAATTCAAGCATCTCGGGGAAAATTCGCTGCACGAAATTCGCCTGGAAAAACTCTGCGGCCAAACGGTGAAGGTGTGCTTCCAGCATTCCACTGTGCAGGGTCACCATTTCGCCACACATATCGTCTTCGCTGACTTTGCCGGCTTTGTATTCGGAATACCGGGCACGCGCCCGTCGAGCAAGGTCATCGGAAATCACGCCGTGTTTAATTTCCCAATCGAAGAACCGTTCTCCAGCGTCGCCTTCCCAAAGAGTTCCGTCGCAATCAAACGCCGCGAGCTTAGGGCGCGTTCGCATCACACCTTCGATAAATTCTGCTGCTTTGGACGACACAGGTTTCGCCACAATGATTTCCGAACCAGAAGGACCCACTCTCTACTTCACTTTCCTGGCAATTGCCCGTCCAGCAAACTTCCCAAATCTTGACCACGTACGCGCAACCCGATGTAAAACTGCCCGAATAACGCGTAAACGGCGCTCACCGGGTCAAACCGCATTTCATAAATCAACTTCTTAAAAACAATCGGGTCATCGGCGAAGAGGTCTACGCCCCATTCCCAATCATCGAATCCGATCGAGCCGGTGATGATCTGCTTGACTTCCCCAGCGTAGCGGCGGCCGACCATACCGTGGTCATTCATCTGCCGCGCCCGTTCTTCAATGGGGAGCGAATACCAATTCTGCTGCTCGCCGCGCCGCCGGTCCATGGGATAAAAACAAACGTAGCGGTGCTTTGGCATATCCGGAAACAACCTCGGCTTCATCGCTTCCCGTTGGCGTTCGAGGGTTTCATGGATGTGCTGCTTCCATTCTTCCGAATGCGCCTCGATTCCTCGTTCGGCGAGTTCTGTATAAATCTTGATCGTGGATTCGTAGAGCCCTAATTCAACAACGGACAAGTAAGAGGTTGTGGGCTCGAGAAAGTCGCTGAGGCGCAACTGTGCTAACTGCAACTCCGCGTGATTCAACTCCTCAAACGACTGGCGAAAATGCACGAGCATTAAATCGCCTTTGTGCCCCAGTAATGAAAACGCTGCTGATTGTCCTGGGGAATTCTGTTCCGCTTTGCCGAGCCATTCAGCAGCCTCGCGAGCGATCTCTGCTTTTTTGATATCGTCCAATTGCCGCCACAGGGACCAGCGGACACGCATCATCTGATGCAGCACGCCATAGCCCTCAATGGTCAAGGGAACCGCAGGAATTTGCTCTGCGGAGGGGTTACCCGGAATCGTGCGCGCACTCGACATTGAAATGCCTTCAGGGAGAATTTTCAATTATAGATGGACCTGAGCCATTGGCGCTTCGGGACGGGGTGTGATTCGAAAAAAGACGCGTATGATTTCGAAAAATAATGAACCCCGCGCGACGGCGGGGTTCAATTCAAAGGGGCAAACGGAAGGGTTAACTGGCCCGGGGCATCGGCTTATCTGATTTCTGCCAATCCGCGCCCGCCTCACCGGTCGACGCCACATCTTGAGCACCGGTTC
>DASYGR010000089.1:0-47977 GCA_035999525.1 Terriglobales bacterium
GGATCCGTGAGCGTGACCACGACCTTGAAGTCCTTCGCCTCCTCGTTCGCGGTGGTCTCCTGCGATGTCGCAACCCCGGTCGAGCGCACAATCGCGTTGTCGCCGATTTCTGAGACGACTCCCTTAAATACTTGGTTCGGCATTGCGTCAATGCTCACTTCTGCCGGCTGCCCCAATTTGACGCTCACAATATCAGTTTCATCCATCTCCACTTCGGCGGTGATCACCGACATGTTGGAGAGCGTCATGAGCGTGCTGCCCGGGGAATTCTGAATTCCAATGACAACCGTTTCGCCCTCTCTGACGGGAAGATTGGTGATGATTCCATCAAACGGGGCCGCATAAGTGGTTTTTTGCAATACGTCGGTGGCGTGGGTCAGATTCGCACCCGCGAGTGAGATATGTTTTTCGGCAGAATCTTTTTGGGCCTTCGCCTGCGCAACTTTTGCCTCGGACTGCGCCAAGCCCGCCTCGGCGGTCTGCCAGGTTGCCCTCTGCGTGTCGAAGTCTTGCTTGGCGATGAGAGCGTCCTTGTAGAGCGCTTGCGTCCTGTTCCAGTCGAGTCGCGCGCGTTCGACGGTAGCTTTAGCCTGATTCAAGTCCGCTACCGCCGTGTTGAGTGCCGCTTCGGACGCCATTGCGTCGGTCTTGGCAGCGTCCACTGACGCCACATCCGCATTCACATCGGCGGAGGACTGCACGTTTTCAAGCTGGGCCAGTAATTGCCCTTTCTTAACTCGATCGCCTTCTTTTACGTAAAGATGCGTGATTTTGCCGAACGCGTTGGCGCCGATGTTCACGTAAGTCTTCGGCTTGATCTCGCCCGACGCGCTGACTACCGATGCCAAATCAACGCGCGCAGCCTTTCCCGTTTGCACTGTAACCAGGTTCTTATGGCTTTGGTGAACAGTGAAGCCCACGATGCATGCCAGCACGACGATTATTCCGCCGGCAATTGCAAATTTTTTCCAAGTCTTCATGATCTGATTTTAGCTTGCCCTTCCACGCGCTTGCACGCGGTTAACAGTAAAGCACAACGTAAGTTTTCATGCCACGAAGGGCACCCAAGACTTCATTCCGAGATACGACAGCAGCTACGCGAAAGTTCCCAACCAAGGCAACGCAGAGGCCCGAACTCAAGGAAAAGAAGTAACCTTAAAATTATACCTTGCAGTCCGGTACTTGGGGTTGAGGCGAACCATTAGCCCTTCACCACTTCGACCCAGAAAATCGGGCGTTCAGGGCAGGCGAGTTTGCCAGGTAAAATGGAGGAAGTCATTGAGGCGAAACGTTTTGGCTTGCTTTGTATGGTGTTCTTGAGTCTACGGCTTTATCGCCTGAAGACGAAGGCGGTAGGTCTGAGGCACCTATACCTTGCATCGCCGCATCCGATAGTCATAGAATTGGTGTTACCAGAGTTGTTTCCAAGGAGTTCCCCCGAATGTTCCGGTCATATTGGCGAAACCGCCTGATTTTATCGGTACTGTGCGCGCCACTAATGAGTTTTGGAATCGTGGCTGCTGCCCAACAAGCCAGCGCGGACACCCAAGATACCCCGAAGGAGCCGGGAGTATCGGCCTCCAATCCTGATCAAACGCAAAGCGATCCGCTAAAGCGCCCGATCAACGATAAGAAGAAAAAGCAGAATGCCAAGTCCCTCAACCAGGAGCTAAGCAAGACCTATAAGAAGTGGCTGGATGAGGACGTGGTGTACATCATCACGGACGGAGAACGCAAGGCGTTCAAGCAGCTCTCCAATGACGAAGAGCGCGACCAGTTTATCGAGGCTTTCTGGCAACGGCGCAATCCTAATCCCGACAGCGAAGACAACGAGTTTAAGGACGAGCATTACCGCCGGATCGAGTACGCGAACGACCATTTCGCTGCGGGCATCCCAGGCTGGCGGACGGATCGTGGTCGTATTTACATAAAGTTTGGACCTGCCGATGAGGTTGATTCTCACCCCTCCGGTGGAACCTACCAGCGTCCAATTGACGAAGGAGGCGGCGAAACTTCTACATTCCCATTTGAAGACTGGCGTTATCGCCATCTGGATGAAATCGGCGAACAGGTTGAAATCGAATTCGTGGACACGTGCCAGTGTGGCGATTACCACATGACCATGGACAAGAACGAGAAAGACGCCTTGCTGCACACCCCCAATGCGGGCCTCACAATCTATGAGCAAATGGGAATGACTTCCAAGGCGAACCGCATAGACAACGGTATCTTTTCCACTGGCATGGATCCAATGGATCCCCAGCAGCAGAACACCAAAGAATTCGACATTCTCGAACAATACGCGAAACTGAACGCACCCCCGCCGGTGAAGTTCAAAGACCTGGAAGAAGTGGTAAAGACAAGAATTAAGTACAATCTGATGCCGTTCGATGTGCGGGCAGATTTTGTCAAAATTACCGGTGATACCGTTCTGGTTCCAATCACGATCCAGATGAAAAACCGCGACATCACGTTTGTGAACAAGGATGGTGTCGAACTGGGGACTGTGAACATATTCGGCAGAGTTACGACTTTAGCCGGCCGCACGGCCCAGACTTTCGAGGATACGGTACAAGTGGACGTCCCGGCGGAATTGCTGCCAAAGTCGGCGGAAAATTCATCGGTCTATTGGAAGGCCCTACCGCTTCGTCCCGGTCGCTATCGCTTCGACATCGTAGTGAAGGACGTGAACGGCGACCGCAAGGGCACTTGGAGCAAGGGTTTGGT
Organism: Terriglobales bacterium; assembly: GCA_035999525.1. Classification (GTDB taxonomy): domain Bacteria; phylum Acidobacteriota; class Terriglobia; order Terriglobales; family Acidobacteriaceae; genus PALSA-188. Next base: position 2,728 of record DASYGR010000089.1, read on the forward strand.
CGTGCCCGATTTTGCGGATGATCGGCTTGACACTTCAACACTCATCGTGGCCGATCAAATGGAACCGGTGGCTTCAAAAAACGTCGGCACCGGGAGTTTTGTAATTGGATCGACGAAGGTTCGTCCGAGAGTCGCTCCGTCAGACGGTAAGCCGGTGAGTTTTAAGCGCAACCAGAAACTGAATTTCTGGATGCAGGTATATAATCTTAGCCTTGACGATAAGACCCATAAACCGTCGGCCACTATTGAATACAACGTAGTTGACGCGGCGACGAACAAGAATGTAATTCATACCGTGGAATCTACCGAGCATATGGGGAACATTGGCGACCAGATGACTCTGCAGAAGACGCTCTCTGCGTCCAATCTTCCACCGGGAATTTATCGGATTCAGATTAAAGTGAATGACAACCTGTCAAAGCAAACAGTGGACCCCTCGGCAACCTTCTCGGTCGAATAGGGGCGAGCAGAAAGGCGGGATTGGCATGCTTCGTAAGCTTGGCTGTTTTCTAATTGCCTGTGGCCTTGTGCTCCCGGCGTACGCTGCGGACAGGTCCGGTTCCATATCTGGGTACGTGCGAAGTTCTGCGGGTGCGCCCCAGATGGGTGCCGTCGTGGAAGTGATTGGCTCGGCGATGCAAAGCTTGAAAGTGTTCACTGACGAGAAGGGGTTTTACTCAGCCGCTGGCTTACAGCCCGGCTTCTATAGCATTAGCGTTTCCGCGCCTTCTTTCCTTACCGCCGAACATCAAGAGGTCGGGTTGCGTGCGGGCTCAATCTTGATACTGAACGTGACTTTAAGCACACTATTCGATTCGGTTCGCTTGGCTCCTAGACGAGGCGCCAGCGACCAAGACGATTGGAAATGGGTTCTGCGCTCGGCGGCGAACCGTCCGATTCTGAGGGCGTTAGATCCCAGCTCCGGAGCCGTACGCGAGTCGAGCGAGAATCACGATCTTAGCGGCACCTTGTCATTCCTGGCAGGCTCCCCCTCAGAAGGTTTTGGCAGTTCTTCCGATATGGGCACCGGGTTCTCTATACAGCGATCTCTTTTCAGCGACGGGACTGTGGCGTTTCGCGGAAACGTCGGATATGGCCAGGTCACTCCAGCCACGGTCTTGAGGGCATCGTACAGCCGAAAAATGGAAAACGGTTCGGAGCCACGATTGGCTATAACGTACCGCAACCTGGCTTCGCCCGATGCACGCTTGCCCGGGGCGGCCTTGCAGGCGCTCGCTCTGACGACTTCGGACAATTTGACTCTCGGCAATCTGGAACTCAATTTCGGTAGCGAGATGCAGACGGTCCAGTTTATGGGCCGGGTAAGCGTGGTTCGCCCATTCGGCAGCGCTGATTTTCATGTTTCTCCCGATACTGTTGTGGAATATCAATATGCTACTTCGCTGCCGGGCAGTGGAAATGAATTCCGCGATTTTGGCTCTTCACCTGAGGGGCTCGATGATTCCACACCTCGCATGAGCGTTGCGGGGTTTTCTCCAGCACTCCAACACGCGCATCACCAGGAAGTTTCAGTTTCCCATCGCTCGGGCAAGAATAATATGCAGTTTGCGGTGTATTCAGATCGAGTGTCTGATCCGGCGCTCATCGGTGTGGGCGACCCCTCTGCCGATAGCGGTCAGGTACTTCCCGATATTCTCTCCGGGACGTTTACTTATCGCGGCAAAAATCTCGACACTCACGGCGCGCGGGTTGTGTTTCAACGGAAGTTGACCTCGGACGTTACCGCGACGATGGACTACAGTTATGGCGGGGTTCTTGATTTGGGAGAGAATGCCACACTGGCTGACGCCAGGCAACTGAGCCTGGTTCATAATCGTCACAGCGCGACCATAAAGATGAGCGGGACGGTCCCTGCCAGCAAGTCGCGTTGGATTGCGTCCTATGGCTGGGTGAGCGGCAGGGCGCTAACGCCGGTGGATTTGTTCAACACATCCGCAGGACGCGCAGATCCATTTTTTGATGTATTTTTCCGCCAACCACTGCCTGGCACAGGTTTCATACCTGAACATATTGAAGCGCTGCTTGAAGTGAGAAACCTGCTGGCTCAGGGATATGTCCCTGTCCTCGGAAGCGACGGCAAAACAGTTTATCTGGTTCAATCCGCCCGCACGGTACGCGGCGGTCTTGCGTTCAGCTTTTAGGTGAGTCATCATCCCGCTTATGTTCTTCTCTTCCCTTCCCTTATTCGAAGAGTCCGCCGTTCTGTGATTTGACCGCCACGTCCCTTTCTGGGCTCAAATCGAGATCCGAAATCGATAATAATTGCCGAACATCCAATCGGGAGGAAAGTTACAGAATGTTAGTCAAGTTAATGAAATCGAAAATTCACCGCGCAACGGTGACTCGTGCCGATCTTAATTACGAGGGCAGCATTGCGATGGATGCTGTGCTCCTGGAGGCGGCCGGCCTTCTGCCGGGAGAAGCGGTTCACGTGTGGAACGTGAATAATGGGGAACGATTTGAAACCTATGCGTTACCTTTGGCGAGGGGATCAGGCGAAATATGCGTGAATGGTGCCGCATCGCGCCTGGTGCAGTTGGGAGATTTGGTGATTATCACTGCTTTTTGCTGGCTCGAAGAAAAAGAAGCTCGCAACTACGTCAGCAAAGTTGTTCTTGTGGATGAAACAAATCGCCCAGCGTAACCGAGCGTCCCTCCAGCGCTAAACTTTTAGCGTTTTACAAGGCTCGCAATCATGCTAAGAAAGTCCTCAACTGGCTCCATCTTGCTCAAGAAACAATTTGCATCCCCTAAATGTTCAGGCATTACAGCCGAATAGAGGATTATAGGGACCTTGGGCTTAATCTTTCTAATCTCTTTGGCCAATTCTGTCCCACTCGCATCTCCAAGCATGTGGTCAGAAATGACCAGAGAAACAGGAGAATGCCGGAGCATGTCGAGTGCTTCAATGCCCGTCGTTGCGCCCAGCACCGAATAACCATTTTGCTCCAGGACGGCACGTCGCAAGCGAAGATACGCTTTATTGTCCTCTATACACAGGATGACCGGTTTACCGGAATTGAGCGCTACGCGCATGGATCACCAGAGCAAGCCGTGAGTTATCAGTTGGAGGCCAGTCTGGCTGCTGGGCAGCTAATAAGGGACGGAGGCAAACAGTATGTCACCAATCATGACTGATCGTCAAATGCGGGTGCCATCCAAGGTTCAGCTTCACAGAATTCTGATCCGGAGCGTTTCCTTACTTTTCTGCACGCCCCAAGCAGCCTGCGCGAAATGAACGGTCGTCTAACCGGTGCAGCCTTTTCGCCATTCCGGAAGCGAGCAGCGGGTAGTGATGGATCTCGAATAAATATTCCGCGATGAACCATAAGGGCTTCTCGGTCGTCATCCAATGAAAATGGTCGAAGCGCGTGAGATTTACCGGACGCGAAAAAGTGCGTAGCGAACGTTCGCGGCGAAGATTAAAGTAGACATCGAAATAGCTTAGCGCGAGTTCTCTCAGCGTACGGTAAACAGGTTCCCGATAGCGGCATCCTGTGTAATTGGACTTCGCCACCGCACCCCAGTGACCGCCGGAACGATAAATTGCGATCACGTGGTCCGTATCATTTTCAGCCTCGAGATCGAGAATCAGCGGAGGATACCCGTTCGCCCGGAGCGCGGCGGCCGCAAATGTTGCGCCCTCAAAACAATGAGCGGTACTTTCATTCAGAACCCGGCGGGGGGACCAGGCTGTATTCGCAAGGTGATAAGGCATGGCGTCAAGAGATCGCTGGATGCCATAGGGGCTTTTTAGACTGCGGATTTTGCGTAGTTCTGCTGGTGTGAAGGCGGGATGGGAGTCCGTCATTTCTAAAGCAGTGTATCTGATTCGTTGCGCGGGGCGATGGAGAGACCCGTCACCGTTAACGTTACTCAAATAATTCTGCAAGCTCCTGCGGCTCGTCTACTAGAACGTCGGGCGGAGCAATGCCAAAGGTTTGCGGAGCAAAGCCATAAGTGACGCCACAGGTCCAGATTCCGGCGTTGCGTCCAGTCACGATATCAACGGACGAATCGCCAATAATGATTGAGTTGCTGGTATTACGACCCGTCTCTCTCAAAAGAGTGTTTACGCCCAGCGGATCAGGCTTCTTCGTCGTAAAGCTGTTCCCGCCATACACGGCGACGAAGAAATCACCCAATCCGAGTGCGCTCACGATCGCGCGAGCCGGAAGAACAGGCTTGTTTGTGAGCACTGCCATCTGGCGGGCAGAGCCATTGGAGCTACGAATCTGGCTTAATGCACTCTTGATGCCGGGGTACTCCACGGTGTAGTCGAGCTTATGCTGGCGATAATAAGAAAGAAAAAATTCCAGGCCCTGCTTGAAAAAATCCTCATCGGCAGGGTCGCCAAGTGCACGGCGAACCAGCGTGGATACGCCATCTCCAACATAAGAAGCCACAACGTCGCCGGGCAATTCGGCGAGGTTGAAGTGACGCAACATCGCGTTGACAGAGTGGATCAAATCGAGGCGGGAATCAATTAGCGTGCCGTCCAAATCGAAGATTAAGAGCCCAATCTGGCTGGGATCGAACTTTCGATTAAACTTGATCATTCTTCAATGCGCTGGCTTGACCTATACGGCTAATCCAGTATATTCGGAACCGCCTCGCTAGATTTACAATGCATAAGGTTCGCACTGCACAATGAGGGAGCCTGAATGGCTACCATGAAGGCAACTCCGAAATCCGCCGGGATTACCGATGTCGGCGTCACAAACACCGGGACCGCAAGCGCTAGCGTTAAAGATGCTGGACTTCCGGGAAATGGAGTTCAAAGCAACGTGCGGCGCATTACAAGAAATTACGAAGGCCTGTCTCGCGATCAGTTGATTGACGCCTACCGGATTATGTACACGTCCAGGCGTATTGACGACCGGGAGATCATGCTGAAGCGCCAGCAGAAGATCTTTTTTCAGATTTCAGGCGCAGGTCACGAGGCGGTCGGAGTTGCAGCGGCGTTTGCAATGAGAGCCGGCTATGACTGGTTCTATCCATACTATCGTGACCGTGCCCTTTGTTTAGCTCTGGGAGCAACGCCATACGAAATGTTGCTGCAAGGTGTCGGCGCTGCGGATGATCCCAGTTCTGGCGGGAGGCAGATGCCTTCGCACTGGAGCTATCCGCAGCTGAACATCGTTACCGGTTCGTCTCCAACCGGGACCCAGATTCTTCAAGCCGTCGGTTGCGCCGAAGTTGGACGGTATCTCTCGACTCATCCCAATGCGGGGAAAAAAGTGAACGGCGACTATCGTCAGTTCAAAGAGATTCTGTCTCATGAAGATGAATTGACACTGGTTTCGCTAGGCGATGGCACAACCAGCGAAGGAGAGTTTTGGGAGTCTCTAAATACCGCATCGAATCAGAAACTGCCAATCATCTTCCTGGTTGAGGATAACGGATACGCAATTTCCGTCCCCGTAGAAGTGCAAACGCCAGGAGGAAACATCTCGCGGTTAGTCGCAAACTTTCCTCATTTCCATTTTGAAGAAATAGATGGCACGGACCCGGTCGCGGCCTATGCAGCCTTTGTTCGTACTGTTAGCTATTGCCGGGCCGGCAACGGACCCGCATTTGTCCATGCGCATGTCATTCGCCCGTATTCTCATTCGCTCTCGGACGATGAGCGCCTGTATCGAGCTGACGCCGAGCGTGAGCGGGACGCAGCTCGCGACCCGGTACCGCAAACGCAACTGTTCCTGATAAGAGAAGGCATTCTCGACGAAAAGGGCATCACTGATCTTGAAAAGAAAGTGGATGATGATTTGCAAATTGCGGTGGATCGGGCGCTGGGCGCGTCGTTTCCAGATCCCAATACGGTCGAACACTACGTTTATTCGCCGAACATGGATCCGACTTCGGCCAATTTCGACACTCCGGCAGCAGCGATTTCTTCAGATATCCGGCCGGATGCAAAAAAGCTTGTTCCCAAGACGATGGCCGATCTTATCAACACCACGCTGCGCGATGAAATGAAACGGGATGAGCGTGTCATTGTCTTCGGCGAAGATGTGGCGGATTGCAGCCGGGAACAATATTTGAAACAAAAAATGGTGAAAGGCAAAGGAGGAGTTTTCAAGCTTACGTCCGGTCTCCAATGCGACTTTGGATCAGACCGGGTTTTTAATTCTCCGCTTGCGGAAGCAAATATCGTGGGCCGCGCCACCGGAATGGCAACCCGGGGACTTAAGCCGGTGGTGGAAATTCAGTTCTTCGATTACATCTGGCCGGCGATGATGCAGTTGCGAAACGAATTGCCAGTCATACGGTGGCGATCAAACAACGGATTTTCTGCGCCGCTGGTGATTCGGGTCGCGATTGGCGGATATCTTACGGGAGGGGCCATCTATCACTCTCAATGCGGCGAGAGTGCTTTTACTCATATTCCCGGTTTGCGGGTGGTTTTTCCTTCGAATGCGCTTGATGCTGCTGGATTGTTACGAACGGCGATTCGCTGTGACGATCCCGTGCTATTTCTCGAACATAAGCGGCTATATCGGGAGACCTATGGACGCGCCGTCGATCCGGGACCGGAATACATGATTCCATTCGGTAAAGCGCGAGTCGTCCAGGCGGGAACGGATTTGTCCGTCATTACGTATGGGGCGGTTGTCCCGAGGGCTCTTCAAGCAGCGCAAAAGCTGGAACGGGAGCATGGGATCAAAGTCGAAATCCTCGATCTGCGATGCCTGAATCCTTTTGACTGGGAAGCGATTTCCACTTCCGTACAAAAAACCAATCGCGCACTGGTAGCGTATGAAGATACTTTGAGCTGGGGATATGGTGCCGAAATCGCCGCCAGAATCGCCGATCAGATGTTCGAACATTTGGATGCCCCGGTTCGGCGCCTGGCAGCGAAAGACGTATACGTTGCGTACCAGCCCATCCTCGAAAATGCCATCCTGCCACAAGTCTCGGATCTTTATGGCGCAATGAAACAGCTCGCCGAATATTGATGCGTCTCAAAAAAAGGCCCGGCGGAAAGCCGGGCCATAACCACTCTGCACTAAAATCTGCGCCTGCTTGCTAGTTGACCGTAAGCGTTGTGGTTGTGCTGACGCCGTTAAGCGTAGCGGTAATGGTTGTTGTTCCGGAGCTTGCGCTGGTGGCCAGCCCAACTGTATTGATCACCGCGACATTTACGTCCGAAGAACTCCAGGCTACTTGTGTGGAAAGATTCATTGTGCTGCCATCGCTGAAGGTTCCAATGGCCACAAAGACTTGGGATGTGCCAAGGGTGATATTGGGATTGCCCGGCGTGATGCTAATGGAAGCCAGAGTAGCATTCGTGACCGCGACTCCAGCAGTACCAACCTCTCCGGCAAATACCGCTGAAATTGTGGAAGAGCCTGGGGCGACTGCCGTTGCAAAACCCCTGGTGCCGGCGGCATTGCTTACCGTTGCCACAGAAGCCGCTGAAGACGTCCAAGTAACCGCCGATGTCAAATCCTGAAAACTGCCATCGGCGAATGTGCCGATTGCAGTGAAGCCCGCTATGATCTGCCCTGGAATGGTCAGGTTCGATGGGTTCACTGTAATGGAAGTCAAGGCCGCCGATTCCACCAAAACATCCGCGCTGCTGCTGAATCCTCCGTAGGCGGCGGTAATGGTTGCCAGCCCCGCGGATTGTCCGGTTGCCTGGCCGAAGGGAGTAATAGTGGCGAGACTGGTGTCGGAAGAACTCCAAGCCACAAGCGTACTCACAATTTGGGTGGTGCCGTCATCATAGCTAGCAGTCACGGAATATTGCTCCGTGGAGGCAGGTGCCAAGACTGCGGTTGGCGGATTGATTACGATGCTTGTCAGGTTAGCTCCGGAGACGTTCAGCTGAGCAGTGCCCGTAACTCCCTCGAACGTGGCAGTGATATTGACGCCACCCGTAGCGACAGTGGCAGCAATACCGCGAGTACCCGCGTTGTTGCTGACGGTTGCCACCGTGGTGTCGCTCGAAGCCCACGTGACGTTGCTTGAAATAACCTGGGCGCTCGAGTCGCTAAATTGACCGGTTGCCACGAAAGTTATCTGTGTTCCCGGGGCCAGAGAGGAAATGGAAGGCGTCACCGAGATAGAGACAACGGTTGCATTGGTCACAGTAACATTCGCGGATATGCTCTGTGCGCCGAGAGTCGCCGTTACGGAAGTTGAGCCGGGATTAATTCCTTGCAGTCTTCCATTCGTTTGAACAGTCGCGGCGGCAGGATTCGAAGAACTCCAGGTTGCCTGCGCGCTCACATCTCTTGTGCTGCCGTCGTTGAACAAACCAATCGCGTTCAATTTTGAAGTTGTGCCTTGCGCGATTGCCACGCTCCCCGGCTGAATTGATAGAGACATCAAGTTTGCGGCGTTCACGGTTAGGGAGGTGCTTCCGTTCACTGATCCCGAGCTTGCAAGAATTGTCACGGTTCCGAGATTACGAGCCGTCGCCGCTCCGCTCACGGTGATGGCCGCCAGCGCAGGTTGCGAAGAACTCCATGTAACGGTATTGGTGATGTCCTGCGTCGTGCCGTCTGAAAATGTTCCGGTCGCGGTGAACTGCTGAAGCACTCCAAGCGGAATGGTGCTTGCTGCCGGCGTAACGGAAATGGAAGCCAAAGTTCCATTACTTACGATGAGAGTGTCGGACGCGGAAATAGCTCCGGAGGACGCCGTCATCGTGCAAGAGCCGGAATGCAGTGCGTGAGCCAATCCGCTGGTCGGTCCGGAATTGCTGATCGTTGCTTTGGTTGTGTCGGACGAACTCCAGTTTACGGTGCCAGTTACATCCTGCGTGCTTCCGTCGGTGAAAGTTCCAGTCGCTTTGAATTGCTCGCTAGTATTGGCGGCGATGGTTGGAGAAGGCGGGGTAATGGTTATCGAAACAAGTGAAATTGTGACCGTCAGCGGCGCTGTGCCGGTGATCGATCCCGCCGTCGCCGTAATGGTGGCGGAGCCATTCGATTTTGCTGTAACCAGCCCGCCGGAAGAAATGACTACAAGGGCGGAATTCGAGACGCTCCAATTGACTGAACCGGTGAGGTCTTGGGTACTCCCATCGGTATAGTTACCAGTAGCCGTGAACTGATCGGTGAAACCTACTCCAACCGACGAAGTGGTGGACCTAACGGTGATGGACGCAAGCGATGGGGATCCAACTGTAAGGCTGGCGGTCCCGGAAATGGTTCCCTGCGTTGCAGTGATTACGACAGCGCCTGTGGCTTTTGAAGATGCGAGGCCGCTGTTTGAAATTGAAGCAACGGCGGGGTTGGAGACACTCCATGTAACCGAGCTACTAAGATTCTGCGTGCTTCCGTCGCTATAGTTTCCGGTCGCGGTAAATTGATCGCTGAGACCCGCGGCAATCGAAGGCGCAACTGAACTAACAACTATCGAAGTCAAGACCGGGGCTGAGACGGTCAGGGAAACTTGTCCCGAAAGGTTGGCCTGGGTTGCCGTCACCTTAGATGAACCGGGCGACAGTGCCTTTGCAACTCCATTAGCAGAAACTACTGCGACGCTGGCGTTGGAGGAACTCCATACGGCTGTGCTGGTCAGGTCTTTGGTCGAGCCGTCGCTATAGGAACCAGTAGCGGTGAGTTGCTGGCTCAGTCCTGCGGCAAACGACGGATTGTTGGCGACGACCTGAATGGATTGAAGGACGACGCTGGCGTGAGATCCGGTGCTGCCGGTACTGTTGTTGGAAATCCCGCCGCCGCACGCGGTCATCACCGCAAGAAAGACTAATAAAAAGCATCGCAGAAACTTTGCCATAGACCTTGCCTCGCATCCAAATCGAATTAAGAGCGCTCCGAAAGGTTTACCGCCCGGGCCAAGGTTACTGCCCGCGGCATGTTCGGCATTACCTTCTCAGAGCCTGCAAACAATTAAGCAAGGCAGTAGCCAATTGCAAGGTGGTTTAGATTGAGAAGACTGGGCGACTCTCGCGATTGGTGCGCAGGAGAGGCGGAGGCGACAGAGGAAATCATTTTCCCTTGAGAGAAAACGATTCGAGCGCCTAACTGCGGGACGTAACGTTACGAAGGTAATCGTGCGGGAGAAAGACGGCGATGGCTGACAAAAGTGTTACCGACGATCAGAGAAAATCATTCGGATTGCCTCGCAGATGTAAGATTGACAATACAGACGGATCGCGGAACTTTAACGGGGTCATAGCTCGTCTGCGGGATCTAATTATTGCGCGGAGGTTATTCCCGTCGAACACTTTTATATTTGGAATCGCACGCCATTCGTCGAGATCCCAGAGTGTGCCCCGCAATACCGGAAATGATGAGATCAGACTTGATAACAGGTAGAGAACCGGTGGCAGCCCCGGCACGACCGTTTACGGTCAACGCTCTTATAACAAGCCAGGAGCCTTCCAACGCGGCGTTCACGTGGCTTTCCGCTTTTTATGTAGTCTATTGTGCCCGTCCTGAGGATTGGATTCCGGGGTTGAAATACATTCCGCTGGCCAAGATCTCGGTTTTTTTCGCTCTTGCTGGATTGATGGTCGCGGCGGGAAAAACCAAGCGTAGGTATAAAGATCTTCCAAAGGAAGCCAACTATCTTCTGGCCTTGATCGCCATATTGTTTGTGTCAGCAATATTCTCTCCCGTCTGGAAAGGCGGAGCGGTTGTGCACACGCTCGATTTCGCCAAGGTTTATGTGGTGTGGGTGCTCACTTTTCTGGTAGTTACAGATTTCAAAAAATTGAGACGCATAATTTTTGTGCAGGCTGGTTCCGTGGCCGTCATTGCCGTGGTTTCAATCGCGAAGGGCTATTCTCATCCGCGGCTGGAAGGGGTTCTGGGGGGCATTTACGGGAATCCTAACGATCTCGCCTTTGCGATTGTCCTCTCGCTTCCGTTCTGTCTCGCTTTCTTGATTAGTGCGAAAGGCGCGCTAAAGAAGTTGTTGTGGGCTCTGGCTATGTTAGTGATGGCAGCTTCTCTGTTTCTGACGGCTTCGCGTGCCGGATTCATAGATCTGGTTATCGCTGGAACCGTTTGTTTGTGGCACTTCGGAGTCAAAGGCAAGCGTCCATATTTGATTGTGATCGCTCTCGTTCTAGGCGCGTTGCTGATGGCCGTCGCTGGGAGGCAGTTGAAGGACCGGTTTACGGCAATGTCCGGTGAGGACTTGAACACGAGCATCGAGGGGAAAGCCTACACCTCCTTCGAAGCGCGCCAGATGCTGATGCGCCGTGCCGTGGAAGGGATCGAGCATTACCCAATATTGGGTGTTGGCGTGAACAACTTCATGAGTATTTCAGGGGACTGGCACGAGGTTCACATGACCTACCTCGAGATTGCTGTCGAGGGGGGTATTTTTTCGTTCGTCCTTTACCTCATGTTTTTCAGCCGGGGATTTTCAAACCTCCGAAGACTAAGACGCAGGCGAGACCTCGACACTCAAAGCACGCTATTCGCGGGAGCCCTGCATAGTTCGCTGATTGGTTTTGCCGTTGGCGCCCTTTTTGCGCCTGAAGCGTATCAGTTCTTCCCCTATTTCGCCGTCGCATATACATCGGTTCTCGCCATCATCATTGAGAACCAATCGAAAGAAGCGCTCACTCTTGAACCAGCGGATATGGTTCAACAGCCACTGGATAAATATGCACGTCAACCAAGTCCAAGCTCCCGCATCGCGCGACTCTAACTCGCGATCGCCGCAAAGAAGCTGGATGAATTTGCATTTGTGTTGCGGTGATATCCGGTTTAGGTAAAGGGGAGAATTTTCCGCGGATGAGTATTTCGGTCAAGCTGACTTATGGCGCCAGGTGGTTGCCTAATTATTTGTGGCAAAGGATGCACCGAAACGCCAATTCCAGACCAGTCCATTTGATCATTGCTCTGGCTGACCACTTTGAGCCATCGGTTCTTCCTCATCAGGGCGCCTCGCCCGTTCCGCTCGAAATGCAAGAACGCAAGCTCGAAACTTGGTGCCAGGATTATCCCCAAGCCGTAACTCAATGGCGAGACGCCGAGGGCTATCCCCTTCGGCATACTTATTTTTATCCTGCTGAACAATATCACAAGGACTTGATTGATCGGCTGGCTCAACACTGTTCCGCGGGATGGGGAGAAATCGAGATTCATCTGCATCATGGAATAGGCACTCCCGATAGTTCGGAAAATGTCCGCCGCCAGTTGCTCGAGTTTCGAGACGCCCTGGCCACCCAGCACGGATCTCTCTGCTACATGGATGGCCACGGTTCTCCGCGCTACGCCTTCGTTCATGGAAACTTTGCCCTGGCTAATTCTGCGAGGGACATAAATTGCGGTGTTGATAGCGAAATACAAGTGCTTGCCGAAACCGGCTGCTATGCCGATCTCACGCTTCCGACTGCACCTTTTCATCCGGGTCAAGTTGGGAAAATAAACTCGTTGTACGAATGTAGCCTTCCGCTGAACACCCGCGCTGCTCATCGCAGAGGCCGCGATTTAGAGCGCGGCAGGACACCCAAGATTTTCCCGCTGATGGTGCAAGGCCCGCTTCTTCCGGACTTTCATCCGAAGGGCCGACGCTGGCTAAGTATTGAGAATGGCGCTCTGACCAAGCCGAACCCTCCAAGCCTGCATCGGCTGCGGTTGTGGAAACGGGCAGCCGTTCGGGTGGAAGGCTGTCCAGACTGGCTGTTTATAAAGCTGCACTGCCATAGCATGGATTCGACGCAAGAAGATGCTGTATTGGGATCTTCAATGCAACACTTCTTGCGGGAACTGGTGGAAGGGGCGCCGCAGCGAGATGAGACGATTCACTTCGTCACTGCGCGCGAAATGGTGAATATTGTCCTCGCGGCGTGTGATGGGCGGGAAGGCAATCCTGGGGACTATCGTGAGTATCGCCTGAAAAGAAATGTCGCGACTTCGTCTTCTGCGGCTGAGAACAAGTCTTCGCAAGCCCTCGTGCGAGGATAGAAGGTACGTGGCGGAGCCCGAAAATTCGACGTTACGCAATCGGGTAGGTAGAGCTTCATGCTGCGATTCGGAATATTCAAACCGGACCAATACGTACGGGCATGTGACGATAAGCGCATTCCGAGATCGCGCGTGTCTCTCGTATCCTATGATCTTCTTAATGTCGGCGATGAGCCTACCGCAGAGCAGATCCAGATCTTCGAGGAAATAAGCCGTACGTTACGAACTTCAAACGGAACCTACCGGACTACCTTTTCCAACCGATTCCATGATTTGGACGATGTAGCAATCCGGTGGATAAAGAAATCTTTTTCCGGCGCCATTGAACTCCGAGTGCAAGACCGGGCTGCCTCTCATGCGTTGACTTCCCTGGAGTGGGCTTTAAAACTATTTCCACTTTTCCCCCTAGCCACATTTGAGGCGTCTGACAGTATGTTCAGCCTGGTTAAGCTGTCGTTGAATACTGGCGGGGCTTATGTTCTTGAGCCTCACGGCCACCCGCTTCAGTATATAAAGTGGCCTTTCGTTGTATCCCTGCAACGCCGGGAGTCCTGGCGATACCCGATCAACCGTCTCATTGCTGCTGGTGCGAAGCGGCGATTTAACCGGCTTCCGCTGCCCGAGGAGTGGATGGAGTCTACAAATGGAGCGAATCATCGAGTCAGTACGATTCCCTTCGTTCATCCCAAAGCGGTGCAATACAGCAAAGAAAATGCCAGGTTCCAGTTGCAGACCCGATCTGTGTTTGAGCATCTTCCCGAGTCGTGTCATGTATTACGTACCATGAACATCTTGAACGCGAGTTATTTCTCTGCCGACCAGCTGGTTGAAGGAATCAAGGCAACTTTCGACAGCCTTAAGCCGGGAGGCATCTGGATTGTTGGGCGAACGCTTGAAGAGGATTTCAGCAATCACGCCACCCTTTTCCTAAAGCAGCAGAGTGGTTGGAGCGTTTTGGAGCGCCTCGGACGGGGATCAGAAATCGAGGAATTAGCGCTTCGTGTTCCGCCGGAGAATTCGCGCATTTGACGGGGCAACTCACAAACAAAATGGAAGAAACTATTCCACATCACCTGAACGGTGAAGCGAGTCTAATTGATCCGCCTGAGGCATCTCTTCCTGGTGTCTTCCTGATGAATGACAGTTTTCAAACGGGTGGCAGCGAACGTCAGTTCGTCGCGCTCGCTAAGTCTCTCGATTCATCTCTTTTCCGCGTGAATCTTGGCTGCATTCAGAGGCGAGGTGCGTTCCTTGAAGGGCTCGGGGAAGTGCCGCAGTTTGGATTGGGCGGCAGCCTGTATGGTTTGCAGTCAATCCGTGCACGGTTTAGGCTCCGCCGCCATTTACGTGCATTGAATGTTGGCGTCGCCCACGCATTTGATTTCTACACAAACCTGACGCTGATTCCGGCAGCTCGGATCGCAGGAGTCCCGGTCGTGATCGGGAGCCAGCGTCAACTTGGCGACTTGCTAACTCCCGCGCAGTCCCGAGTTCAAATGGAAATGTTTCGCTGGAGCGACGCCGTGGTTTGTAACTCCCGCGCTACCGCGGAAATACTTGTGAAACGAGGTCTTCGGGAAAGTCGCGTAGTGGTGATCGGAAACGGTCTCCATGAATCATGTTTCGCAGAAACCACGCCGGCGATTTCAAAACAGCATGGAACTCTACGCGTAGGCATGATCGCAAGAATGAATAGCGTGGCGAAAGGCCACCGGAATTTTATTCGTGCAGCCGCGCAGATTCGGAACGAGCATGAACGCGTGGAATTTGTCCTGGCTGGCGACGGTCCCTTGCGTAAAGAACTGGAGCGCTACGCAGATGAACTTGGTCTCGCTGGCAGAATTCTTTTTCTTGGAGACCGCCGGGACGTTCCAGCCGTACTGGCATCGCTCGATGTTTCCGTAGTGCCTTCGTCATCCGAGAGTTTATCCAATGTAATTATCGAGTCCATGGCAGCTGGTGTGCCAGTTGTGGCTAACCGGGTGGGTGGAAATCCGGAGTTGATAGATGAAGACCGCGGAATCTTGGTGAATGCTGGCGACGATCAAGCTTTGGCGAATGCGATCGAGCGATTACTGCGAGATGCCATGATGCGCCGGCATATCACTGAAAACGCGCAGCGGTTCGCAAAGGCAAATTTTACGATTGATCAAATGCGACGCCGGCACGAGGCATTGTATTTCGAATTGCTTGAACAAAAGAGCTGGCGCCGTGGTGCACATGGCTTTAAGCGCTCCTCCAAAGTGCAGCGGAAACGGGTGCGCGTGGGAATCGTCGCTGCATCACTACGTTACGTTGGCGGGCAGGCTGTTCAAGCAGACTTATTGCTGCGAAACTGGCGGAACGATCCCGAGATCGAAGCCACTCTTATTCCGATTGATCCTGCCTTTCCTCGCGGACTTGCATGGGTGGAACGCTTCCCATTACTCCGCACTATTGTGCGTGAGCCCGCGTATCTACTAGCGCTTTGGCGGGAATTGAAAAAGGCTGACGTGGCGCATATCTTCTCAGCGTCTTATTGGTCATTTCTAATCGCGCCGGTGCCGGCCTGTCTTATGGCGCGGGCGCTAGGGAAAAAGGTTCTCATTCATTACCACAGCGGAGAGGCGAGAGATCATCTTCGCCGCTTTCGAACCACAGTTCCGGTTTTGAAGAAAGCTGATGCCCTGATAGTTCCGTCTGGATATCTGGTGGACGTTTTCCGGGAATTCGGATTGAGCGCAAAAATCGTCCCCAATTTCGTGGACACATCACAATTTTCGTTTCGTCTCAGAAAGCCTTTACGCCCTCATCTCGTGTGCACCCGAGGCTTCCATCGGTATTACGGAATTGATGTGGTCGTGCACGCTTTCGCGGAAATACAACAAGCCTTTCCGGACGCGAGTCTGGACCTCGTGGGTGGGGGACCTCTGGAAACCGAAATCCGGCTTTTGGTAAGGCAATTAGGTATTACCGGCATAAATTTTGCCGGGGTGGCATCACGGGATCAAATCGGACGATATTATGAGCGCGCTGACATTTTTATTAATGCTTCCCGCCTGGACAATATGCCAGTCTCTATCCTCGAAGCATTCGCATCCGGGACGCCGGTCATCAGCACTGCTCCTGAGGGCATGCGATATCTTATTGACCACGAGCGCACCGGATTGCTTTCAGAGCCAGGCAACCCTCAAACTCTGGCACAAAATGTTATTCGTGTGTTAAACGATTCTGAATTGGCGTCACGATTAGCCGTCAATGCGCATGAGGAGTTGCAACGCTATTCGTGGGAAGTAGTTCGGAAGCAATGGCTGGACGTCTATTATTTGTTAGGTAGAGAAACCTCGCCGAGCGGACAACGTTGACGAAGATCCTATCGCAGGCGTGACGCTGAACCTGTTTCTGTTTATGAAACCACCAATTTTCATCGTGGGCTGTCCACGGTCAGGAACGAGTTTTCTTTATCATCTCCTGCTTTCAGCAGGGGGATTCGCTAAGTTCCACACTCAAATGAATGTCTTCGACGTTCTTGAGCCGGTTTATGGCGATCTCCAACTGATTAAAAATAGAAAACAAATGATGCGGGACTGGCTCCAGAGCAAGGCATTTCAGGTTTCTGGACTGGATCGCGATGAGATCGAACGGAAAATTTTATCGGAATGCCGGAATGCGAGCGACTTTCTTAGAATTGTGATGAGGGAGATCGCACAAAAGCAAGGAGTGGATCGTTGGATTGATTCCACCCCAACGAATGTTCCGCACATGCTGCGAATTCAGCAGGATTTCCCCGATGCTCTTTTTATTCACATTATTCGCGATGGGCGGGACGCTGCTTTGTCGCTGGATAAACATGGATGGAGCCGACCGCTCCCTTGGGACAAAAGCAACGGGGTGCTTGCTGCGGGATTGTACTGGGAATGGATTGTACGCAAAGGCAGAGCCTCCGGAACGGCGCTGGGCTCGCATTACATCGAAATTCGCTATGAAGATCTAGTAGAGAAACCTGCGGAAGAACTCCGGCGATTAGGGAATTTCATACAGCGTGATCTTGATTATGATCGCATTCAACAAGCCAGTGTAGGCTCCGTCAAGAAGCCTTTGACGTCTTTCAAAGAAGATTTGAACGAGGGCAAATTCGCACCGGTAGGTCGTTGGAAGGTAAAGCTTTCGCCCGAACAATTAAGTTGGTTCGAAGCCCTCGTCGGCAATTACTTAAAAGAACTTGGATACGTTCTGGGCGGTAAGGCTCTTATCGATCACAGCGGCGCGATCCGGAGAAAGCGCCTGGTCTATAAGAACTTCTACGAATTTAAGCAGTGGGCGAAGGTAAATACTCCGCTCTCGCGCTGGACGCTCAATTACGCAGCCATCTTGATTGATAAATAAGTCAATCCTTTACTTTTTCGGATTCTACATCCGAGGAATCTCAGCGTTCCAGTGCGGATAAATTCGTCATCATTCCTGCTGGAGTGTTGATTTTCACCCATCGCTTTACGGTAAGAAACGCCGGGAAAGTGTATTTCATGACCTTATCCCCAAGGCGGGGTTCTCTTTGATCAGGAGGTGTTGTCAAAGAATACCCTGAATTTTGCAGGCAATCTCCCACCAGCGTTTCGATGTCTGCGACTTGCGCGGGCGACAAGCTCTCCTTCCAGCGATTTACCGGATTCTGCCGGCCCTCCATCTGAAACGATGAATTCGGTTCCCGCAATCTCCCCAATTTCGCAGCCTGAATTCGTTCGTAGTCCAAGTCGTGATCGAGGAAGGCGCTCAGCTTACGCAGGGCGTTCTGAGGCTCAGCGACAAGTTCCTCGAAGTTCACTTCAATGTAGTCATTTGGGATCGCTTTGCCGTTCTCTCTTCCTGCTTCAACCATCCACTTCCAATACAACGCGGTTGCTCTTATGCTGCCGGATTTTCGATTCCACGGGAACGGCCGGAATTCGCCCATTTTCTTTAAGGAAAGCGCAATATCGCGTCCATCGCGGACTATGTGAATAAACAATGCTTCTGGAATTTCAGACTTGATTTCGTGCATGTAAAGGACGTTATCCGGATCGTACACACCCCAGCGGGAAGCATTTTGCGAGCTTGCGATTTCATCCATCACAATACGGATGAATTCGCCGCCATTTTTCGCTCCAGCGAGTAAATTGGTAGATAATTTCCCGGCATCAAGCCCGGATCGGCGAAACCCCTTGCTTCGAATCCATGCCTGAATAACACGCTTTCGATTTTGTATCTTGTTCAAGCTGCCGAAGCGCGGGATGAGCATCTTATGGATCGGCAAATATCCCCGGTAAATTGCAAACCCGCCCGCAGATAACAATGTGTCATAGAGGAGGTTTGTTCCCGAGCGATGACATCCAACTACAAAAACGGGACATCGGCTTCGCGCGCTTGAGAACGAGTTTTGCTGAGAATACATGAATGAGGGTTTTGACAGAGACGTTATAGACACAATTCCAACAGCTGATCGTGCGTCGTCAAACTACTCCAGCAATTGCTTTTTCAATGCCCTCGACGTCGGCACCTATGTTCTTCCCATCCGATCCCTTTGCGAGGGCGGGAGAAGGCTTATTGCAATCCGCGCCATCGCCTTTTTCGCGACACAAGTGATAATCGCCGCCATGGCCTTCCTTGAAGTCGCGTAGTCCTGCATCGCGAGCATTCTTAAGGGAGATATTTCCACGTGGCCAAACACCGCCGCCAATGATCAGGTTATTTGTGAATATGGCATTAGAAAAACAATTCTTCAACAGGGAGTCAGGATCGTCCCGAGGTTGCGCACAGTTGGCAGGCCCTCCTCCTGCGCCTATCATCTGGCGCTCTCCAGCGCCGAAAATACTATTGGAAATCGTAAAGTCCTCGATCTTTGGTCCTTGGTTGAGTACCGACAAAACAGCGCGCTGCGGAAATGCCGTAACGTGGTCCAGGTGAACGATTTTTAGTGATGGAGCGACCGAAATTATCAGTGCAAACAACCCTGTGCCGTTGTACTTCTCGCCGTCAATGTCATCCACCAAAACATCGTGGATGCTATACCGTTCGCCATCCGCCGAAGGGGAATTCTGGCTTCCGGCTACGTTTGCGATGTTGAGCGCGCCGCCAACATGACGAATCAAATTGTAGCGAATGGTGACGTCCGTTACGCGACATTCAGGACAATGCCCTCCTTGATTGGCGGGAGTGAGGACGATTGAAAAGCCCTTCTGCGTAAAACCTCCCCAGCAGTTCTCGACCAGGTTGCCTTCAAATAGAACTCTTTGAGCATTCTTGAGTTCGAAATTATTTTTTACAATGTAAGGATCGCCAGTATAGCCGCCCACAAAATCAGCCGAGCCGGGCTTCCAAATTAAAGGCTTGAAAAGATGATTGCCGCGTATTTCTATATCTGCCGGCGTTGTGGTGCCTGGTGCGCCGCCGAACAAGATGCACTCTCCCGACGCCTCGAGAAAATTGTTAACGATCTTGTACGGGCCGCCCGGGGCGTCCCCTCCTCCCCCATTGATCGCCTGAGCATCCGTGCAGGATCCCTTGCGGGCAATGCAATGGAAATCGCTGAAGTACGAATCAACGATCGCAACAAAGGTTGTGCCACTCAGGTGAATACCGCCTTTTGTCTCATCCTGAGGCGTGCCATGCAGCCATAGGCGGTCAAACACCAAGTGGTCGGCCGTATCCTCCGGATCTTTTGGCTGGATAAGATTGCGCATGTGCAGTTCAGGCTTCGCTCTTGTGACCTCAAGGCCAATCAAGCGGTAATGATTTGCGTGCGAAAGGAATAAAATCGGTCCCGAATCTCCATCGCCATCAAATTCAATTCTCGACATCACGTTCTGTGCCGAAGCACAGTGAAAATCAGGACGCCCAGGTAATGACGTTACACCGGCGTAGCAGGGGGAGATTCGCGTTCCTTCTGGGGGCAGGCTTTCATCCGAAGCGCCCGTCCGGATGATGATCCAATGCGAATCGTCACAAGGCTTGGCGGGCAAGCGAAACAAACCCCGAAAAGTCTTTCCCGCTTCCAGTTTTAGAGTATCTCCACACTTCGCTCCGTCAATCGCTTTTTGCAGGTCTTTGCTTTCGCGAATGTTAATCACCCGGCCAGACGCAGGGGTGAAACGTAGAGAGCTCTGAACGTACTGTCGGGGAAGTTCCGCCGGGCCATCAAATCGGCTTGCGGGTGCCGGATCTTCACCGGCTTGAGCAGAATTCACAACTGTGCCGAG
The DNA here is from genome assembly GCA_035999525.1 of Terriglobales bacterium. Taxonomy (GTDB): domain Bacteria; phylum Acidobacteriota; class Terriglobia; order Terriglobales; family Acidobacteriaceae; genus PALSA-188. Next base: position 22,859 of record DASYGR010000089.1, read on the forward strand.
AAGAAGAATCAGACAGGAGAGAATCGCCATGGAGACGCCATTTCGTAAACTCATATGCAAATCTTTTCGCTATTTGGGCAATCGAAAAGCCGTTAGGCGCATACAACCGACGAAAAGCGATGATATCACCGCAAAATATGCACTCGAAACGCCGAATGACTACCTGCCCAAATTGCGGATTCGATACTTGTGATTGTTGTCCTTTACATGCAATTCATATGCTATGATTTTTTCCTACGGTTGGGACCCCCCTCAGCAACCTTCCAGTAAATCTGCGCATGTCGAATGAGGATTTCAATGAATTCAGCTCGGGCCATTTTTGCCTATACCCTCCTTGTGCTTTCCACAGCGACGTTCTCGGTGGCGCAACAACTGTACATTGCTAATGAGCCCAAACAAGAACTCATGAAGTTGGATTTAACTACCGGACTGCAAACCAACCTGTACCACATTGGGGAAGATCCCGATGACCTGATCGTGAACCCCCAAGGGCAGCTCATCTACTCGGTGCCAGGGACAGGAACCGTTTATCGCTATGATCCGGTGACAAACACGAATACCGTTCTGGTAAGTGGGCTCAGCTATGCCCGTGATTTAGTAATCGAACCGGGCGGTACCAGCATGCTGATTAGCTTGTACGCACGAGGCGAGATCGCGCGCTTCAATTTCATTACAGGCACTACAACGATTCTTTCGAAGAAGCTGGGCACAAGTGACGGTATTGCATATGACGCCTCCGGACATTTGTTTGCGATAGCGAATCACAATACGGTTGTTCAGCTTGACCCGATAAGCGGAGCGGTTTTAAAAACTCTGGTGCTGGAGCTTCATCATGGGTCAAATGGCGGCGATGGGATGACCTATGATAGCTATACGGGCCAGTTGTGGATTTCTCACGACGAGAAGGCCGAGGGTGGGCTGATCGAAGTTCCGACCGACCTTTCTGGATTTACTCTCTATCAGACCGGAAAACTCAATTACCCGGACGGAATCAAGTCAGATGGAAAGGGCAATCTATACCTTGGAGTGTTATGGACCGCAGTTGAGTACAACATCCCAAGCGATAAGATTACAAAAAGCTTTGTGGTGAGGGGCGCGGACGGCGTATCTCTTGTGCCCGGAACTTACTAACGCGACTACTGGCGGAAACATCCACGTTACGGTTGTATTCAGCTGTTGCGGCACTTTGCCTGCTGCGACAGCCCCGCAGTTCAAATCCTTCCTTGAGTTTCTGGCCTCCGGGTCAGATTGCGGCAAAGCGGTTACACTATCCTGCTTGCCAATCAATAAAATCCGTAGCAACGTTATGTCGGCTTCGGCGAGGAGCGGATGGACTTTATAGTTCTTAAGGAATTTCCTGCCGTACACGTTGAGCGTATGTGGCGAGATTGCTTGACGCGCGTCGAATTTCCTTCCCATTACAACGCGCCGGAATATTTTCTGGTGCCACTCTGGGCCGGCAAAGGACCGTTCGCGGTTCTCGCTTTGGACGGCGAAACAGTAACGGGAGTGCTGACGGGTTTGCGGACGGGAGGGGAGGTCAGTTGTGGCGTCGCGTCCCGGCCACAGATCAGCGTAGATCCCGAAAAAGATGTGAGTGCCACGCTTGATGCTCTGGCGCGTGGATTGTTGGAGGTCGCAACCACCGCTGAGTTGATCACAGTTTATACATGGTCGTCACTGGAACTACCGGCATTCGCGGCGTGTGGGTTCAGGCACCGACGGCTTGAAGGCAGTGTAGTGCTGGACCTTACCCTCGGAGCCGAAGCGCTCTTCAAACAATTTTCAAAGGACCGGCGCAGAAATATCCGCTTCGCCGAAAAAAATGGGATTGAAGTGACGCTGGCGACGACGGCGGAAGACATTGCCGCAGCTTACGAAGTGTATGTTGCATGGCGGCAAACCGACAGGAAAACGGTTCAAGGAGAGACCAACACTTTTGAAGTTTTCGAAAAGTCAGCCCATCTTACCAACCGCATAATGCTGCTGGCCCGGCTCTCTGGAAAGGCAATCGCGATCAACATATTTCGATTTTTTCCGGGCGGATTGTTTGAGTCCGCGGCGAACAATTCCCTGGATGAATTCTTGCATCTCAAGCCCAATGAGTTGTTGCAGTGGCGCGGGATTGAATGGGCCTGCCAGCATGGAATGCAACGCCATTCCCTGGGTGGCGCACATCAATTCCTCCGCAGGTTCGGAGGAAATGTTGTCCCCATCTCACGTTACCGTCGCGATCGCACATGGGCGCGAAAGCATGATCTGCGCGAGACAGTTCAAGACCTTAGCCGCGATGCCCTGAAGAAAATGCCGGCGCCTCTTGCGAAAACTGTGCGAAGAGCCTTCGGCAAAGATAAAGGCAAGAAGGACAAATAAGGTCAGCCTAAACGAGCGCATCCCATGCCGCCATTTTCAAGAAATCCTTGAGGCGGTTTATTTCTTCTTGGGCGGTTTTTTCTTTTCGCGTTTCGGCGCGTCTTTGTTTCCCATGCCCACAGTTTCCCATAGGATATGAAACTCCGCCAGTCCTCAGATGATTTCTCACGCGTTTAATCATGTCATGATAGATTCTTCCATTCGAGAGTGTCCCAGGCTCCAGTTATCGGACACAGTCGCATTCGGGGAATTGATGTGACTAAGGTCGGAGTTTACCTGTATGGCTTCGCGTCAGCCGCTGTCGGCGTCATGGATTTTATCTGGGGCGACTTTGACACCTCCCATCAACCGATCCAGGCGTTCGGGGATCACATTCCTGGTCGTGAGATCCTGGCGTATATCACCGCCGTGTGGATGATCGCAGGGGGCGTTGCGATTCTGTGGCGGCGCAGCGCTCGGGCGGGTGCAGCCGCGCTGGCCAGTATCTATTTCGTTTTTGCGGTGTTCTGGTTGCCGCGATTCTATACTGCGGCTCACTATCTTGGGTTTCGAATTTCCGTCGAAATCGGTGTCTTCGCGGGATTCGGTTCGCAGCTGATCGCGGTCGCCGCAGGAGCCCTCGTTTACAGCTCCCTGGCAGCTCAGAGTGCTTCATGGCCACGAACGATTCTTGTCGCTCGCTGGATATTTGGAGTCTGCTCAATAGCCTTCGGCTTGGGACATTTGACTTCCATTCAGGAAAACACCATTTACGTCCCCAGGTGGATGCCGGGAGGAGAGTTTTGGACCATCGTGACTGGAATTTGCTTCGTACTCGCAGGCCTTGCGATACTCTCCGGAATTTTAGACGTCCTGGCTGCGCGGCTGCTTGCGCTGATGTTTCTAGTCTTCAATCTAGTCGCATTGCCACCTTTCATCTTCGCCAATCCTCACCGCCATGCTGCCTGGGGCGGCAACGCCTATAACCTGGCTGCGGTGGCATCCGCGTGGATATTGGCCGCCTCCCTTGCGAATCGCGACACCCTGCCACAAAACGAGGCTAACGAGCAGCTTGCAGGGGTTTGTTAGGACATCTCAATATAGCGGTTCAGTTTTGTTCGCAGACAACCGTTCTCAACCTGGCCAAAGTCCATGCGAATGCTGCTAACGCGGCGCCCCAAAACAGGAAGGCAATTTTCACGACCCAGGCGGGAGCTTCGCCGACTCTCTTCAGCAGAAATGGTAGAAAATTCCAGGTGGTTATGTGAATGTAGTCCCACGGGTCTTCGGCCATGGCGTGGTTGTTCAGTCCCCACGCATCCATTTTGCCGAAGGCGAATGCAGCGATGTTCTTGACGCGAAGTGCGATGACAAACGTAGGATGGCCCAGAGTTTCCATCTGATAAATTTCCAACGGCAGCCAAAAAGCCAGGGAAGCAGTCTGTATGATCGTGCTCACCGATATGAGCACCATGCCGATTGCCCACACGAATCTTCCCAGTTCATGCCGGTATCGCAGCAACAGCGGTACCGAGATGAATGCCACCAATTCGGCCGCGGTTGAGACGTAGCGGTCTCCCCATGCGAAGTCGCCGCTCCACACTGTGTACTTCGCATAAAAGCAGATGTAGGCAAACAGTAGAAAAAATGCGGCGATCAAATACGATTTGATTTGCGGCGGGAATCTCTTCCAAGCAAGCACTACGATCAGTATCGTAAGCACCACAAGTGGGTCGAAGAGAAATATAGATTTCTCCGGGGCGAACAATGCACCGAAGAATCCAGCATGGAACGGCGTTTCGAATGGATAGTTCGGAGGGAGCGATGGATCCTGGAGCCGATGTTCCAGAGTGAAATAGTGGACGTAAGTGTTAGTGAACGACCCGAAACGGTAGAACTGATAAAGGCGATCAATCAATAAAAATACCGCGTACACCGGCACTGTCGTTTTTAGATAAACAAGAGTTCGCTCCCACCATTGCTTCGAACCTGTCTGCTCAAAACAAAGGACAGCAATTAGAAAGACTGCTCCCGCAAGCAGATCGAGGCCTGTGGTAAGTCGAGTCAGCAGATTCAAGCCAAACGCTGTTGACCCAATCACCAGCGCTCGACGATTACCGCCGCGCAACCATTGATATTGAAATGCGAAACCAGTCAGTGTAAGCAGCTGGATGCAATTGTTTTCCATCATGTTCTGGGTGTAGTGCAAGTGTGTAGTAGCGAACAGCAGAGCCAGAACTCCGGCAATGGACTGCCTAACACTGAATTCCAGCAGGCGCAGAAAACGGAAACAGATCAGCGCGGTCAGTACATTAATCAGAATATTGGTGGTGTAACTGACGAAGATATTCCGAACACTTGGATCGTTGCCGTTATAGGTATCGAATACGTGCAACTTTTCAATATATGTGCCGATTATGTCGGCTGGCAACATGAGCAGCGGCTGGCCGATTCCATACCAGTCATAGAGCTTGCCTCCGCGGCCATGAGCCCCGAACTCCGGGTACTCTTGCGGAAAAACCGCTGGCTCCGAAGTAAAAAATGACGTCGCGGTCTGCAGGCGGTGCATAGTGTCGGCGCTGCCAAGTTCCCCAGACTGAACGACGAATGCGCCAACTGCCGCAGTGAGGCAGAGCAGAATTAAGGGGTCACTCAGCCAGCGGCGCAAAGAAGAAATCATGTGCCCGATGTTAAAGCACCCACGGCGAGACATCAAAGAACCCTGCAGCGACCGCACCGTTCAATTCGTTTAAAACTCGGAGTTTGACTCGGAAACTACGCCAAAGAATCTTCGGCTGAGATGAAGACGCGGTTGGCGTTGTCACACGACCACTGGCAGTTGTACATTAAGTTCGTTAAGGGATCTTCGAACTGGGGTTCGCGGATGAATTGAGGAGAATCACCGATGAAGAAACTTTTGCTGGTTGGATTGCTCGCTTCGTTGCTAGCGCCCACTGTCGCAACCGCTCAGAGTATGCTTGACGGCACATGGAAATTTGACCTCAGCAAATCACAACTGCCTAAGAGACCTGACGAGTTTCTCTTGCAAAACGGCGTATATGAATGCCTAACGTGCGCTCCCCCGCTTAAAGTCAAGGCGAACGGTCAGGCTCAAAAGGTGACTGGGGAACCCTACTACGACAGCGTCAGTATAAGGATTGTGGACGACCGGACTATTGAGCAAATCGAAAAGAAGAATGGGAAGGCTGTTATAGTGGCGAAAACCACCGTTTCCCCGGATGGCAAGACAGCACAATTTGAATTCACCGATAGCAGTGCCACGAATGCCGACCCGGTCGAAGGCAAAGGTGAATTAACGCGAGTGGCTAACGGCCCAGCTGGATCGCATGCCATCTCCGGCAAGTGGCGAACGACGAAGCTCGAGAACTTCTCGGATAACGGGGTCATGGTCACCTTCAAAACCGTGGGCGATACCTTGACCATGGTTAATCCGATCGGGCAGAATTACACCGCGAAACTCGATGGAACGGAAGCACCCTATAAGGGCGACCCAGGCACAACCACCGTATCGGTAAAGCGAATGGGGAACAATGGTATCGAAGAAACCGATAAGCTCAATGGGACGACTACACATGTTTTCCGTATGACCGTAGCAGATGATGGCAAGACCATGACCGTTGCAGTGAATGACAAACTGCATGGAACCACCAGCGAGTATGTTGCCGAGAAACAGTAAAGGTATTTCTCCCGCAACAGTGGGGTTGGCTTCGGTGTCGCGCTTTCAGGTCTTGTGATGAGTGTTTCCGCCTTAACAGGATGGGCCGCGCCTTTCTAGTTGGAGCCTTGACGCGGCCCGCGGAGCGATCTACGTCATTGTCATTTCTGGCATGAGTCACTGACCATCTTTATTGCTGTGATTTTCATGTGGCCATGTTCAGTATCGCTTTTCGTCATGCCGCTGTCTTTCGCCATGTCTTTCGTGTCTTCTTTCATGTTATGCATCTTCGCATTGGACACCACTCCGGTCGCGTCTATCGTATGTCCGAGATGATCCGCCAAAGCCACAGCGCTGCTGCGGACTTCCCACGTGCTGCCGTCACTTGTAGTAAGCGTGAACTCGTCTGGACTGTCGCCTTTCGACAGGCATCCTGTGACTGTCCGTACGTCCGCCTTTGACTTTGCGTGCGCGGGACTGGAAAAGGCACCTACCGCTATCACAAGTGAACATACCAGCAATAATCCGATTTTACGTTTCATGTTTCCTCCTTGTTGAAATTTCCTTGTCGAAGTAGAAACCTGTCCTGAAGTTGGGGCATCAAGCTAGTCTCATGTCCGGGCATTGGATGCAGAAACACCGACCTTCGTTTTCCGTTGTTCCAAAGGATTAGGTTCTGCCGCGCCCTACCGCAAGGAGAAGAGCGCGTAGATGCATCAAACCCGCCCTGTCGCAAAGGAGCGACAAGAGTGGGGCGCTCTATGCAGGAATGTCTATCTAATCTGCGCCCCGCCTCGTCCGCGCTCGGCGCTTTCGCTGGCTAGAGCGCGTTCAGCTTGTTTCGCGGTGATTGGAACGGTTGGGCTTTGAATAACCGCAAATATACCGGCAGCCACCATCGCCCCGACGACAGGCGCAACGAGGAATAACCATAGCTGATTGATTGCCCATCCGCCGACGAACAACGCTGGACCGATGCTCCGGGCTGGATTCGCCGACATGTTGGTGATGGGTATTCCCACCAGGTTAATCAAGGTGAGTACCAGACCAATGGCTACGCCAGCAAATCCTACCGGGGCTTTATTGTCGGTCGAACCGAGGACGGTGAGCACCAGGAACATGGTGAGTACAACTTCAGTTATGAACGCAGCGAGAAGAGAATATCCACCGGGCGAGTGCTCTCCGAAACCATTCGCTCCGAGGCCCGCGACAGTCGGATCGTAGCCGCCAGGAGCTCCCCGCGCAATCATCAGAATTAAAAATGCGGCGATGATCGAACCCGCAATTTGCGCAGCTATATACCCGGTGGCTTTGCGGGCGGCAATCTTTCGGTGTAGCAGTAGCCCGATAGTTACAGCTGGATTGAGGTGGCATCCAGAAATCGGCCCGATGGTGTAAACCATGGCAAGAAGCGACAGGCCAAATGCAAATGCCACGCCCACGACGCCGATTTTGCTTCCTGCGATCACCGCACTTCCCACTCCGCCAAATACCAACACAAACGTACCAACCAGTTCGGCCAAATATTCTTTCATGTGGCCTCCTCTAAATTGTGATCTGAAGAAATCGCGAGCAGTATTCACCACTGCCGGCTTTATTGCAACATTTCCCTGAAAAATTCTAGGGGGAAAGGATGGTGGCATGAGACGATTGACTTCGTTGCGGGCCAAAGTTAGGTTTCGATGGTTCGGATGTCCGGTCAGAATGGCAGGCTGAGGAGAATTCTTCGATAGGGAAATAAGAAATAAGCTTTCAAACGAAAGATTCTACAGCGGCGTTCTCGTCTGGGAAGACTTCGAACAGATTCAAAACTCCTACAAGGCGCAATACCTGGGCTGCGAATTTGGAAGGATTGACTAACTTCAGACCGCCTCCTCGCTGCTTCGCCGATACCATGTATTTCACGAGAAGACCGATGCCGCTGGAATCAATATGTGGCACGTCCGCCAGAATGACGACCACCTTGCTTTCGCCGGCCCCAAAAACCTCATCACAGGCGGAGCGCAATTCATCTACCGGATCACCCAACCGGAGCGGACCGCGTAGTTGAATCACGCTGACGTCATTGCGCCTTCGGACGTTTATATCCATCGTGTCTCCTTGCTGAATACTTTCGATTACACTACTACAATTATTGCGGCAATGTAGAGCCGCCTGAGAGTAGCAGCGCGGAGTTTACGTTTCGACGATAATTCTTCATGCTTTGTGCGAGGCAGCGACATTGAGAACAAGCAAAATGATCTTTATTCCACGGAAACGCCAGCGTCCGTGCGAGGGCCTTGGGCATACGATTTCGCGATTGTCTAGACGGCTCGTCTGGCCCACAACCTCAGCGATGAGATTGTTGAGTGCTGTGTGCGTATTGGCGGGGCTTGCTTCGGCCGAACCTGCACCCGCCAATCTTATTGCCAATGTTGCGGGAAGAACTACAACCAGCCTGGACGGTACCTGGAACACAATCGTGGATCCATATGACGGCGGAGTCAGCGCCCGCTTTTATCAGAACGCAAAACCGCGCAGTAAGAACGATCTGGTCGAATATGATTTTGACGCATCGCAAAAATTAAATGTGCCGGGCGATTGGAATTCGCAGCGCGAGTCGCTGTTTTTGTACGAGGGCACGGTTTGGTATCAACGGTATTTTTCCTACTCAAAGCACCCACACAGCCGATTGTTTCTCTACTTTGGCGCGGCGAATTACGTGGCACGCGTCTGGGTGAATGGAGAAAAAGTAGGGGAGCATGTTGGGGGTTTCACTCCGTTCAATTTTGAGGTTACAAGCAACGTCGTCGAGGGCGATAACAGTGTGGTGGTTGAGGTGAATGACTTCCGCCAAGCTGACGGCATTCCCGCCCGGAATACGGATTGGTGGAACTACGGCGGCCTTACGAGAAGTGTTGACCTCATCGAAGTGCCTGAGAATTTTATTCAGGATTATTTTTTGCAATTGGCGAAGAATTCGCAGGACACAATTGCCGGGTGGGTGCGGCTTAATGGAGCATCGCAGGGCACCAAAATAACCATCGAAATTCCCGAGCTGCATCTCAAAGAAGCGGCCACTACTGATGCGAATGGCCTGGGCGAGTTTAGATTCCCTGCAAAACCACAACTGTGGTCGCCGGAGAATCCGAAACTCTACAGCGTTGTCGTCTCTGCGGCTGGAGATACTGTAAAAGATGAAATCGGGTTCCGCAGCATTGAAACACGAGGAACGCAGATAGTGCTCAACGGGAAGCCTATATTTCTTCGTGGGATCTCCATGCATGAAGAGGCGGCATTTCGAGGCGGACGCGCCTCTTCTGAAGAAGATGACAAGGTGCTGCTGGGATGGGCGCACGAACTGGGTTGTAATTTCGTTCGCTTCGCGCACTATCCTTACAACGAAGCCATGACGCGGCTGGCTGACCGCATGGGACTGCTGGTGTGGTCCGAAATCCCTGTTTATTGGAGCATTGCATGGGAAAATCCGGACACGCTGGAAAACGCGAAAGAGCAGCTACGCGATGAAATTGACCGAGATCACAATCGCGCATCGGTGATCTTGTGGTCGCTGTCCAATGAGACGCCACCATCCGAGACCGGGCGCACGGAATTTATAAAGTCGCTCGCACTGTATGCCCGACAACTCGATCCTACCCGACTGCTAACGTCTGCGCTGAACCATACGGACAGAACGGGCCCCGATATCAGAACACTGAACGACCCCTTGGGAGAATATCTGGATGTTTTAGGGCTGAACGAGTATGTGGGCTGGTACGAGGGAAGAGTCGAAGATACGGACCGAATTCAATGGCAAAGCTCCTATCAAAAGCCGCTAATTCTGAGCGAATTCGGCGCGGGCGCGGTTGCCGGGAAACACGGCGACGCCGAGACACGCTTTACGGAAGAGTATCAGGCGAATCTATTCGACCATCAGATCAACATGCTGAAGAAAATTCCGTTTTTGGCGGGAACGTCCCCATGGGTTTTAATGGATTTCCACTCCCCACGGCGCATGCTGCCCGGCATTCAGGATTTCTACAACCGTAAAGGTTTGATTTCCAATCGCGGTCAGAGGAAAAAGGCCTTCTACGTGTTGCAGGAGTTCTATCAAGCGAAAGAGATTGAAAAATAGCAGCTTGAACGATTCAGTGAACAATCGCTTTCCGCTGTCCCCATCCTCCCGAAGATTCATCATTTATTAATATCTGCGCAACACTAATGCAACAGCGCTGTCGCATAATTTTCAGACACACGATTGTGTTTTAGAGCCATGAGCCTTACGGGAATGAATCCCCAAATATTGGACGTAGAAAGAAACACGCTGCGACGAAGTGTCTTCGTGGTGGAAGACGACCCCGATATTGCCGGGCTGGTTTGTTTCCATTTGAATAGCTCGGGATACGCGACGAGATGGATTTCCAATTCCACGTCGGTCATCGAGGAAGCCGAGAAGGAGCGCCCTGCATTATTTCTGTTGGACATCATGATTCCCGGCAGTGACGGCATTGAACTCTGCCGCCACATCAGGGCAAACAAGCAACTATCAGGAAGCCGAATCATCTTCCTCACCGCAAAAACAGGTGAGGCCGACCGTATTAAGGGCTTTGAACTGGGGGGAGATGATTACATCACAAAGCCGTTTTCTCCCCGAGAATTGGTCGCCAGAGTAAGAGCAGTTCTCCGGCGCGCAGGTCAACCGGAACCGCCTGAAGTCCTCAATCTCGGACCAATCGAGATTGACGCTTCTTCCATGATCCTGCGGGTGGAGGGACGGACGGTTCTCACAACGGCGCGCGAATTCCGATTGCTACACTACCTTGCATGTCATCGCGCCCGCGTTTTTACACGCGATCAGTTGCTCGATGCGGTGTGGTCCGCTGGATGCTTCGTGACACCGCGATCGGTGGATGTTTATATGCGTCGCCTGCGAGAGAAGATCGAACCAGATCCGGAAAATCCCGTTTACTTGAAGACCGTGCGGGGAATTGGTTACCGCTTTGACGCTCCCAGAATTGACACGGCCGCTAGAAGAGGCTCAGGCGCAGCGGTTTGAGGGCGAATCGGGTGCTTTTATTGCGTCAGAGTTCCTGTTCAATGATCCTTCAGTAGTAATCCGAGTGGCTTTCGATATTTCTTTCGCAATGTTCAGCGCGGACTGATTTGCACGATTTGGTTCGTCTTCAGCGATCACGGAACTCGCCGCGAGCGTAAAAAGCAACGCGTCTTCCTGCCTGTCGAAATAGAGAACAACTTGACTAGCCGCCATAGTGAAGACCTCCCGCCTGGCGATGGTGATCGAAACTCTTCCCTGTATGATAAGGCCTTCGCAGGAAAAACCGAGGGTACTCTCTTGGTGCGGCTAACTCAGAAGTACTCTTTAGGGTCGTGGGAGGGGGAAGAAGTTCCGGTGGACAAGCTCAGGAGTTTCCTAAAAGTAGTGGCGATGCCGAGGAGTGATTCTGGGCTAACGATTCTGCTGGACCCTAACGGGCAAATCTCTTTCGCACCAACCCACCCAACATAAGTAAGCCGGTACCGAACAGAGCAAGAGTTGAGGGTTCAGGCGTCTCAGAAACGACTGGTGGTGGGACGCGCAAACTAAATTGGTGCGGAGCAAAACCAGATGTTTGAATCAGCCCAGTTGCACCATGAATTTGGTGATCGCCAAAGCTTGCGCCGTGGCTCTTTAGCGAAGAATTGAAGAGTCCCCCAACGTTGGCTTTAAACGATTGGGATACTCCGACGGTTCCGCCCACGATAGGGGTTGCACCGGCGGGCATAGCCAGCGCCAGCATTACGAAGGAACTGCAAGCGAGCGAGATCAGGAAACGAGCCATTTTCCCATCCATATCTGAATCGCTTCTGCCGGGGATGGGTCCCCTAGGCGAAATACACAATTCAGTGTCAGGAGTGCAGGTTGAAGGCCATTTGCAATGTATTGCAGGGATTGGGCTTAGGTCTTCGAGCGCATGCGCCTGTGAAATCATCTTCCCTTCCGAGCCAAGAATTGTTCTTACGGTACTGTGGTATGGACGACAGGGGGATATGTCCAGTCAAGACCGAAACTTCTGCCGCGAAATGCTACATTGAGAGGTCATGTCGGCCCCCGGTTCCCGTTTTGTCAAAGCTTGCAGATCCGAGGCAGTTGATCGGACGCCTGTGTGGTTTATGCGGCAGGCGGGGCGCTACATGGCCGAATATCGCGCCCTCCGGAAGAAATACTCTCTAATTGAAATCTGCAAGAAGCCCGAACTGGCTGCGGGAGTCACGATCACCGCGGCCGAAGCGTTGGGTGTGGATGCGGCAATTATTTTTGCCGACCTGCTGCTCCCTCTTGAAGTCATGGGCCTGCCATTCCACTTCTCCATAGGCGAAGGTCCCGTGATTGAGAAGCCGTTACGCAGCAAACGTGATATTGGGCGCCTTCAAACAAATCGAGCGGCCGATCTGGGGTATGTTTCCGAAGCCATCGCCTTGGTGTGCAAACACTTTGGAACCTCACTGCCCGTGATTGGTTTTTGCGGAGCGCCTTTCACCCTTGCCAGCTACATGATTGAAGGTGGTGGCTCCCGCAGCTATCTCAATACCAAGAACATGATGCACTCCAGTTCCGCGTGGGACGAACTCATGCAAAAACTCGTGAAGGTTGTTTCCGAATACGCGGCGCAGCAAGTGCGAGCAGGCGCGGACGCAATTCAGGTCTTCGATAGCTGGGTTGGGTGCTTAAGTGTCGAGGATTATCGCGACTACGTGTTGCCTCGCACCTCTGAACTCATTCATAAATTGCAGAGCAACGGCGTCCCTATCATTTATTTTGGAACTGACAGCACGGCCTTATTGCCTTGGATGAAGAAGACGGGGGCCGATGTGATTGGACTTGATTGGCGGGTTCCGCTTGATGAAGGATGGCGCAGTCTGGATTTTAAAGGCGCGGTGCAAGGCAATCTTGATCCAGTTCTTCTCTTTGCGGATTGGAAGTTGCTGAAGTCGCGGGCCACTGGGATTTTGGAACTGGCGGCCGGACGACCGGGACATATTTTTAATCTTGGTCACGGCATCCTTCCCGAGACTCCCGTTGAGAACGTGAAGGCACTGACAAAATTCATTCAAGAGACGCCAGTACAGAGTCTTAGCCGGCATCCTAAGGAGTCGAAATAATTTGTCGTCTTCAAAACAAAAGGCTGTGATGCTTCTAGCTCATGGAAGCCCGGATTCGGTGGAAGACGTTCCGGAATTCCTACTGCAAGTGACGCGCGGGCGGGCGCTCCCGCCCGAGGTGGTCGAGGAAGTAAAGCACAGGTACGAATTGATAGGACGCTCTCCCCTGACTGAGCTGACTATGCGGCAAGCGGAACTGCTATCGGCTGAAGTCGATCTGCGGGTGTATGTGGGAATGCGAAACTGGAAGCCTTTCATTGCCGACACGCTGAAGGGAATGGCGAAAGACGGTGTTGAACACGCCATCGTGATCTGCCTGGCGCCCCAGAATTCCCGCACCAGCGTGGGCTTGTATCGCTCCGCGCTCGGTCTTGAAAGCGATCTTCCGTTTAGCGTGGACTTTGTCGAATCCTGGCACGATCATCCTTTGCTCGTCAAAGCCTTCGCGGAAAAACTTTCAGCAGGATTGGCGAAGGCTCGCGCGGAAAACGGAAGCAGTGTTCCGGTGATCTTCACGGCGCACAGCGTACCGAAGCGCACCATTCTCGAAGGCGATCCCTACGAGCAACAAGCGAAAGAAACTGCGGAGTTGGTTGCAGCCGAAGCCTCGCTTGCTCGAGAAGATTGGGCATTCGCATTTCAGAGCCAGGGAATGTCAGGCGGCCCGTGGCTCGGGCCAACGGTTGAAGAATGCATACTCGCACTGAAGGCTCGCGGCCATAGCGGAGTATTTGTTCAGCCCATCGGGTTTCTGTGTGATCACGTAGAAGTTTTATTCGACATTGATATCGCGTTCAGAAAGTTTGCGGATGCCGAAGGCATGCCGCTTTGGCGCGCGGGATCTTTGAACGAATCGCCGTTATTGACGGTATCTCTTGCGGAAATGGTACGGTCGCGCATTGCAAATGCAGCGAACCGCCTCTCCGCTTTCATCCCAGCAAACTGATACTTCATTTCGAAACTCCGTTCAAAACAATGAAGCGCATTGCGATTATCGGCGGCGGGATTTCGGGGCTGTCTGCGGCTTTTACTCTGGAACGACAGCGACAGGCGGGACTGCCGCTCGAATTTGTGTTGTTTGAAACAAGTCCTCGTTTTGGGGGAGTGATTCTTACCGAGCGCATGGAGAATTGCACGGTCGAAGCTGGCCCCGATTCGTTTCTGACAGAGAAGCCATGGGCTTCTGAACTGTGCCAGGAACTTGGGATAGCCGATCAATTGATTGGATCGAATGACTTCCAACGGCGAACTTACATTTCAGTCAACGGAAAATTGATTCCAATACCCGACGGGCTCGCCTTTATGGTTCCCACCAAGCTGATGCCTGCTGCTCTTTCACCATTATTTTCTCTCCGCACAAAAATCAGAATGGCTAGGGAATGGTTCTACCGCCCGGGTGAAATTGGTGCCGACGAGAGTGTTGGTTCGTTTGTAAAACGCCATTACGGTGAGGAAATGGTCGAGCGTTTAGCCGATCCGCTTCTTTCGGGGATATATGGAGGAGATGCGAGCGACCTCAGTTTGCGGGCCGTGCTGCCCCGTTTTGCGGACATGCAGGCGCGCAATGGCAGCCTGGGCAAAACGCTGATCGCAAATCGCAAAGAAGCAATGAACACGGTCGCGCGTCCCGTGTTTACAACGCTGAAAGACGGAATGCGGCAACTGGTTAGCACGATCTTAAGTCACCTTTCCGCATCGCGTGTCCGTTCCAACAACGAAATCCGGTCACTGCAAGCGCGAGAGCGTGGATGGTTGGTCTCATCAAACGCGAATGTTGAGAATTTTGATGGGGTAATCATAACAATTCCGACGCACGCCGCGGCGAGACTTCTGGAGGATTCCCATCCGAAACTTGCGTCCGAGTTGCGGGACATTCGCTATAGTTCCTCGGTCACGGTATCTCTTGTCTACGATGAAAAGGTCCGCGCAAATTTGCCTGAGGGCTTTGGATATCTGGTACCTCGGGCTGAGGGCAAAAGAGTTTTGGCCGCGACTTTTGTGCACAATAAATTCCCTAATCGCGCACCTGACGACCGCGCGTTGATCCGTTGTTTTTTGGGGGGAACTCGAGACGAGACGGTTCTCGATTTATCGGAGGATGAAATTTTAGGCATCATCCGGGCAGAACTCCGTCAGACTCTCCGCATTGAAGCCGAACCGCTTTTTGCGCGCGTTTATAAATGGAAAGCGGCAATGGCGCAATACAATGTCGGCCATCTCGAAAGGTTAGAACGGATCGAACGACTGCGCCTGAATGCTCCAGGCTTGTTCCTAGCGGGAAACGCCTACAAAGGCATCGGCATTCCTGACTGCGTACGTTCGGGCAAGGAGGCGGCGAGCCAAGCCATCGAGGCAGTGGGACTGGGTGATTTCAAGACTGTTGCAACTTCATAAACTTTCGCGAAATTCTCAGATCCGTTACCTTGCGGTCGCTACCGTAATCTGTAGTAACTTTCTAGGATTGCCAGAACTAGTTGGATCGCTCAGGGTTCTACAAGACGGGAGATCACTTTCATGAAACCGGCCATGACAACACTTGCATCGGTCCTGATGTTCGTCCTGTTGGGCTTGTGCCCGGCGGGGGCGCAGCAACAAGCCTCCCATGGCTCAGGCGATATGTCGAATACGGATATGTCGTCTCACGATATGTCGCATAACAATTCGGCCATGCCGGGGATGGCGGACACGAACAACGATGGAAGCGCATCCGCGATGCATGCGATGGAAGGCCACATGGACATGGGTCCACACATGGCAATGACGGCATTGCGCAAACCGCAACCGGGCGATAAAGAAAGAGCCGACCAAATTGTGGAGGCAGCACGCAAGGTCGCCGAAAAGTATCGGGACTACAAACTTGCTCTGGCTGATGGGTTTAAGATTTTTTTACCCAACGTCCCGCAAAAGCAATATCACTTCACTAATTATTCATACGCCTTTGAAGCGAGAATGCGTTTCAATCCTGATCATCCAACTTCATTGCTCTACCAAAAGAACGGCGACGGCTACAAGTTGATTGGAGTTATGTATACGGCTGCCAAGGACGCCAGTGAGGATGAGCTTGATTCACGCGTTCCTTTGAGCATTGCGCAATGGCACCGGCACGTCAATTTGTGTATGCCCCCGGCGGACAAGAAGAGCGAGGCAATTGGTCCGAATGCGAAGTTCGGATTGGCCGGATCTATTGCGTCCCAGGATGCCTGTGACGCCGCAGGCGGGAAATTTATTCCCCAAATTTTCGGATGGATGGTACATGTGTATCCATTCGAAAAAAATCCAGAAGACGTGTGGTCGGTTGAGCGCCAGGCTCCCGGTCATATGGATTGATTCATTACTCTACGAACCATTTCCCGCAGCAGATGAAGTGTCACGCCCGTGTAGAATCGCCACTTGATGGCGAATTCCTCTGAAGCTCTTGAACCAGGGCAAACCGGCGGGCTCTGGCAACGTATGCTGCGTCAGCTTCGCCCATCTCATCAGCACACCGCCTTTTCCGCCACCCTGCTCTTGATGACCACGGTATTGCTGTCGCGCCTCATCGGCTATGTGCGCGAGCTTTATGTAGCGTGGACTTTCGGAGCGGGAGTGCAGACGGACGCATTCTATGCCGGATTTACCATCCCAGACTTCTTAATGTACCTGGTCGCGGGTGGCGCAACATCCATCACGTTCATTTCTATATACACGCGGTTTTTAACCGAGGACAAACAGCAAGATGCGCACGAGGCCTTTTCCGTCGTCATCACGGTCATGACGGCGATCCTGGGCGCTGGGGTCGTCTTGACGGAAATTTTTACGCCGCAAATCACTCACTGGTGGTTCGACAAATTCAATGCTGAGCAACTCCGGCTCTGTGTGCACATTACCCGGATTATTTTGCCGACCCAGATATTCTTCTACATTGGCGGCGTGCTCTCGGCAGTTTTGTACTCTCGGCGACTTTTTCTGCTGCCCTCGCTGGGTCCCATACTGTACAACGCGTTCATCATTGCAGGCGGAGTGTTGCTTTCGCGACGGATCGGTGCGTCGTCCCTGGCCTACGGCGCATTGGCTGGCGCGTTCTTCGGGCAGTTCGTACTTTACGCAATTGGCGCGGCGCGCACGGGAGCGCGCTACAGGATTTCTTTTGATGTGCACAATCCGGCATTTCGCGAATGGGTGCGGCTATCGGTGCCGCTGATGCTCGGACTCTCACTTGTTACCGTGGATGACTGGTTCATTCGCCGCTTTGCTTCAGGGGGCATCGGAGAGATCGCACGCTTGAGTTTCGCTAAGAAACTTTTCAATGTGCCGATCGCCATTCTGGGACAGGCAGTCAGCCAGGCTTCTTTACCTTTTTTTGCGCGGCTATTTAACGAGAAGCGGCTTCAGGAACTGACCGACATCGTGAACGGCGCTGTGTATCGGACGGTGGCCATCTCGCTACTCGCGACAAGTTTCATGACGGCGGCGGCTCTCCCGCTTATTGATCTCGCTTACCGCCATGGCAGCTTCAATTTTTCCGATAGCAAAGAAACAGCGGTTTATTTTTTCTGGTTTTCCTTGTCACTGGTCTTCTGGTCGGCACAGGGATTGTATGCACGCGCATTTTATGCGGCCGGCAATACGCTGACGCCAATGGTCGCAAGCACGCTTATCACAATAGCTTCCTATCCCATGTACGCCGCACTTTATCACAAGTATTCAGTTGTCGGTCTTGCGATCGCTTCCGATCTGGGCATCACCGCCAACTGTCTGGCTATGGCCATCTTGCTGA
This sequence comes from Terriglobales bacterium, assembly GCA_035999525.1. Classification (GTDB taxonomy): domain Bacteria; phylum Acidobacteriota; class Terriglobia; order Terriglobales; family Acidobacteriaceae; genus PALSA-188. The sequence continues at coordinate 40,783 of DASYGR010000089.1, forward strand.
ACCACCGTAAATTGATTCCGATCGCGCAATTGCCCTGGAGGGAATTAGGAAAGGCAACCATAACTGCGGTCATCGCGGGGATTTTGAGCTTTCAAATGGCTCGCACCGTGAGAATCACTGGCAGCCGAGTCGCCGACGTTCGGGCAGTGGGTTTAATACTTGTCACCTGGGCGGGAGCAGTCGCGGCGGGTCTTTGGATCACTAGATCGAAATTGCTTCAGGAGCTGCGGCGGCGAAAAGGACCGATTTATCCCCGAGTAGCCGAACGACAACCGGAGAATCCAGTGGGGGCCTCGAACCATAGCGCCAAGTTGTGAAGGGGACCCTACTGAGGTTCAAGGACGTCGTCCAACGTTACTTTCCCGCCGCGCGTTACCGTAACCACGTGATGAGCTGTCTTGTAGCCTGACAGAGTCATGTCAACTACGTAAGTTCCGGGATTGAGATAAAAATCTACCGGCGAAAGTTTTTCCAGAAGCCGGCTGTTGACCGCGATTTGTGCGCCTTTAGGCTGAACCTTGATGCTGACGATTCCCATGCCAATGGGATCGTTGCTGCCGAAAAACTTCTTTATTTTTCCGACAGTTCTAATGTTGTCGGTATCGCCGAGCGCGATCAGGGTGGGCGAGTAATGAAAGGTCTGTCCAGGGGCCAGATTTGCGGTCGTGGTTTCATCCAGGTAGCCTGGCTTTTTCACAAGGAGAGTATGGCTGCCAGGCCTATCCAGCGAGATTTGGGCCGGGGTCACATGTCCGGTGTCTTTGCCGTCCACGAAGATGGAAGCGCCAACTGGAGCGCTCACAAAGAAGACCGTTGATGGCAGCTGGTTGAAGTGAACCATAACCGTGGACTTGCCGCCGGAAATAGCATCTATGGTCCGAATTTCTGGAGCAAAACCGGCTTTGCTGATGTAAACAGTGTGTTGGCCCGGCGGCAGTCCCGAAATGTTGTACGGGGTTATCCAGCTCGGATCGCCTCGGCCATCAATTTGGATCTGTCCTCCGGCGGGGTTGGAATTCACCATTAACTGCGCCGGGATAACAACGGGCAACGGCTGGGGCGCTTCAACTTTTGCCTTGGCTTTCTTTTTCGCCGCAAACTTGCCTTTTACTGAAACATCCGATGAGTCGTTGCTCGGCGACTCAGAAGCAATCGGTAACTGCATTGTTGATTGACGCACAGGCGAGCTCTGGCTGTTACTCGTGGTTGTGGATGCACTGGCAACAGAGGATTCAATAGCTGTCCGAGACGTGCTCTGATCATCCGCACTGTCAGAGCGAATCCGAAGGGCAATGATGGCTGAAATTACCAAAATGACGGCGACTGCTGCCCCGATCGAGTACAGGAACATCTTCGGCGGAGTCTTTTTAATCTCTACGACAGCTTTTCTTGCTATCTCCCGGACAGGCAGCGCCGCCGGAGCAGTTTCAGATTTCGCATAAGCACGCGCTGATGGCTCATCCAGCAATATATCCTCGCTACCGCTTGAGGACGCCGGTAGCGGAGGCGGAGGTGAGACATACACTTCTTTCAGCGGCGGCAGCTCATCAATTTCCGAGAAGCTGCGGCTCGGAGTGACGCCAGCCTTCCTGCTTTCATCCATCATCGGATCCACAGCAATTTTCGGCGCCTTAACCTCAGGTTCGAGAGTAGCTGTCGACATTTTCGCCTCAGGTTTTATGACGGCGTCAATGGAGGCTTTGATACAGGTACTGATAAATTGCTGCGAAGAATCCATCGTTGCCGCCTTCAGAGACTGAAGGGTAGGCGCTGCTGTTTGCGGTGTACCTGCACCTGCGGCTGCAGCGGCCGTCCGGGCATTTGCAGGAGCCTGGACTTCCACCCGGGGAGCAATTGAAGGAGCACTCTGTGCCTCGCGCTTTTGCTGTGGTTCGGTGGCCACCGGAGCGGGCGGTCTGCCCTGCGAGGCTTTGACGGCTGCGGCGGGTTGCATCGTCTTGTTGGCCGCTACTGTCTTTACCGGATTGTTCTTGCACTTTTCGAGGTCATTGATGAGTTCCTGGCCCGATTGATATCGGTCAGATGGGACCTTGGCCAGCGACTTCATGATCACGTCACTCAGAGCCGGATCAATTTTGGGATTAATTTCGCAGGGCGGTGCAGGCATCATCTCCAGCACCGATTGCTGCACTTGATCCGGATCTTCGCCGTTAAAGGCTTTCTGCTGGGTGACCATCTCATACACGATCGCGCCCAGACTGAATAGATTCGAGCTTGCGTCGAGCGGTTGACCCTGGATCTGCTCGGGAGACATGTAATGAAGAATCTTGGGGATGCCCGGACAAAATTCAGCCGCAGAAACCCCCATCATCGAAACTCCGAACCCAAGCATCTTGACGATGCCGTCCCACTGAACCATCACTTTTCCCGGTTCGAGACTGTAGTGAAGAACTTTGTTTACCCGCGCATGGTCCAGGCCTTGGCAACATTGACGCGCAATGTCCTGAACATCCCAAATCGAAAAAACCTCTTTCCTCTCCAGCATGGTTTCGATGCTGTTACCCTGCACGTATTCCATGGTGGCGCAGAACTTGCCCTCAATCTCGCCGGCTCCAAAAAGCATTGCGATGTTATGGGTATTGAGAAGTTTTGAACTTTCGGCTTCTTCAAGAATGCGCTTTACGACCGGCGCAGCGTTCGCTCCGAAAGGCTTCAAATCCACGACTTTCAAGGCGACGATCTGTCCACCCACGGAATCGCAAGCTTTGTTCACCGATCCGGTGAAGGAGCGCGAAATTTCAGCTTGAATTTCGAAGCGACCAATTTTAGTGGACATTTTCTTCGAGCCTCGTGCAAGAACGTCGTCGCATTAAAACGCAGGACTACAACTGTGAGGAGGAGTACAGCTAGGATAATGCGGAGTAACAAATCAAGGGAGTTACGAAAGTGACTCAACCAGCGAGGCGGGGTTACGTTAGAAACCACACCAGTTAACGCGAGACAATCCGAAGGTCGGCGACAGGGTCAGGTTCAGCGTAGTTCAGGCAGGTCCTACTTCAATCCGGTCACGACATAGGCTTCCGAGAGCTCCCGCCCATATGTATACGCGTATGCCGTGTTACCGGCGGAAAAGTTGGGCGGACCAACATTATTGATTCCCGCAGCCATTTCTGCGCCGAAGGTTCTCCACGGCTCTATCTTTCCCGTCACTATATTCACCTTGAGCACCTTAGCTACCGTCTCGCTGGCCCGCGTTTGGAACGCATACACCGACCCGGTATCGGGCGACCAGCCAATCACCAAATAGGTCGAGTCCAGTCCGGGGATTAGACGAATGTCTCGTCCTTCAAGCTGCCAGATTCCCCACTTTCCATCGGGACCCAGGACAGCAGTACTCGCTCCATTTGGCGAAGGGTGTACGCCGGCAACACCTTCAGGCGTAATGGGCTTTGAGTCGCCACTGCTTATATCAATGAGGTAGTCCCGCGCAGCATGTCCCGGTTCGATGCCCTGGGCAAGTAAGTGTTTCGCGTCCGGCAGCCACCGAACTGCGGAATAGCTCACAGCATCGTGCGTAAGTTGCCTCGCCTCACCTGCTCCCGTAGGCACAAGGTTCAAAGGTCCGCCTCTTGGGAGCTTGCTAATCACCCACTTCGCATCGGGTGAAATTGCGAGGGCGAGCCCTTCGCCGACGCGCGCTGGAGGCGAACCATCCGTATCACGCACGAAGACGGTATAGTTGGGGCCGCCACCATTTCCTTCCTCTTCGAACACAATCTTGCGGCCATCGCGGCTTATGTCGCGCACAATGGACCATCCGAACCATCCCAGTTCGCGCTCTTCTTTTGCGCCAGGCGCGAGACCCCGAATCCCAATACGATCCTGATGAGTGATCATCAGCGCCGTCCCGCTCCGCATATCTTCCAGCCACATCCCTCCGGGTACATTCGTGATTGCCCGCTGTTTTCCTGAAAGAGTCACGGCATTCGGATTCGTGGCACTACTGTTACTGGCTGACGTAAACCATATCTCGTCACCCCCAGGAGACCATAGAATTCCCTCGATCGTTTCCCACCCAGAGGATAGTTTTTTTTCTTTGCCGTCGCCATCCGTGCTGATCACCGCGATTGACCCCTCATCATCACCACTCGGATTCTCATGATCGGCGAAAGCTACCCACTTACCGTCTGGCGAAATTCTGGGTGCGCTGATCCAGTTAATACTGTCAAACAGTACCTTACCTATTGGGTATTCAAGCCTCCAGTGATTATTTTCCGGGACGTACCGGACGATCGCCATACTTTCGCCGTCAGCCGCCCAATCTGCGTCCTGCACGTTGTTTAGCACTTCTCGCGGTGTGCCGCCACTCAGGGGCACCCGAGCCAGCGTTCCGGTTTTCGCGTAACCACCAAAAGTCACGGTATTGAGGCGAACCGCCAGCTCCCCATTCTTGGAAATCGCAAGCAGCTCTGCATCTTTCAACCCCAATTCGCGCGCCCCTGGGTCGTCGGTGCGTGACATGTAAAGCTGGTATCCGCCTCCCTCCCACGACGCGCTATAAACGATGCTCCCATCCGGGGTAAATCGCGCATTGCCGATGGAGCCAGTGCGAAAAGTGATTTGTTGATACTGGGCCAGCGCGGCGCGACCACTGCCTTTGCCGAGCCACCACCCGAGGCCGAGCATTATCAATGCGAGCACTACGCCAACCGCGATCCCGGGCAGTAGCCAATTATGTGACCTTGCCGATATGGGCGGCACAATCTTCGACGTGCTGCCGGAAATTCCAGAAAGATGTTCGAGATCAAAGGCGATATCACTCGCGGAATGGAAGCGTCCCTCAGGCTTCTTCTCCAGACAGTGCTGCACAATGCGCTCGAGCGCCGGAGAAACATTGCGATTGGTTTCGTTCAACTCGGGAGGGTCTTCCTTCAAGATCGCACTCATCGTGTCCGCGGGAGTGTCTCCATGGAATGCCCGCTTGCCCGAGAGCATCTCGTAAAGAATTGCCCCAAAACTAAAAATGTCAGACCGCGTATCCAGAGCAATTCCGCGCACTTGCTCGGGCGACATGTAGCCGGCTGTCCCCATCACCGACCCCGCCTCGGTGCCGTGAGTGACTGTTGGCAGCGAGGAATGGGCCGTGGGTTCGTTCTGGGTCAGCTTTGCCAGACCAAAGTCTAAAATCTTGATACGCCCATCATTCGTGAGAAACAGATTCTCCGGCTTCAGATCACGATGAATGATTCCCTTTTCATGGGCTGCCGCCAGTCCATGCGCAATTTGCAAGGCATAGTCCAATGCCTTCCGCAGCGCGATGGGACCGCTGCGCAAGCGCTGGCGGAGAGTCTCTCCTTCGAGCAGTTCTGAGACAACGTAAGGCGAGTTCTCGCTGGTGCCGATATCGAACACGGCAAGAATATTCGGATGGTTCAGGGCAGCGGTGGCGAGGGCCTCCTGCTCAAAGCGGCGTAACCGGTCGGAATCAAGCGATAGCGCCTGCGGCAAAATCTTGACCGCGACCTCGCGTTTGAGACGAGAGTCGCGAGCGCGATAGACTTCACCCATTCCGCCCGCACCGAGCAGAGCGACAATCTCGTACGGTCCGAGTTTAGTGCCCGAAGCAACAGCCATGTGTGGGCGCAATTATAACTTGAGCCACGTTGTGCGACGAATGGGAATCCTCTGAATGCTTCTTCGGATCAAACAATGACATTTGTCATCACGCTTACGTGACGATCTCCACTACTTTGTTGCCCGCCAATCGGTGACGATCATATTGGAAGCGGTGGTTGTCCACTTTAACGGCATCGGCTATTCTGGTTGACAATCATTCGGGTTAACCGTCCATTCGTAGGCGATAATCGGGGCGGCTTTTTGGATTTCCTGAGCTTGTAGCAGTAGTGAGTCGGTCACTGGAGTTTTCCTATGACACTGGTCAGTTTCGTTCGCAAGAACTCATTCCGCAATAAGCGCCGTAGCATTTTGACCGTACTTAGCATTGGTGGCTCGCTGCTTCTGCTGACTTTCCTGATTACGATCTGGCGCAGCTTTTATGACAGCAAGCCGACCGAGATGTCCGCACAGCGCCTGATCGTTCGCAATAAGGTTTCACTCGTTTTCAATTTGCCGAGCTCATACCGCCAGAAGATTCAAGCCATCCCAGGGGTGAAAGAAGTGGTAAACCAGCAATGGTTTGGTGGGCAATATATAGACGACAAGCCGGAACACTACTTCGCCCAGTTCGGAACGGATCCGCAGGAACTGTTCAAGGTGTACCCGGAATTTAAGATTCCCGCCGATCAACTGGCAGCGTGGCAGCGCGATCGGGCCGGCGCAATCGTGGACGTGGGATTGGCCAACAAGTTTCACTGGAAAATTGGTGACCGGCTCAACATTACAGGCAAGATTTTCCCTGTCAACCTGGAGTTGACGATTCGGGGAATTTTCACGCCGCCCGATCCAACCCAGTCAATCTACTTTAATAAGGACTATATAGACGAAGGTTTCCCCAATCTAAAAGGCAGCGATGGATTCTTCGCGGTTTTAGCCGATTCACCGGAATCTGTTCCCAAGGTCGCTGGAGCGATTGACGAACAGTTTCGCAATTCTGATCGCGCCACAAAGACTGAGAGCGAGCACGCTTTTCAGCTGGGCTTTATTGGGATGCTGGGGAATATCAAGGCCTTTATCATGAGCATCTGCTTGGCGGTGGTCTTTACCATCCTGCTCGTGTCTGCGAATACGATGGCGATGTCCATTCGTGAACGCACGCGGGAAGTTGCTGTGTTAAAGACTCTGGGTTTTACTCGAAACAGTATTCTCGGTTTATTCGTCGGCGAGGCGGTTTCACTTTCGCTTGTAGGCGGCCTGATAGGAACGCTGCTCTGCTTTGCCATCGTGACGGGGATGGCAAGCCAGGGAGGCTATTTCACTGGAATGAAGGTCACTGCACTCACCATGGCGGCAGCGCTGCTCATAGCGGCGGTCGTGGGGTTCGTCAGTTCGTTTGTCCCGTCGTATCATGCTGCGAAGGTCAATATTGTGGATGGCTTACGTCACATCGGGTAAAGAAGGTACAGGATTAGAAGGCAGGAAGAATAAATGGCAATCCCCCTGAGCTATAACGTGCGTAATCTGCGGCTGCGTAAGAGCCTGACCATCATGACTGCGCTCGGCATCGCACTCACGGTTGCAACCGCAGTTTTTATCATGGCGCTTCTGGCGGGGCTTG
>DASYGR010000379.1:0-5546 GCA_035999525.1 Terriglobales bacterium
TCTGTCCCGAAATTTCGCCGGATTCCCAAGAGGCGCGGATTATTTGCCCGATTGCGATCTCTTTTTCCTGTCAGATTCACAACGCCAGCCACATGTCCACAAGTTGTGCACAGACGAATTAGGATTTCCACTTGCGCCAGAGTTCACGCAGGCGCAAAGTCAATAGAGGGTAAATCCCTCAAATTTTTGTCATTCCGAACGGGCGCAGCCCGGAGGAATCTGCTTTTGCTCATGAAAGTTCAAGAAATAAAAAGTCACGCCGATGTCTGCCAACTATGTGGCGGCTCAGGATGGAAAACCGTCAACTCAGGCTCCGATGCCCGGGTCACCCGCTGCGATTGCCGGCTAAAAGCCCGCTCCACCTCGCTGCTGGCATCGGCCCGAATCCCCAAGCGATACGAACACTGCGAGCTCTCCAATTTTGAATTTGACGGACCGCATCGAGGCTTGGCTCCTGCCAGAATGGCCGCCTGCCGGTTCGTCGAAGAATATCCGCTCGATGGGAATGGTCTGTTGATCATAGGCAGCATTGGTGCAGGCAAGACTCATCTTGCCGTCGGAATTATTAAAGAATTGGCTACAAGCAAGGGCGTTGGCTGTCTTTTCTACGACTATCGCGAACTGCTGAAGCAAATCCAGAATTCCTACAACGATTCCGTGAAGGCTACCGAATTGGACGTTCTCCGGCCGGTCTTCGAAGCTGAAGTATTGGTTCTGGATGAGCTCGGCGCAGTGAAACCAACCGAGTGGGTATGGGACACGGTCAGCCTGATCTTAAATACCCGCTACAACGATAAGCGGACGACCATTATCACGACCAATTTCGCGGATGAACCGGGTCAAGACATATCAGCGAATCCAAACTCCGAATTCGGCCGTGCGCAACGCTCGGTGCGGCGAGAAACTTTGGGTGACCGCATTGGAGAGCGCATGCGGTCCCGCCTCCACGAAATGTGCCGCGTCATAATTATGGAAGGAAAAGACTTTAGACAATTGCGCAGCGCCAGCTTCCACTAAAAACACGCTGTACTCAGCATTCCCGAAGGGGCGAAAGATTGGTTACGACTAGATTCCGAAGGGCGGCCCTCTCTTAAGCAGAGTCGTGGTGATCCCCATACCGGAAGGCACGCAGTAACGCGAAGGTTTTCGCCTCATAGGCTTCCTTTGTGTAACTTCGTGTCCTTCGTGGTTAAGACTTAAAGAAACCCACTAGGATTGCGAATCGCCCATCATCCGGTTGACCTCAGAATGTGTAGGCGATTCCTCCATGAATTTGTAAGTGCCCGAAGCCTTAAGCTCCTCCGCCATCCGCTTCAACAGTCCTAACGTCGCCCGCATTGGTCCGGACCCCAAACTAACCCTCGCCACGCCCAGCTTATGTAATTCAGGAACCGAAGGGAATCCCGGCCCGGCAAGTATGTTCACCGGCCACTTCAAATCCTCCACCAACCTCTCAATCGTAGAAACATCCCGGACTCCCGGCGCAAACAGACAATCCGCTCCAGCATCCCGGTAAGCCGCCAGCCTTCGCACAGTTTCGTCATAACGTCCTTCCGGAGCGCCAACCTCAGCCAAATAAACGTCGGTTCTAGCATTCACGACGATGGAAATTCCCGCACGAAGGGCCGCCTCCCGCACTGCCCGGATTTTTTCCACTGCCAGCGCCAGATCAATCAAGGGTTGCGAGCTGTCGTCGGTTCCATCTTCAATATTCATCCCTACCGCCCCGGCGGCGATCACTTCGGACGCCGTGCGGGCCGCATCCTCCGGACGATCGCCGTAGGCGGCTTCGACATCGGCGGTAACGGGAACTTTGACTGCGCGAGCAATCCGGGCGACGGCCGCGAGCATCTCTGCCCGAGAGATGCGCTGGCCGTCGGGATAGCCGAGACTAAACGCGACGCCAGCGCTGCTGCTCGCAATCGCCTCAAAACCCGCTTCTTCGACGATCCGGGCGCTGGCCACGTCCCAGATATTTGGCAGCAGCAAAATGCTCCCACCGCGATGCATCCTGCGAAACGCCACAGCCTTCGATTTCTGCGTCTCGATATCCATTAGAGAAGATCCAACTAGAAAAGATCCAACCCGGCTCTTGCTCAAGTAAGAGCCGGGTCCATGAGAGTTAGCTACCCAAAAACATCACATGAACGTAGGTGCCTAACCGCACGTTGTAGGCAAGATACCAGCCATCGTGGTCGGGATCGGCGTAGATCACGATGTCGTCACTATCCCAGAGCCAGCTGCTGGCATAGTCGTCGTCGTATGGCGCAACCTGGAAGAAGAATCCACCGATGTCGAACCGGTCCCGGTCGCCGCCATGGAGGCGCCACACATGCTGCGCACCGATGCCGCCGGTGAATCGTCCATGCTCCCAGGGATGGTCAACGTGGTAATTCGCATCATTGCGCCCGGTATTGTGGCCTACCCATTGATCATTTTGCGCGTGGACGTGAGGCGCTTCAGGATGGCCCGGCTGATCCTGGAAACTTTGCCGCTGATGTTCCTGCTGAGGTGCGGAACCGCGATTCGCTTCGTTTTGCTGACCGCCATGAGCGGACTCCTGCACATTCGCGCGGGCAGGCTGTGAAGGCCTTGACTCGGCGCGAGATGGAGCAGGTCCGCGTTGCGGAATGTGTCCATTGCCGACGCCCTGGTCATGACCGCGCTGTTGCCCTTGAGCTTGCTGCGGTTGGCTACGCTGCTGTTGGCCGCCGTGTTGATCGCCGCCTCTTTTGTCGTCATGCCCTTGGGAAAAAGCGGGCAGACATAGCACTAGCATCACTGCACAGAATCCCGTTAGCTTCTTCATTTACACATGCCTCCGATTTGGATTGAACGCCAACCCTTTGATGATAAAAACTAAGGTAAATGCGCCTTTTCTCAATTATTACAATAAGCTTGTACTGAACGGAATGCACCACCGACGTCAGTTTTTTGCGGAGAACCGAAATAGGCGATGAAACACTGGAAGATTTTCCTTCTCTCCCTTCTCATCGTCGCCATCGTTGCCGCCTTCGGCGCAACGGCCCTGATGCGGCGCGGCTTCCGCGCCACCACCGAGCCATCCTCTCTTGAAAAAGCCCTGGCTAGAACCGTGCGCAATCTCGCAATCCCGCATCACGCCCGCAACGAAACAAATCCCTGGACAGCCTCCTCCGAGAATCTGTCAGAAGCTCGCGAGCATTTCATCGCCCGCTGCGCGATTTGTCATGGCAACGACGGCAGGGGGCAAACGCAAATGGGTCGTAACCTATACCCGCGAGTGCCCGATCTGCTGTCGCCAAAAACTCAGAACCTCACCGATGGCGAAATTCACTACATCATCGAAAACGGAGTTCAGCTCACCGGAATGCCGGCCAGGCGCCTTGCACACCAGGAAACGGAGGACGATAGTTGGAAACTCGTCCTCTTCATTCGCAATCTACACCCACTGACACCCGCTGAACAATCTCGGCACATCAATATCGCAAATTCCGCGCATTACGCGGGCTCACAGGCCTGCGAGAAATGTCACGCCGAGATATATGAGCATTGGAAGAAGACGCCGATGGCGAACATCGTGCGTGACCCCCGGGAACATCCCGACGCCATCATCCCCAACCTCGCCACTAACTCAGTTGCAAAATTCACAAAAGACCAAATCGCCTTCGTTTACGGCAGCATTTGGAAGCAGCGCTACTTCACCAAAATTGGGGATGACTATTTTCCCCTGCCCGCGCAATGGGAAATCAAGAATCACGCCTGGAGCCGGTATTTCGTCTCCAACGGAGGCGATTGGTGGGCCTCGTTTTACCCTCCCGACAACATGCAGCGCCCCACCGGACCTACCTGCGATGGCTGCCATTCCATGGGCTACGATATCCACACGAAGAAGGTTGCAGAGTGGAACGTAGGCTGCGAGCGTTGCCATGGGCCGGGCAGCGAGCACGTTGCGCATCCGTCGCGCGCCAATATCCTGAATCCGGCACGCATGAATTACGTTGCCGCCAGCGACACGTGTATCCAATGCCACTCGCAGGGACGCCCGGTAACTGTACCCATCGAGGGAAAGTATTACGATTGGCCAGTCGGATACAACGTTGGCCTTAGACTTCAGGATTTTTGGAAACTTGAAGATCACACTTTGGACGAAACAAGCTTTTACTATTTTGCGGACCGCACCGCACATAAGAATCGCATGCAAGGCAACGACTTCGTACAAAGCGTGATGTACCTCCGAGGGGTCACGTGCTTCAGCTGCCATGATGCACATGGCACCGACAATTACGCGCAGCTACGAAAGCCGGCCGAAAAAATATGTTTGGACTGCCACGGCCCCTTATCGCCGAATGGACCGCGCACGGCAACACTCGAAGAACACACTCATCACAAAGATGGCAGTCCCGGAAGCCAGTGCGTTTTCTGCCACATGCCGGCAATTGCAACGGAAGGGGTGCCCGGCACTTTCGTTCACGCCCACACCTTCAGATTCATAACGCCGGGAATGACCGACAAGTACAAAATCCCCAACCCGTGCACTTCATGTCACACCGATAAATCCACTGCGTGGGCAACCGAGGCATTGCGTCATTGGCCCGAGCGCTCTCCGTGGAGGATTGAATAGGACTTCGCGCAAATGCTCAGACTAGAATAACTTCGTGTTAACCCAGCACGTGGAATTTGCCACTGCCCGCGATGGCGAGATCTTCGAGGCAATCCCCGCGACTCCAGCTGTCTTTCTATTGCGCAGCGCTGATTCTCAATCGGACCCTTATGTGAGTAAGACCGCAAACCTGCGGCGGCGATTGCAGCGTCTTTTGGGACCTCCAACCGAGCACACCAAGAGATTGAACTTGCGCGAACTGGTTCACTGGATCGAATACACTCCCACCGGCTCAGATTTCGAATCTGGCTTTTTGCTTTACAGCGTTCTGCGCGCCGTTTTCCCAAAGACTTATATCGAACGCCTGCGCCTCCGCTTCGCCCCGCTGGTCAAACTGCATCTCGAAAATGAGTATCCCCGGGCTTCCATTACAACCCGCATCGGACGCTTAAGCGGCCGCTCCGTTTACTATGGGCCTTTTTATTCGCGAACCTCCGCAGAAAAATTCGCCAACGATTCGCTCGATTTTTTCAAAATGCGCCGCTGCGTCGAAGATCTTCATCCCGATCCGAAATTTCCCGGATGTATTTACTCCGAAATGAAAATGTGCCTGGCACCCTGTTTCCAGGGATGCACCGACAATGATTACGAACAGGAAGTCCAACGCGTACAAGCGTACTTTCAGACCAAAGGAGACTCCCTGCTGCGGGAAATTTCCGTACAGCGTGATCAAGCATCCTCAGGCATGCAGTTTGAAGAAGCAGCCTCTCTGCACGCCCGAGTGGACAAACTTAAATCCCTGTTAAGTCAGCTTCCAGAAATCGTTCACCGTCTCGATCTGCTCGACGGCGTGTTGGTTCAGCCCAGCGCGTCGCCCGGCTGCGTGAATCTGTTTCGAATTCATGCGTCCCGTATCGTTGGCCCCGCACAATTTCACATTCAGCCCGACGACCATTCCAAATCC
>DASYGR010000397.1:0-5012 GCA_035999525.1 Terriglobales bacterium
GCGATATTGGGTGCTGGAAATGCACGTTGATGGCTTTCGTTTCGATTTAGCTGCGACTCTGGCACGCGAACTACACGAGGTTGATCGCCTTGGGGCGTTTCTCGACATCATTCATCAGGATCCTATTCTCTCCCAGGTTAAATTGATCGCAGAGCCATGGGACCTCGGTGAGGGCGGATATCAGGTAGGAAAATTTCCCGTGGGATGGGCGGAGTGGAATGACCGTTATCGCGATGTCATTCGATCCTATTGGAAAGGAGATGGTGGACAAATTGGTGAGCTCGCCTACCGAATAACTGGTTCCAGTGATCTTTACGCCCGCAGTGGCCGGCGTCCATATGCCAGCATCAATTTTGTGACGGCCCATGATGGCTTCACCCTTCAAGACCTGGTCAGCTATAACGAAAAACACAACGAAGCAAATGGGGAGGGAAACCGCGACGGCACCGACAACAATCGAAGCTGGAATTGCGGTGCGGAAGGATCCACCGATGATCCCGCGGTGAATGCTTTGCGGGCCCAGCAAAAGCGCAACTTCATCGCGACTTTGTTTCTCTCACAGGGCGTGCCCATGCTGCTGGCCGGAGACTCGATCGGCCACAGCCAACAAGGCAACAACAACGCTTATTGCCAGGACAACGACATCAGCTGGATAGATTGGAGCGATGAATCTAAAGACACTGAGTTGCTGAAATTCGTGCGGCAAGTAATCTCCTTGCGCAAGAACCATCCGGTGTTTCGACGGCGAAACTTTTTTCAGGGACGAGGAATCAAGGGAGCAGGCGTAAAGGACATCCTCTGGCTGAAACCCGACGGCAGCGAAATGAGTGATGAAGAATGGGGTCAGGAGTCAGCTCGCAGCCTGGGTGTATTTCTTGCAGGAGAGGGACTAGAAGAACAGGATGAGCGGGGACAGCCTGTCACCGACCAGAATTTCCTTTTGCTCATGAATGCACATCACGAACCGGTGCACTTCCAACTCCCGACAGTGGCGTCTGGGATGGTGTGGGTGGCGCTGATTGATACATCCTGCCAAACTGCGCGGACTCCGGGTCTTCTTTACGATGCGGGACGAATCTATGAATTGCAGGCGCGTTCTTTAGCGGTGCTGGTCGAGAGACCACGGGATCAAGTTCGCGAAAAAGATCGGCGGCATGAAACGTAATCACCGCATGCCATTTGGGGCCCAATGGGGTGAAGATGACAGGATCCGCTTCCGTTTATGGGCTCCCAAAGCCGAAACGGTAGATGTTTGCCTCGAGGGCAACAAATCCCTCAGCTTTCGAATGACCCCACAGAGTGACGGTTGGTTTGAGTTGATAACGGATGCCGCCAGCCCTGGCGATCTTTATCGGTATCAGATAGGCGACGAAATCAGAGTTCCGGATCCAGCTTCACGCCTTCAGCCTCGTGATGTTCACGGTCCCAGCGAAATCATTGATCCCTCTTCCTTCGATTGGACAGATCAGAATTGGTACGGCCGTCCATGGGAAGACGCGGTCATTTATGAACTCCATGTTGGCACATTTACTAGCGAAGGGACATTTTCGGAAGTCGAAAGCAAACTCGACTATCTTGCAGATATCGGAATCACAGCGATCGAACTCATGCCTCTATCCGACTTTTCAGGAAGGCGTAACTGGGGGTACGACGGGGTTCTGCCCTACGCGCCAGACAGTTCCTACGGTCGTCCAGAAGACCTGAAGCGGCTGATTCAGTCAGCCCACGCGAGGGGTTTGATGGTTTTCCTCGACGTGGTTTACAACCATTTCGGTCCCGATGGAAATTATCTTAATGCGTACGCGCCACAATTTTTCACGAGCCGCCACCGCACACCTTGGGGAGAAGCGATCAATTTTGATGGTTCACACAGCGGCGTGGTTAGGGATTTCTTCATCCACAACGCGCTCTATTGGCTAGAGGAATATTATTTCGACGGACTACGCTTCGATGCGACGCACGCAATCATGGACGATTCGAATCCGGACTTTCTCGTCGAACTCGCCGAAAAAGTTCGCACAACGCTGGGAAGAGAACGGCACATTCATTTAATTCTGGAAAATGCAGACAATGAGACCCACTATCTTCGCCGTGAGAACGCGGATCGGGTTTCGCAGTACACCGCTCAATGGAATGATGACATTCACCACGCACTGCACGTCCTCCTTACTGGCGAGACGGATGGATACTACAGCGACTATGCGGCTAATCCCATCTCGCAGGTTGGACGCTGCCTGGCGGAAGGTTTCGCTTATCAGGGAGACTACTCGGAATTTCACAGGGTCAAACGCGGCGAGCCGAGCGCTCAATTACCTCCGTTTTGTTTTGTTGACTTTTTGCAGAATCACGATCAAATCGGGAATCGTGCCTTTGGAGACCGTATCCAGAAACTGACAAGCGCACAGGCGCTCAGAGCCGCGATGGCGGTCCTTTTGCTTGCGCCGTCTCCGCCTTTGTTCTTTATGGGCGAAGAATTTGGCGCCACTACACCGTTTCTATTTTTTTGCGATTTCTCCGGAGATCTGGCCACCGCTGTTACGAATGGGCGCAGGAGCGAATTTGCGTCATTTAAGAAGTTCGGCTCCCCTGAAACGCTGGACCAAATTCCTGATCCTAATTCTGAAGACACATTTGATCGCTCGAAATTGGATTGGCAAAGCGCGGCCGATAGTACCCATCAAGACTGGCTTAAGTTCTATCGCGATTTGCTTTCAATCAGAAGAAATCTGATCGCTCCTCATCTGAAAGACATAAAGGGAGGCTCCGCGAGGTTTTCAGTCCACGGCAAGACGCTTGTCATCGTGAATTGGAAGCTTGGAGGCAGAAGCCTCCTGACTCTCGCCGCAAATCTCGGGAAGAATGCCGCTGGCTCAGTGGCACGGCCCGTGGGTGATCTGATATACACCAATGTACCCCTCAAGTCCGGTCCGGGAATTGAATTATCGCCCTGGCACGTTGCATGGTTCCTTCAGCAATGACGAAAGATCGTATCCCCCTATCAACATACCGGCTGCAATTCAGTCGCGATTTCACCTTTTCGCAAGGCACCGATTTGGTGCCATACTTGGCAGCTCTGGGCATTTCCCACTGCTATGCTTCGCCTTATCTGAGAGCCCGCCCCGGCAGTACGCACGGGTACGACATTATTGATCACAACAAATTGAACCCTGAAATCGGCTCTGACGAGGATTTCGAGCGCTTTGTCAGCGCGCTTCATAAATATGGGATGGGACAGATTCTAGACATCGTTCCCAATCACATGGGAGTGATGGGCAGCGACAATGCTTGGTGGCTCGACGTCCTGGAAAACGGACAGGCATCCGATTATGCGGGGTTCTTCGATATAGATTGGGATCCCTTGAAAGATGAATTGCAAGGGAAGCTTTTGGTGCCGATTTTGGGGGATCAATATGGCACAGTTCTTGATAACGGTGAGTTAAAACTAGCGTTTGATCGGGAAAAAGGCGAATTCAGCATTTTTTATCGCGATCACAGGTTTCCGGTGAACCCACGAGAATATCCTCGGATATTAGGACGTGGTTTGGAACGTCTGGAACAAGGGCTGAGTTCCAATCGGGAAGATTTTCTGGAATTGCAAAGTCTAATCGCGGCGTTCAGTCATCTTCCCAGCCGCAGGGAAACCTCTCCAAATCAGCGGGAGGAACGCCTTCGCGATAAGGAAATTCACAAGCGAAGGTTGGCTGCGCTGTGCGCGAAATCTGAAGAAATCGTTGGATTTCTCGAACAGAACGTTCGCGAACTGAATGGCACCCCCGGCGACTCCAAGAGCTTTGACGAACTGCACGAACTGGTCAAGGTACAGGCGTATCGTCTTGCATATTGGCGCGTGGCCGCGGACGACATCAATTATCGCCGTTTCTTTGACATCAATGATCTCGCCGGCTTGCGGATGGAGAACGAGTCAGTATTTGAAATCACGCATCGGTTCGTCCTCGATTTGCTGCGACAGGGAAAAGTTGACGGCTTGCGTATTGACCACCCCGATGGGCTTTACGATCCGGCCCAATACTTTCAGCGTCTCAGACGTGAATTGAAAGGTGAGACCGATGTAGTCGCTTCGGGTTCCAGGGGAAGTTACGTCGTAATCGAGAAAATTCTTACGGGTGAAGAAAAGATTCCCGAAGATTGGCCGGTGGATGGAACTACGGGCTACGACTTTTTGAACCTGGTCAATGGATTGTTTGTTGACCCCGAATCTGTCGGGAAGATGGATCGCATTTACCGCGTGTTTATCGGCGTAAGAGTTAATTTCGATAATCTGGTGTATCGCAGCAAGAAAATCGTGATGCACAATGCACTCGCCAGTGAACTGAATGTGCTCGCGAACGCCCTGACCAGGATTGCTCTTGCCAACCGCCATACCTGCGACTTCACTCTGAATAGCCTGCGGGATGCGCTCGGCAGGATCGTCGCCTGCTTCCCGGTTTATCGCACTTACATTTCGGAGAATCACGTTTCAGAAACAGATCGGAAATATATTTTGGAAGCTGTAGAGTGCGCAAAACGCCAGAGTCCAGGCTCTGATCCCAGCGTTTTTGATTTCGTTCAGGACGCCCTCCTCTTAGCGAAAGCCGAGGCACAAGGCAATATCTACCGAAGGGCGGTCATTCGCTTCGCGATGAAGGCGCAGCAATTTACCAGTGCCGTGATGGCCAAAGGTCTGGAGGATACCAGTTTTTACCGTTATCACAGACTTGATTCCCTGAATGAAGTGGGAGGAGACCCGCGGCGGTTCGGCGAATCGGTAGAAGGTTTTCACGCCAACATGGTAGAGCGCGCGAAATCCTGGCCACACAGCATGCTGGACACTTCCAGCCATGATACGAAACGCTCTGAAGATGTTCGAGCGCGCATTAACGTGCTTTCCGAAATTCCGGCTCAATGGGGAAAGGCTTTAAGGCAATGGCGGGAGCTGAATCGTGACAAGAAGCGGCTTGTGGACGACGTGTTGGCGCCATCGCGAAACGATGAATATCTCCTGTACCAGACTT
>DASYGR010000077.1:0-6928 GCA_035999525.1 Terriglobales bacterium
GGGCCAATGCCTACCGAACCCAACTCGAGCAATTGATTCACGACTGCGCCGTGCCTCTTTGCATGCTGTGTGGCATGAAGAGACGCTTCCGTGGTGTAAATTACGCGGCGGGCGCCGCTGTGCTCTCTGATCTGATCCACCTCTCGCGGTGAAAGCCGCGCATTTGCCAGGACGGGCCATGCGTCTATTGCTGCCGCCGCCAACAAAACTGCAACCATCGCCCGAGAGTTTTCACTCACGATCATGACTCGATCGCCAGGACGCACTCCCAAATCCCGCAGCCAGGTCTGTGTTTTGAGGATTGCGGAGGCCAGCTGGCTGTAGGTCCATGCGCCTGAAGGCTCGACTAGCGCCAACCAGTCTGGAGAACTCTCCGCCCATGGTTTCACAACGTCGCCGATTCGGCTAGGCAGATTAAGGAGAATTTCAGGCACATGATCTTTAATCATGCCGAGGTTTTGTGGGTTGTTCAAAATGAATGTGAATTCAACGAAGATGTAGGCAGAGAAAAACTCGATTTGCCGAAACCCTAGTGCAGGCTAGGAACTGATCGCGATGCTGCGACTGAAGACGAATTGTCCGACTTCCTCGAAATTAAATACTGAAGCCAATTTCTATAGAGGTCCGTTGCCCATGGAGCCCAGGAGTTGCGCAGGGTATCTACAACAGCCCCTTCCGGAAATGACGACATTTGTTCTTCTCGTGCGTCTGATAAAACATTGTTTTGAAACTCGGCTAGGAGATGGCTGACGGAAACATTGAAGTATCCAACTGGCATCGCGGGATAAGTTTCTCGTTCGCGCCTGAGGAATCTCTTGATATCCCTCCGATATTCTTTCAATAGGGTCTGCGCCCCATACTCGGGATGGCCCTGAAAATGTACAAACAAACAATTTCCCTTTTTTTTGACGAATGAGTTAACGCCGCCTTGCATGGAACTAGTCAGGACATCATATCCGCACGCAAGCAGCGCATCTTCTCGAACTTCATTCCAGCGAGAGTGCGGGGTCTGTACCGCCTCCTCAATATGTTGGGTTAAAGCGTGGCCAAGATTCTTTTTGAAGTCGAAGACACCGAACTGTTTGTCAGCCAACCGATGCCGCGGAATCCCATCGCTGTAGAGAACTCCAGCATGCGCCGCCAAACACGAGAGAACAGTCGAAGTGCTATTTCGCTCCGCCCAATCGAAAACGCTGGTGAGGACTTCCCAATAAGGCTCAGCCCGCAAGTCTGACTGTAAAGGTTCGGTGCCGGTGATGATGACGCCATCGAAGCGACCATTCACGAGGTCGTCAATGCCGGAGTAAAGACTGTTCAGATGCTGTTCTCCGCGCGCGCTTCGAGGGATTCCCGGCAGCGAGTACAACTTGACGCTGACTGGAATGTTGCCGGCGGCATTGTTCAGAAGCTCGAAGAACTGCAGCTCAGTATCTTCCAACGCCGCGTCCGGCATGTTGTTGATCAGCGCAATGGTGACCGGTTGAGACTCCGGCGCAAATCCATCGGACAAGCCGGCCGGACGGACCCACCTCTTCCCTTCCCACTCGGCTGGAGCCCCGCTTCCATCCTCTACCACCAAGGGCACGATACCGCTCCCCACAACGACCGTGATGATTTCATGCTGCGGCCTTCTCCAGCGCCTGCGCCAGATCTTCGAGAATGTCATCAATATGCTCGATCCCTACGCTCAGACGAAGCATTTCCGGAGTTACACCGACTTTTTGCTGTTCTTCAGGAGTGAGTTGGCGATGCGTACTTGACGCGGGATGGCATGCTAGTGACTTGGCATCTCCAAGATTGACCATTCGCTTGAACAACCGCAGAGAATTGAAACATTTTGTCCCGGCCTCGAAGCCGCCTTTCACGCCGAACGTGAGCAGCGAGCAACGGCTGGACCCCATGTATCGTTGCGCCATTTCATACAGCGGGCTGTCAGGAAAACCGGCGTAGTTCACCCACTGCACTATGCGATGGTCCCTGAGGAACTCCGCCACTTTGCGGGCATTGGCTACATGACGCTCAATCCGCAGCGAGAGGGTCTCTATTCCTTGCAAAAGTAAAAAGCCATTGAATGGCGACAACGTCGAACCGGTGTTCCGCTGGCTAACGGTGCGGCAACGCGCCACATAAGCTGCGTCGCCATAATGCTCGACATAAACTACGCCGTGATATGCAATTTCCGGGCGGTTAAGCATGTAAAACTTTTCGGGATAATCTCGCCACGGAAATTTGCCGCTATCCACGATCATGCCGCCCAAAGTGGTTCCATGCCCTCCCATGAACTTTGTCATGGAATGAACAACCACGTCAGCGCCATACTCGATTGGCCTCAATAAAATCGGCGTCGCAATCGTGTTATCCACAATTAAGGGCACGCCATGCTTGTGGGCCACTTGGGCCAAACCTTCGAGGTCCGGAACGTTGCCTGCAGGATTTCCGATCGTCTCGCAAAACACCGCCCGCGTATTTTCGTCAATCAGTACTTCAACGTCGTCAGGATGCTCGGTCTTCGCAAACCTCCCGGTGATTCCCTGCTTCGGTAGAATGTGCGCCAGCAAAGTGTAGGTGGCGCCATAAAGTTGAGGAAGTGAAACAATGTTGTGTCCCATCTCCGCGATATTGACTAGCGAATAATGAATCGCCGCCATTCCGGAGCTCACACTGAGAGCATCCACGCCGCCTTCGAGAGCGGCGACCCGTTTCTCCAGCACTGTATTGGTTGGGTTTCCTATTCGGGTATATATATTGCCCGGGACTTCAAGATTGAAAAGAGCGGCGCCGTGCTCGGCGCTATCAAATTCGAATGCAATGGTCTGATATATGGGAACCGCAACGGACTTGGTTGTGGGATCGGTTTCATACCCCGCGTGGATGGCAATCGTCTCTCGCTTCATGCGTCCAACATCAATCGGAATAGCTGTTATAAACGGACGGAGACTTGGTTGAATCAAGCCTTTGAATCAGATGCCGCGAGGTTTCGTTTGCCGGCTGTGCAACGCTTGAAACCGGAACAACGACATGGTCTCCCGAGGTAGCCTTTAGCATTGTTTCCGTCAGGTTCCTCGCGGCAAAACCAGCTCCGTAGGCGAATCGCAGTACGGGTCCAAAGCTATTCGCGGCAGCTACTCCCACAAAATAAAGACCGCGAACTGATGATTCAAATCTTGAGGAAAGCACCGGCGTATCGTCCACCGTCTTGAGGCTTTTCTGAATTTCAGGACTGAGAAACGTCAATCGGTTCAAGTTCACTCTGTATCCGGTCGCAGCGATCACGTGATCGGCTACGATCTCGCGTTCGCAACCATCCAGGCACCGAAGATGAAGATGGACGCGGCCGTTCTGAACCTCGGCGCGCTCCGTCGTGCACCCTAGGACGAGAGGGACCCTTCCAACTACTTTGTCCTTGACGAACCATCCGCCGGACGGGCCAAGGGTTGTTCGGACCGTATCGAGGCGTAAGCGCTCGGGTAGGTAGTGAAAACACATCGGCGCCTCGGCGAAAAAGCGCAACTGGAATCCCGTGCCAATCCCTGATTGGGGATACCGGACACGCTGCCACCAGGATCTATTTCCGTTTGTCGACGCCTTCTCGTGAAATCGGAGCGCAGGCTTGCGGGCAACGAGTTGCACGTCGGCATCAACGTCGCGCAACAACCCGGACAGATCAATGGCCGATGCACCGCCTCCAATGACAGCCACACTGCGGCCTCTGAATGATTCGAGATCATGGTGGCGAAAACTATGAGACACGAACTGTGCCGGTAGATCAGCCATGCTTTCTGGAATGTATTCAAAATGGGTAATTCCCACTGCGAGCACGACACGCTGCGCCGTAACGATCTCGCCATCCTCGAGAGTCAGGCTAAATCCCGCCGAAGATCGCTCCAGGCTGACAACGATTCTTTCGTCCAGATCAGGCACCATTTTCTGCTGAAATGCCATTCCATACGACGAGAAAGTCTCAAGACGCACCGGAATACCCGCATCCGAATATTCGATATCGCGCTCGGCGCAAAAATCCTTCAACGTGAAATCCCGATCCGGGTCGTAAAGATTGCAGGAAAAACCGTCCGACTTCAACGCCATACCCTTCGGCATGTGCGACGTCCAGCTATCCATAGGACGACCGAAAATTCGGAACGGAATACCGTGACGCCGGAAATACGCAGCGATCGAGAGTCCATAAGGACCTGCGCCAACAATGACAGTATTTATCATGGCTTCATTAGTAATCTTGTGATGAATTGTGTTTCTGGAGGCAATCGGATAAAAACGCCGACGTACCCGGGGAGGGAACGCAATTTGGTCGATTATAGCACGGCGAATTTTCGTTAGCTGCATAGAAAATGTCCGCCAGTCGCGCCATCTGCTGAATGTAGGTCATTCGGTTCTTCAACGTAAAGAATCGTAAAGGTAACCGTTACTAAGATAGGTTACTTTGGGATTGAGACGTTCTCAGCCCCATGTTGACGTTGAAAGCGCTTACGCAAAACAAGAACAGTTATAAGCGAGGTACCCTGACCGTGGATAGGGCAGGAACACTGTTTTGTTGAGCGCCCCACGCGCTTTGCTTATGCTGACCGCGCACGCACTCACGAACAAACTCCGGCTCTTCCCACGGGACGTCGTGATATCCCGACTGTAAGAATGGGCTTGCCGGATCCCGCAGCCATTCCTGAGGGAAAAACGCGATCGTCTCATTTTCCGTGACTTTGGGAGAAATCCGAACGACGTCCCCCGATATCGCTGCGTATAATGCCGCCGGCAGATCGCGCCCAACCCCAAAGGTCAAATGTCCAGCCTGCGTTGCCCGCGGGTTCATCTCGATGAGATACGGATTTCCTGAACTGCTCTCCAGCACAAAATCAAATCCGTGGAAACCGGAAAGATTCAGCCGACGAACTATTCTCTCTGCAACAGAAAGCATTTCCGCATTTTCGACCAAACGCACCACAGTGGCTGGACCAGCCGAGTAAGCAGTATGCAAGACCTCGAAATGCAAACTTGCCAGGACACCTCCTTGCCAACACACGACGGTGCTAGTCGCTTCCTGGCCCAGGATGAAGGCCTGAGCGTTCATGGTTCGTCGCTGGCGAAGCACGGAAGGCCAAAACAGGGTGCTGTCTTGTTCCTTCACTGCTTGACGAATCGCACTTTTGAATCCGGGAGCAGCTTGCAAGTTTCGCAATGCGTGCTCGGCCTCTTCGAATGTATGCACCACTCTTACGCCGGTACCACCAGAAGTGCGATCCGCTTTTAACACGAACGGAAATCCTATTTGGGCGGACCATTTTTTTAATTCGTTGGTATCCCTAATCACACTGGTCTCGGGGACACGAATGCCTTCCTCGCGTGCAAGGGTCAGGACCGCAGTTCTGCCAAATACGACCGGAAAGCTTTCAGGCGCACCAAGCGAACGCTCAATCAGGCTGCAAATTGGGCCATCAGACTTTCTCTGTCGAAGGTCCCGGCTGTACAAATTGTGCAAATGCTGAGTAGCAAGATCGTCCCCGGGAATCAATAAATCTGGGTGGGCGGCGGCGATAGCATCCGTAAATGACCCCAAAGGTGTTAGGCCGCGATAGTAATGTACGCGTTCTGGGGCGTTGGTTTTTTCAACCGGATGGCCAGTAGGACAAACAATCTCCACGGCGCACCCAGCTTTGGCGAGAGCCATCACTAGACGAGCCGTCGAGAACCAGCGACTGGTCGTCGCAACTAAAATCGTTGGCTTCACTGTTATTCAAGCCTCCGCGTAATCGTTTGATAACTGGTTACGAGAGTCACAACTTCCTTCCTATTTCCTGCAGTGATGATAAGTGTACTGGCGCCGAAAAGCGCTGATCTTGATTGCTTCGTCGCTTCCAGTAGCGACCCGGCACAAAAAGGTTAGAACCGGATGGGAGAGAGCTCAGAATCCCTTTTTGATTGCCAGATACGGCAGAAGAAAAATCTCAGCAGCGCCCGGGAGTGGGTCTTCCCTGCTGAACACCGCTTCCACGTGACAATTTCTCAATGACCGCCAATAGTCCCGCATATCTAGATCACCATTGCGCCATTCAAGAAACGCCGTCGGGATGTCGGTGGTCATACGCACCCAGCTCTTGCCGGCTTGACCTACCGATGTAGTTACCGACATGCCAAGCTGGTCGCGGTAGAGCATGTAACTGAAATCAACGCCAGCGTGAACACCGAGACTGTGATAACCCCAGGTGCGGGCATTCACATCCAATAGCTTATATTCTGAATCACGCGGATCCTGCTTGTACTCTACTTCGACCAACCCATAATAGTTTATGGCCCTCAAAAAGCGGCCGGAAAGCTCTTCGAGCGGAGGAATGTCGAGGCTCTCGACATATGTGCTCGCCCTTCCAAGTAAGAGCGGATGCTGTCGTTTACGCCGCGCCACCATGCTGCCTAGCGCTTGTCCATCGCGGAAAAGCGCGCAGTAAGAATACTGCTGATTTCCCCCGCCGGGGATTATCTCCTGAACAATAATTTCACTGGCGGGAATCAGATCAGAAGCTTTTAGAAAGAGCGCCTTTAACTCCGCGTGTGTGTGTGCGCACCACGCTTTCGCTTTAGTCGCATAAACGAAATGCTCCTTGATCGCTGGCTTGATCGCAAATGGAGGGGCGAACCTGTCGAGCTCGCTCAAGTCCCCAACGTGCCGCGGATAGAACGTCCGCGGCGTCGGGATGCCGAGTTCATCCGCGAGCTTGTATGTGTTCCGTTTATCCCATGCCCACTTTACGCTGCTCCATTCAGGAGTTGGCACTCGGAACATCTGGCTCAATTCCGAGCGATTACGTGAGAGCGCAGCAACCTGCTCGTCGCGTGTAGGATATAGCACCCATCCTTGCAGATTGAGGCGTCTACCCAATTCAAGTAAGTTCGTTACTATGTTGTGTTCGTCGCGAAGACCTGG
>DASYGR010000150.1:0-3896 GCA_035999525.1 Terriglobales bacterium
TATGCGCTTCCGATGTATATAAATGCGCAGCTTCCTGCGCCCTCGGAAAGGGCCGGCGAATATCCAAGTGGCGGGCCGCATCCTTATTTTCTCGACGTCTGGCGGGCAACCGCTTCCAGCATTGATTTCTATTCACCTGACATCTATTGGCCAGACTTCGGATATTGGGTTCAGCGCTATCAGATTCCGGGCAATCCTATCTTCATACCGGAGGCTCGCATGGAGAGCGCTCCTTACAACGCCCTCTATGCCTACGGCGAGGGTCACGCCTTCGGTTTTAGCCCATTCGCAATTGACAGTCTAAAAGTCCCAGAAAAAGATGACGACCAGAAACCTCAGATGATGCAAGTTTACGAACTGCTCGACAGTCTGCATGATCTTTTGCTAGCAGCGCAAAGTGCCGGACGAACGCGCGGGCTGGTTCTGCATAGTACGAGTCTGCGTCCGACACAGACAGTCGCCTTGGGAGGATTTCTGTTTGAGGCTACGCTCTCGCGCTCGTGGCCCGCCAGGACTCTCGCTGCAAATGACGGCGCCATGTTGATTTTGCAGGCATCACCGGCAGAATTTTATATTGCCGGCTGCGGCCTGACGGTCAGCTTTGCTCGCGACCCCGACGCGGATGCGGGAACAGCAGGTATCGAGAGTGTCGAACAAGTTTCGCGCGTTCCCGGACAATGGATTACAGAGAGACGCCTCAACGGCGATCAGACCAATCAGGGCCGTCAATTGCTAATGGATCCGCATCAACCGCGTATCTATCGGGTGCGGCTGTACTCCGTCAATAAAACAGAAAATTGACTTTAGTTTTCAGCTAACGCTTGACTGGTTCCTCGCACATGGCGGCCAGGCTCGGCTTCGAATCCTGCTCGAGAATATTCATGGTATTCAGGATGGTGGAGATGACGTTTTCATTTCCGATCGCAGTGTTGATCATCACGTGATAAAGCCATCGGCTGGGCCAGTCGGCGTCGAAATAGTGTTTTATAAAAGCTATGCGGTCGCCGTCCACAGTGTCGAGAAGATCGTTGGCTTCGGCTTCATTTTTGCCCAAGGCGAGGATTCGGCGGAGCTTTTCAGAGCGGCAAGCGTACAGAAAAACGTGAAATGAGTTTGGCTCCTGGCGTAAAAAGTACGGAGCGCCGCGTCCCACGATCACGCATTTGCCGGCCTTCGCCGCGTCTTCCATGACGCGCTGACCAATTTCGACCATCTGATCGGCGTCAAAATTAGACGATCCAGGTAGGGCCATGCCTCTTTCGTTGCTGCCGCGCCAAAAAACCTTCGCCATGCGGTAAAAGGTGCTGTCAACGCGCTCTTCGCAACGCTGCACCGTGTCGCATTCCACATTCGCCACTTTTGCGATCTCTTCGGTCAAAGCGTGGTCCCAAAGCTTCCATCCAAGGCGGTCAGAAAGCTCTTGCGCGATCTCACCACCGCCGCATCCATATTCTCGTTCAATAGTGATGATTCTATACAAGGGTCGCTTGTCCTCCGCGGAGCTATCTTGGCACGGCGTCCCGACGGGCGCAACGCCCGTCCTGCCGGGCGGGGACGCTCGGCGCTCCATTCTGCCACACGCTTCTCATCTTATCCATACTTTTGGTTCGACGGACATACCGGGCCGCAGAACGTGATCTTTTGTCTCACCTGGGTCAAAAGTAATTTTCACCGGAATGCGTTGAACAACTTTCACGTAATTGCCCGTAGCATTCTCGGGAGGAAGCAAGCTGGTGATTGCGCCGCTGGCACCGGAAAGACTTTGCAGGTGTCCCTTGTAGTCTTTACCGCTGATGTCCGCGTGAATCGTAACCGGTTGGTTCACAGCCATTTTACGCAGCTGAGTTTCTTTGAAGTCGGCAGTAACCCAGATGTCGTCGAGATTAATGACTTTCATTAAATCCTGGCCGAGTTGCACATTCTGTCCGGCCTCAACCGTTCGGTTGGTTACGATTCCGCTGACTGGGGCGACGATATGGGTGTAGCTTAAGTCGAGTTTGGCCTGCTCAAGAGCAGCTTTCTTCTGTTCGGCGTCGGCTTGCGCTGCTTGGGCGCGGGCGCGAATGACGGCGATTTGCTGCGGACCGGTGCTGGCCGCCCGCACGTTAGATTCAGCCTGGGCCAGGCGGGCTTCCGCCTGCCTGACTTGATCGGACGCAGCCGATGCAGCATCGCGGGCCGCGTCGACGTTCGCGGCAGCGGATTGTGCAGCCGCGATTGCCTGTTCGTACTGTTGCTGTGAAATTTCCTGCTTGTCCACTAACAGCTTGTATCGCGCGACATCACTCTGAGCCTTTACATTATTCGCCTGGGCCTGGGCGGTTTGCGCAATCGCCCCCGCATGCTGCTGGCGGGCCGCCGCAATTCCGGCGCGGGCATTTTCCACATCGGCCTGCGCGGTACTCAGTTGGCTGCCGCTATTGATGGAAGTGATGGGAACATTTACTTGTGCGGCTCTTGCAGCAGCTAAGGCAGAATCATAATCGGCCTGAGCGCGATCCACCGCAACCTGATAGTCACTGGGATCAATCTCCACCAACGGAGTTCCGGCGTCCACATATTGATTGTCGGCAACCAATAACTTATTCACGTGCCCTGCAACACGAGAGCTGACGGAATTCAAGTGCCCATCCACCTGGGCGTCGTCCGTACTCTCGTAGCTGGAGAAATATCTCCAAAGAAAGAAGAGAGCCACAACCAGCACGATCACAGCAATAATCGCCGCCATTCGGATGCGTGGGTTATGCACACTGAAGCGTTTCTGGTGAAGATCACTATCGGAAGCCGGCAAGGGTGCATGTTGCCTATCAGTGCGAGGCTCAGCTTCGGCGGGCTTAACGTTGTCTCGTTCGACGGTTTCCGTATTTTGCGCCATAGATTACTTGCTCTGTAGATATTCTTTTACGCCTTCTTCCGCAAATCCAATCGCGCGGGCCAACGAAATCTTGGCTACATTATGCGCGTACAGGCTGGAAATATAATTTTCATTCGCAGAAGCAACCGCCTCCTGTGCCTGAACTACTTCCAAATTATCGGTCACTCCAGCGGCAAAGCGGTCACGAGATTGGGTCAGGGTTTGGTTCGACAGATCAACGGAGCTGCGAGCCACCTCAACCTGATCGGCGGCAGCCGCCAAATCCAGTAGAGCGACTCTCACCTCATAGTCAATTTCCGCGCGAAGATTATCGAGTTGCTGTTTACTTTGGCGCAATGAAGCCTCGGCCTCTAAAGCGTCTGCATGAGACTTGCCACCGGCGAAAATTGGAATTTCCAGCGTAGCTGCGACTTGAAACACTCCATGCGAGCTGCCGGGACGGATGCCCGCGTCGCCGTAGTCCCCGGCGAGATTCAGTGACGGATAATGCTCAGCCGTTGCCGCATTTCGAAAATATTCGGCACTCCGCACTTTTTGTATCGCGGCCTGATAGTCGGATCGCGATGCGTAGGCGCGCCGAAGCGCTTCTTCCATGGTCATTTGTGCGAGAGGTGCATAGGGAACCTGATCGGAGAGAATAAATTCCTGTCCGGGAGGTAATCCAATAATCCTCGCGAGCATGAGCTTCTGCTTTGCATAATTATTTCGCGCAACAATCAGCTGCTGTTGTTGACTTTGGAGTTCGACCCGGGCGCGCAAACTGTCAATGGCCGGGATCACGCCGGCATTCTGTTGATCCACAGACTTGCCATAAAGCGCCTGAGCTGTCTGCACCTGGGCCTGCAAGGTTTCCACACGAGCGGCGGCCGAAAGGGTTTCCAAATATGAATTGCCAACGGCGAGGACTACCAGCTCCCGTGCGTCTTTGTAATTAAATTCAGCCGAACGCTGGTTGGCGGAGGCGCCTCGATTTCTATCGAGAAGGTGAAGATCGAATATAGATTGCGAAAAATTAGTCTGG
>DASYGR010000185.1:0-4798 GCA_035999525.1 Terriglobales bacterium
TTGACGCGATCGAAATACGCCACGACCACGCCGAAGGCAAGCAGGAAGGCAATTCTCCATCGTCTGCGGGGCACGGCTGTAACGCGTGAATCAATTTCCAACGATGGCAACCTCGTCGTGGAGAGTTATGGAGTCACAGGCAACCGCAAAACATTCACATGCTGAGCCGTTGGCTGCCTATTCGAGCCGGCATAGGCAATAAAGGAACTGCTGTGTCGTTCCAAACGGTGTGTGGTGCAGTTCTTTGGAACTTCCAAGCAAATGGAAGCGCACGCCAAACTCCCGGTGCAATGAATCGGAGTCATATCGCATCACATCAAGGCCGCTGCACTGAGTCGGACCTTCCGGCCCGAATGTACTCACAATCACATGACCGCCCGGCCTGACTGAGTGAGCTACTTGCCGGACATAAGCAGCGCGATCATCCTCCGCCGTGAGGAAATGAAATACCGCGCGGTCATGCCAAACATCGTAAGTGGAGGGTTCGAGATTAAATCGCGTAATGTCGCCCACGAGCCAGACAACATTCTCTGCCGCTCGCCCAAGCCGCTGTCGGGTGCCTTGAATCGCAACCTGGGAAACGTCAAGGACAGTTACATTGCGGTATCCAGCTGCGAGAAGATCGTCCACAAGGGTGGATTCGCCTCCGCCGACGTCAATAATTGACGCAGACTTTTCCGGCGCGGCCCGCTCTATCAGATCAAGAGAAATCTCCAGATGCGGACGGTACCAACTGACAGCGTCAGCGGCCTTCTTAGCGTAGATTTTTCCCCAATAAGCCTGTATGTCCATACAGTTAAAAGTCATGTGTCAGCAGACACATTGCCGATCATAATCCAGCTGCAAGGCGGTTTCAGCGAAATTATGCCTGACCGTTGACATGGCTGGCTAATTGACATAGATTTCTCTCTCCCGGTCCGAATTTCATCTCTGGAGCTATCGCCATGGCTGCGATGAACCTCGAATTGGGCCCGCCCGAAGTATTTCTCGAGTTGCCGCAAACTTTCGCTGCGAAACCACCGAACTCACCCCCGGTAAATCGAGTCGCAATCTTAGTCGCCCACGGCATGGGACAGCAGGTGCCTTACGAAACGATTGACGGAGTGGCACAAGCTGTGGCCCGGGGTGTCGGAAATGGCGGGGGAACAGTTAGCAAATCCGTGATTCGTTCCGTACGCATGGGAACTCAGGGTAAAGAAGACGCGGAACCAGAACTTGTCCGCGCTGAGATGCAAATCAAAGAGAGCAGCGGGCAGGAACATGAAGTCCACGTCTACGAGGCTTATTGGGCGCCAATTACAGAAGGCAAAGTTTCCGCAACCGATGTGGTCAACTTTCTCTTCGACGCCGGATGGAACGGAATTCTAAACACCACCGCCAGAACCTATCGGCGCTGGATGTTCGGCGCTGAACAGCAGTTTCTGCTTGCGACTGAGAAGCTGACCTTTGCGTTCCTGGGAATTATGGCGCTTCTCGCCTCGCTGGTCTTTATTAATTCGATTGCTGCCGCTGCCGCGGTTTCGCATGCGGTAGGCAGCTCGAATCCTTTCCCCTCGGGGAATCTTTTGACATTGCTGACCTGGGATTTCGTCTTGGTTGATATTGCCGCGTTGTTGATTGCGATTGGAATCTTCGTCTTCGGACGCGTCAATCCCAGATTCATTGCGTGGTTCTTCATTTATTCCGGTGCGGCTTTAATTGTCGTCGCGGCAATCTATATGGCTGGACACTTACTGCGATGGCCGTTCTTTCTTCATTTCGTCCCGGACGGCGGCTGGCAGCAGTTCGTATCTAAATATTCGCTTTGCATCGTGGCGCTATGGACGCTTGAAATATGGGCGGCTTCAAAGGCGCGAGGCTTTCTCATCCAGTATGTCGGCGATGTCGCCGCTTACATCGCGGCTCACACCGTCAGCAAATTCTGGGAAGTGCGGCAGCAGATTTGGCAAACGGCAATGAAAGTGGGCGAAGCGGTTTACCTTGCCAGAACTGCCGATGACTCCGCCTTCCTATATACAAAAATAATCGTCGTCGGCCATTCTCTTGGCTCGGTGATCGGGTATGACGTTCTCAACGGACTTCTGATGGACGATCAATTCTCGGCCAAGCCGCTCGATGTCGCCGCTCGCACCAGAATGTTTCTCACCTTCGGATCGCCACTCGATAAGACCGCTTTTCTTTTTCGAACTCAAAGGGATATGCGCTCTCAAGTCCGCGAAGTGGCTGCCGCCGCCGTGCAGCCGATGATTGCGGATTACCGGAACAGACCGCAGGAATGGATCAATCTGTGGTCGAAGGCAGATATCATCAGCGGTCACCTTGATTTTTATGATCCTCCCAATGCAATCAATGCAAAGCATCCGGAACACTACGTACATGCCCGCATGAACCCGAAAGGAGTTCAAAACCACATTGATCCTGACGCGAAGACACCCCTAAAGGCGCACATCGAATACTGGGACGGGAAAATGTTCGCGGATCAGTTATACCGGGGAATTACGACGTGAAAAGTCACTCTACAATTGACGGCCCAATACGCGTGCAGGACTCTTTACGAAAAAACGGGGCAATGATTTGATCATTGCCCCAGACGAAACCAACCTAAAAGATTTAACTACGGCTGTATTGATCCCACGAACGTACCCCAGTTGAACAGGACTTCGCGGCAAGGCGGAGCGTTTACAGAGCAAGCCTCGGGAATGTATTCGCCCGCGAACCACATTCTCTCTCCATCCCAGGTAGCGGCCGAGTAATCACCCCACCGAGCGACTCCATTGCTGCCGCCCTCTTGCGGATACCCGGTAAACCCGTCGTCAGGACCTTCCCCCGCTCCTGCGATGTGTACGAATTGGGACGCAGTCACGTCGCTGAACGGCGTGTACGCGACACTGGGAAAATAATCAGGACCTGACAGGGTGTAGACAATAGCTCCATCGCCATCCCGGTCAACGCCAACAGATGGGAAAAGCACGTTGTTCTTGGTAACCGCAACGTATCCTTGGTTGACAATGTTGCCATTGAGGTTTGGTCCCACGAAGTTCGGCTGGACGGCGAACCACGCCACTCCGGTCTGGCTTGCGCCGCCCACCTTCAGCTTCGAATTGACGCCGCTGTACAAGATCCCATTGGAATAGATGACCTGGTTCATACGGTCATCGTTTGTATTGAGCAGTTCCAATGGATCGCCCAGCGAAGTGCCTAATGGAATAGGGCCAGGTTTTTGAGTTGCAGGGTCAGGCTGTCCGTAAGTTTCACTGTGAATCACGTTGAACTCAAGGTTCAAAATCGGAAAATTTGTGTTCAGCGTCTTTGTATTTGTCAGCGCCCAAACCGCAATCCGATTGTCATAGACTTCATAGCCCGGGTTACCGAATTGCAGGGCGCTTAGAAAATATTCCACGCCGTTAGTGTCTTCCTCTGATGTCGGCGTCGGAGACGTGGCAGGCTGAATCGAGTAAGACTCTCCGCCAAACGGAACCAGGTCCTGCGAAGCATCAACCTGAATAACCAATGGAGGATTTGACGTCTTTCCATCGGCCGCAGCCACCAATCTCGACTTGGAGATTGCGTAAATCTGCGCGCCGTTAAATGTCGTTGCCGAAAACTCATTGGTTGATTGATAGATCCCGTATTTGTCGGCGCCAAGCAGGGGCTGGTCGCCAAAACACGGGCATGCGCCATGATTTACCGTTCCGTTCAGACCATCATCGGTCACGTCGTACTGAAACACGACAAAGGAACCTGTGGGATCGCTGGTCTGGCTCACAGCAATGAGGTTATAGTTACGGCCAGTTGCGCCTGTATTGTTCCCATTGTCTTCATCCAATTCCGTCACAAACCATCGCTTGGTTTGCGCGTCGTAGTAGCAACGCGGATCGCTAAGGAAAGGTCCAATAATATTTGGAGTTCCTCGAATAATCTGCGGAGCGAGTCCGAAGAAAGAATTCAAATCTTCAGCGCCGGTAAGCGGGTTACCGACTCTGTCGTAAACCTGAATGACATCATTAACGGCTTCAACCACGAAACCGTTGCCGGCGCACAGTCCTTGATCGGGGGGCTCCAGACTGAATTGATTGCCGCTGTTTGCTGTCCGCTGGTCAATGTTGCTCAGCCCGTCAAAGCCAATAAAGGTGTTGTCCTGGTAATTGACCACCGTGCTGCTGTGAGCCACAGGCTCATTAAGCGGAAGTTTTGGCGACCCGGCGGACACCGACGCGGAGCCCGATACTAAAGCAGATCCCGATAATAAAGCACGCTGGCCCGCCTGCTTGCTTGGAATCATCAAGTTGGTGCGGCGATTGAGCAAGGACCCTCCAGGTCCGGCTGCGCCTGGGGCGATTGCCGCATCTCCTTTTAACCCAACTGCGTCATCCTGGTTAACAATTTCGGGAAGTTGAAAAGCACCGCTCCCAACGGGTCCAGCCTTAATCGTGGTTGTTCCTACACGAGTCAAGTGTTGAACCGATTGATTGGATGCGGCATTGGCGGTTTGGACTTGGGCGAACGTGAAAGTAATTGCGAGCAGGACAGCAGCCTGCAAGATGCTCCTGGGGGACGACATGAGTAAACTCCTTTAAGGACTTTCCCTTACTTCAGGCTTGTGGCGCGGCTTTTGGCTGGGTGAGTCCGGGGACGAAGTTTGCCACTAACGAGAGGAGAATGTCAAGCGAAGTCGGATAGGTGGTGTCGGTAGCACATGATATGTCCGGTTGAGATAGCACGTGATATGTCCGCTTAGCGGGCGGCGAGGGTAGGAGATCATGCGCAGCATGATTTCCTACACGAAGGCCGCGATGGA
>DASYGR010000119.1:0-3951 GCA_035999525.1 Terriglobales bacterium
ATCGACTTCTCTTCCCGGATGAGTCGACCTTCCAGCGCATTGACATGAATCACTCCGAGATCGATGACGCATCGGCTGCAAAACAGGCCCTCGTGTATCTGCAGGCTTCAATGTACAAGGACAAGCTGGGCGACGCGGGCCTGTTCTGGGCGCAGTTGGCAGCGCGCGGCAAGGAGTTGAAAGCCCTGAACACGCCAAGACTAGGCGATTCAATGCTCGCGCCGGATGGAACTCCGTGGATGGCCAGCCTGTCGCACGAGGCGCCGAAGATCAATTGGGACGATCTAAGCCAGATTGCGGCTCTCCCCCTGGGAAGCCGGCTCAAGACCGACCCCTGGGACGACAAGGTGCACATGTTGAACGCTAAGCTGTATGCGCCGATGAATGCGCGCGACAAGATGCCCTTGGAAGTGACGCCAGTCTACTTCAAGCTGCAGCGGTATGAGGATGCGAATGCGAACCCGCCCGCCGCTCCGGCTGCAGGCGCGGCGCCCTCCCAACCTGCACAACCTGCCGAGCAACAGCCTGCAGCTACCACGCCGACCCAGCCTGTCAATGGCGGAGATCCGCCCCAACCCACGGCCACGGGCCCCGGTCCGCAGTAAAACTCGATTCAAGACCCCCAGGCCGGAGTGCGAAATTCTTCGCACTCCGGTTTGGGTTGTAGATTGTGTCGATCAATAACTGAGACAAACGAGTTTTCATCTTAACTGGATGCGCTTTTTTCATGAGACTATTTGCAGCAGCTTTATTTGCTTGTTTTTTTAGCGCCGGGGTGATCACTGCCCAGGCTCAGGTTGTTCCCTCCGCCACACGAGGTCAACTTTCTCTGACGGCTGGTGCCCTGGGCTCGGTGTTTGAGCCGGACTACGCGGGCAATGGAATTTCGGAGAGCGCACCCAACGCATTGTTGGGCGTTGGCGCCTACGTCGATGTAGGATTCAGCCGCTGGATCCAGGTGGAGGCAGAGGGACGCTGGCTGCGAATCAACAAATATGTCAATATCAGCGAGGATAACTACCTGATTGGTCCGCGCGTTCCGATCCATCAATTTGGACGCTTCACTCCGTACGGCAAGGTACTGTTCGGGTTTTCCAAAATGAATTTCCAGTACAACTATGCCTACGGCAGGTTCACCGACATCGCGTATGGCGGGGGCGTGGATATGAAGCTCAGCCGGCGGTTAACCCTCAGGGCAATCGACGTGGAATACCAGCAATGGCCGAACTGGGTTAATGGGCCGCTGCATCCCTATGGCGGCAGCATTGGAATCGGCTACAAGATTTTCTGAGTCATGACGCGTGGCTTGATGCCCGCGTTCTGCCCGGATCCGTCTCATTCACTCGGGCAATCTCTTTAGATTCGGAACCTCGGCTATAGGGATTTTCGAGGGGAAGGAAGATCGACATCTTTGTCCCATGGGAAGCCGGTTCAACGCTGGTCTCCACGTCGATCTTGCCGCCGTGCCCGATGACGAATTGTTTCGCCACAAACAAGCCAATTCCTGTGCCCACCCCAACACGCGTGGAAAAGAAGGCGTCGAAGATTTTGGGCAACTGCTGATTCGAGATGCCGACGCCATTGTCTCTTATCGAGATGATGACGCCTGGGTGCGCTGACCCATCGAAGTCCTCGGTCGAGATACGAAGCGTTCCGCCCGAAGGCATGGCATGGATCGCGTTGGCGACGATATTGGAGATTACCTGAAGAATTTCGCCTGTACGCACCACGACGCGCTGTGTCGACTTGAAGTCTCTTTCGATGGCGATGGCGGCCTCTTTGCATTTTGGTTCGTAGATCCGCATGGTCCGTTCCGCCAATTCAGAAAGACATGCGCTCGACGCAGATGCGTTCTCACGGTAAAAGCCAAGAGTTTGGCGGGCTATATGGGAAACGCGGATCAGCTCGCTCTCTGCCTGATCGAGAAAGTTTCTGACTGAGTCCGGATGGTCGGCGTTTACTTTGGCCAGGAAAATCAGGTTGGTGATCGCTTCGAGTGGATTGTTGACTTCGTGCGCGATAGTTGCCGCCATCCTGCCTGCCGCCGCAATTTTTTCCGCCTGAAGGAGCGAGGCCTCGAGACGCTTTTTGCCGGTGATATCCCGAAGAGTCTTGGAGGCACCGATGATGGTTCCATTTTCGTCACGAACCGGAGAAATGCTGAGAGACACACTGATCCGCTCACCGCCTTTTGTAACGCGGACGGTCTCGAAATGGTCGATGGTTTCACCGGCGCGAATCTTTTCCAGAATGACCGTTTCTTCTGACCGCAACTCTTCAGGGATCAACAGCAGAATGGATTTTCCGATGATCTCTTCGGGAGAATAGCCGAAGATACGGGATGCAGCCGGATTCCAACTCTTGATTTGGCCAGTCAGATCCTTGCTGACAATCGCGTCATCGGAAGACTGCACAATGGCGGCGATTTCATTGTTGCGCTGGGCGGCCTCCCGCTCGGTCCGTCGAAGCGCATTCTCCGCTTCGCGGGATTCAGTGACATCCATGCAGATGCCCAGCACGGACTTAGGCTCTCCGATCGCATCGCGAGAAATGCTGCCGCGCGATTGAATCCAGAGAACGCGTTCGTCCGGTAAGGTCACGCGGTACTCGAGGACGATCTGATCCGTGCCGGAAGCAAGCGCCTCGTCCAATTCGCGCTGAATGCGAAACCGGTCCTCCGGAAGAATCAATTCATCCTCGCCCTGTTCGTTGGCCAAACCCTTCCCCAGCGCGCCGAGAAGTTCCTTGTACTCCTGCGACCAGTACATCCTGCGATTCTCAAGGTCCCATCCCCAACGGCCAATGCGGGCTGCAGTATGGGAGAAGCGCAATTCGCTATCCTGCTTGAGACTTGCGCGATGAAGCTGGGCATTCTCAATGGCGGCGGCCGCGCGCCGGGCAAGATCTTCCGCGAGTTGCATGTCTTCGGCGTTGAAATGGCGCGTGCCACCCGCGGCGAGAAGGCGGATCGCACCAAGGACATTTCCGCGCGAAACCAGGGGAACGACCATGCTCGACGAGATGCCAAGCGCATCAATTGCGGCCAGATGATTGGCGTCCTGTGCAGCGATACGCAGCATATCGGGAGTCACATCGGCGATCAGCTCGCTCTTGCCCGTGCGCAGAACAGCCCCGAGTCCGCGATCATCGCGGATCTCCTCCGGGTAATTGCGGAAAAATGCCTCGGCGGACTTCAGAGTGGCGGGATTTTGATGCGCAACAACAATTCGATGGGGGCTTCCGTCTTCCAGAACGTAAACCGCGCACCAATCTGCGATCTCCGGCACAGCAAGATTTGCCACGGCACGAAGAGTTTTTTCATATTCGAGCGAATTGGAAAGGATTGCGCTCGCTTCTGCGAGGAACGAAAGGCGGAACTTTTCCTGGCGATTCAGTTCGTTCAGTTCGTTGGTATTCAGAGCGACGACCGCGAGGTTGGCAAGGGCCGATGCGTAGTCCTTTTCCTTTTCAGTAATGGAGTGGTATTGACGCCAGTAAAACGTTAGTGTGCTGATCTGCCCATTGCGCAAAACCATGGGAACCAACAGCAGGCTGCGGATCCCTTCAGCCACATAGACACTCCTATGCGTCTTCAGGCTAGGGTCGGTGAGCACGTCTTCTGTGGCCTGAATGGATGTGGGGGCATCCTCCGGCGCGGCATTGATCTCGGTGTGATACGCCGGCGAAAGACCCCGCAAAGCCATGGCACGCCAAGTCTTGCGGTTGTCCAACGCACGCCAGACCGCATATGCGTCCGCAGCAAGCACGTTGCCGGCCAGATCCAAAATTCCGAGCAGTACCGCGTTGTTCCGGCTCGACGTCGCCAGCAACATTGCCGAGGCGTCCAAGAGAACCTGAAGAGCCTCTGAGCGTTCTGCCGCTAATTTGGTTGCCGGGACAGCCATCAGTTTTTCATCCTATTACAAGGTCGGATGCGTAACGTTTCCAATC
>DASYGR010000198.1:0-8176 GCA_035999525.1 Terriglobales bacterium
GGCTGGTCATACCGCCGCGCGAAGTGAGAATGCCAGCGGCGACTT
Source organism: Terriglobales bacterium (assembly GCA_035999525.1). Taxonomy (GTDB): domain Bacteria; phylum Acidobacteriota; class Terriglobia; order Terriglobales; family Acidobacteriaceae; genus PALSA-188. The sequence continues at coordinate 46 of DASYGR010000198.1, forward strand.
CCATGCCATGAATATCTTCGGGAGTAGTTTCGGCGCGAACCAGGATGACCGGAACTCGCTTGTTGCTATGCCCAGCTTTCTCGACGGCCTCATCGGCGGTGAATACGATTTGTCCAACAGCCGCCCCCGGAGAGGCGGGCAGGCCGGTGGCGAGAACTTCTACCTCTTCTTTTTCGTCGAGGCGCGGAACGAGGAAATCGTAAAGCTGATTGGGTTCCACGCGGAAGATTGCTTCTTCTTTGCTGATGAGATTTTCTTCCACCATCTGAATCGCAACGCGGACGGCGGCGCGGCCCGTGCGCTTTCCGTTGCGCGTCTGCAACATGTACAGGCGGCCTTCCTGAATGGTGAACTCGAAATCCTGCATATCGCGATAATGCTTTTCAAGACGCGTGGTGATGTCGCGAAGCTGGTCGTAAACCTTCGGCATAATGTTTTGGAGTTCAAGAATCGGCACGGGAGTGCGGATTCCGGCCACGACATCTTCGCCCTGAGCGTTCATCAGAAACTCGCCGTAAAATTCTTTGACTCCGGTGGCCGGATTGCGTGTGAATCCGACGCCGGTGCCGCTCGTATCTCCGAGATTGCCGAATACCATTGCCTGAACGTTGACAGCGGTGCCGAGGTCGTCGGGAATATTGTTCATGCGGCGATAGTGCTTGGCGCGGTCGTTTTGCCAGGAACGGAAAACTGCATCGCGAGCCATAGTTAGCTGCTCGTTCGCATCCTGCGGGAAGTCACGCTTGGTGTGCTTCTTCACGACTTTCTTGTATTCCTCAATCACTTCTTTCAGCGCCTTGGCGTCGAGATCGGCATCAAGCTTCGCTTTTTTCTGCTTCTTTTTCGCATCGAAGACTTCGTCGAAAGCCGGCTTGGGAATTTCAAGAACCACCGCGCCGAACATTTGAATGAGGCGGCGGTAAGAGTCATATGCGAAGCGGGCATTATTGCCGCGTTTGGCGAGAGCTTCGACGCTCTGATCGTTGAGACCGAGATTGAGAATCGTATCCATCATACCGGGCATGGAAAACTTCGCGCCGGAGCGAACGCTGACCAGAAGCGGATTGTCGCCTTTACCTAGTCGCTGACCTTGTAATGCTTCCAGCTTTTCTAGCGCAGCTTCCATTTGGCGGTCCACTTCCTGAGAGACGCCGTTGTGCCGCATATATTCGCGGCAGGCTTCGGTCTGGATGGTGAATCCGGGGGGTACGGGCAATCCCGCGTTCGTCATTTCGGCGAGGCCAGCGCCTTTGCCGCCGAGGTCGTCCTTCATCTTTCCGTTGCCCTCGGCTTTGCCTCCGCCAAAGGAATAAACGTATTTGACGGCAGGCTTCGTTTCTGTACGTGCAACGACGGGTTCGGGGAGAGTGCTGGTAGCCATGAATGAGTCCTTTTCTTGAGATTCTTATTTTAATTCTTTGGTGGATTCTTTACCTTCAGTCACAATTTCGGAAAAATCGGCAATCGTGGAAAAATTATTCAACAAGGATTGCAGAAGCGCCAAACGATTCGCGCGAATTGCTCCATCGTCAACCATGACCATTACTTTATCGAAAAACTTGTCCGTCGGCTCTCTCAGAATCGCGAGCCGGCGAAGCGTATCGATATATTCTCTTCTTGCAATGCCCTCTTCGACGCGAGGCGTGATCTCCTGAAGTTTCTGATGCAACAGTTTGGCTTCCTCAACGTTTTCGGAACCGGCGTCGAAGGCTAAAGCTGGGCGGAAGCCTTTTTCACTCGCCTGCCTCAGAATATTGCGAATGCGCTTCGAGGCTGCGGCGATAGACTGAAAGTCGGGCAAATCTCGCACGTCAGTCACCGCCGAAGCGCGAGCAACTAGATCTACGACATTGTCGCATCCCGCGTCGTATCCCGTGACCAGCACGGCATTGACTACATCATATTTGAAACCGAGCACATCGCGCAGATAGAACTCTACGCGCTCGCGGAAAAATCCGCGAAGTGATTCAGCATAATCATTCTGCTTTGAGAACTTCTGCTCAGCCGCTGTGCCCCGATAAGTTTCGTAGGAATCGCTCGAAAGCTGATTCAGGCCAATGGGCAGCTTGTGCTCGGCAATAATTCTTACTATTCCATTTGCCTGGCGGCGAAGCGCAAACGGATCTTTCGAGCCAGTTGGCTGCAATCCGAGGGCAAACATGCCAACGATTGTGTCGGCTTTGTCACCGATTGCCAAGACGGATCCCTCGACTGTTCGCGGGACAGCGTCCTCCAGAGACGCTGGCTTGTACTGATCGTAGATGGCATCAGCAATGGCCTGGCGAGTAGCCTCTGGCATCCCGTGATCGAGGTCCTGAGCGCATGCGTAGAGGCCGCCGACGATTCCCTGAAGCTCAGTGAACTCTTTGACCAATTCGGTTGTGAGATCGGTCTTCGCCAGCATAGCTGCTTTGTGCACCACTCCCGGACGCACGGCCATGCCGTTCCGGCGGATGATCTCGCACAGCCAGCTGCACAAGCGCTGCACGCGGCGGGTCTTGTCGTAATAGCTGCCAAGATCTCTTTGGAAGATTACTTTCTTGAGCGACTGCGCGCGGTCACGCAGGGGATGCTTCTGATCGGTCTGCCAGAAAAAGTGCGCATCGTTGAATCGCGCCCGCAGCACGCGTTCGTGCCCATGGCGAATGATTCCTTGCGGGTCGCCATCGGTATTCAGCACAGCCAGGAAATGCGGAAGGAGCTTGCCGTTCGAACCTTCAACGGCGAAATATTTTTGATGATCGCGCATCACCGTGACCAAAACTTCTTCAGGAAGCTCTAAATATGATTTGTCAAAACTGCCGAGAATCGCAGACGGAAATTCTGTCAGATTGACGACGGCATCCAAGAGATTTTTGTCCTCGCGCCAGCGTGCGGCGGGCACGGTGCGGGTGGCCGTGTCCAATCCTTTGCGAATTTGGTGCTCGCGTTCCGAGCGGTTTAAGACCTTCGCCTCGTGGAGGGCTCTAACATATGCATCCCCTGCACCCGGAATCTTAACCGCATGATCGGCGAGAATGCGGTGACCGCGAGTTTCGTTTCCCGCAACCAAGCCGAAGAATTCAAGCGGTATTACCTCGCCATCGAGCATCGCAACCAGCCATCGGACTGGACGCACAAAGCGCTCATTGGGCTTGCGCCAGTACATATTTTTGGGCCAGTAAATCGAGGCGATTTCTTTTGGAAGGAGTTCGAGCAGAACCTCGTGCGCGCTTCTGCCTCTATTTGCGACGGTGGCCGCGAGATATTCACCCTTGGGAGTCGTGACCTTGGCGAGCTCAGAAACTGAGACACCGGATTTTTTGGCGAAAGCATGAGCGGCGGAAGTAGGTTGGCCATCTTTGAACGCTACCTTCACCGATGGGCCCATGAGTTGTTCGGTAACGTCGGGCTGCGAAGACGAAATCTTGGATGCAAGAATGCCAAGGCGCCGGGGAGTGTCAAAAGATGAAATGACACTTTGCAATGAGAGGCGCTCCCGCTCCAGCAGCTTGCCGATGCGATCGCGAAGATCAATGGATGCCGCCTCGATCATCCTGGCAGGAATCTCTTCGCATCCGATTTCTAAAAGAAAATCTGGCATTGTTCCTATGGGGAAGCCGCCCCGGCTGTAAGGCCAAATCACAATCCGACGCTCATGCGATAAAACACTGTAGAGCTTTTCTCAACTGGACAGCCGAGGGCGGCTGTCCCTACGCAACCGCTTCGAAGGACTCGGTCTCCTGATTCACCCATGCCTTCGCAATTCCCACCGCCAACGCCCTTACCCTTGCAATCACTCCAACGCGCTCGGTCACGGAAATTGCGCCGCGAGCATCGAGAATATTAAAAAGATGCGAGCATTTCAGGCAGAGATCGTACGCCGCCAGCAACGGAAAGCGGGTTCTTTTTGCTTCTGAATTATCCGTCGAGATTTCTTGGTTCAGCTCTGAATGCCGTTCCAGGATAGCGCCGCACTCTGCTTCGTAAAGTTCAAAGTGCTTCCACGCTTTCGCAACGTCTGCCGCTTCAAAATTGTAAACTGAGAATTGTTGCTCGTCGGCAAGCCTCACATCGGCATAGGTTGTGGCGCGGCCGGATTGCGGATCACGCGTCCATAGAATCTCGTAGATGCTATCCACGTCTTGCAAAAACGCCGCGATGCGCTCTAATCCGTACGTCAACTCTGCTGAAATTGGATCGAGGTCAACCCCGCCACATTGCTGGAAGTAAGTGAACTGCGTGATTTCGAGTCCATCGAGCATCACCTGCCAGCCAATGCCCCAGGCGCCGAGCGTCGGCGATTCCCAATTGTCTTCTTCAAACTTCAGATCGTGCTGGGTCAAATCAATTCCGATTGCGGTGAGCGATTCGAGGTACAGCTCCTGCACATTTTCCGGAGGGGGCTTCAAAATAACTTGAAGTTGTGTGTGCTTATACAGGCGATTGGGATTCTCACCGTAGCGCCCGTCCGCAGGCCGGCGTGAGGGCTGCACGTAAGCGACCTTGTATGGATTGGGGCCAAGCACGCGCAGAAATGTTTCGGGAGCCATCGTGCCCGCGCCGACTTCAACGTCGTACGGCTGCTGGAGGACGCAGCCTCTCGCGGCCCAGAACCCTTGCAGGCGGAGAATGAGTTCCTGAAAAGTCAGCGGATTGGATTTGGTGGAGTTCAAGAGTTAGCGCTCAGCGTTCAGTACTCAGCATTTTGTCATGACTGAGTTAGAATTGTGTGAATTCGTGCTCCATGCTGGCAAAGATGACTAACCACTAACCTTCTCCAGCATTCCTGCCGTGACCAGCTTCTTCTCGATATGCCTCTGCAAGATCTGAATTAAGAATTTCCTCAGATCCGCTCCCTGAGCCTTAGGCCACGGCATTCCCGCGAATCCTTCAATCGGAGCGCGAAACATCATTGCCGTCAGTTTACGGGAGTCCGCTGAAATTTCTGACGATGCCAGACGCTTATCATCGGGACACATCAACCCGTCTACTAATACATGAAAATATGCTCGCGTTCCATTTAGCGCGCGCCCGCAGACGATGCATTCGGATAATTCCGGAAGATAGCCCATCAGGCGCGTCATCCAAAGCTCGAAGTACGTGACGGGCATCCAGACATCAGGCCCGCGCAATCCGGCGATTACAGACAATGCCAAACGAAAAACGGTATCGTTCGCCTCGCGGTCGGGCAACAACTCGTCCAGCAATTCCGCGACGTGCGCCAACGCAACCGCGCGCGGATAACCTACTTCAAACGCCATCGGGGACTCAAGAACTTCGCATGAATCCAGCCGGGCTAATTCCTGGCGCTCACGATCTTCGTAATAGGCCTTCACGTATGTTAGCGGTTCGAGCGCGCCTCCAAAGCGGCGTTTTGATTTCTTGGCGGAACGCGCTACTCCGTGAACTTTGCCTTCGAGCCTGGTAAACAACGTAACCAGCAGATCTGCCTCGCGCAACGGATATGAGCGAAGCACGATTGCTTCCGATTCCTTCAGGGCCATGGACTGAAGCTCTCAGCTGTCAGCTTAAATCAACTGTAGGAAGCATCGCGGATCGCGGATCCGGTAACATCACGCTGTTCGCGGGTTAGCAGAAAGTTGGACCTGAAAGCTTCTCCCTACCGTCCAAAATGCTTGGCGTTGCGCTCGGTATAACTCTTCCACTTTTCGGGTAGATCATCTTCGGCGAAAATTGCCGAGACCGGACACACCGGTACGCAGGCCCCACAATCAATGCATTCGACAGGATCAATGTAGAGCATATCTTCGGTCGGGAATGCTGGCTCGTCCTTTTTGGGATGAATGCAATCCACCGGGCAAGCGTCCACACAAGCGGCGTCTTTAGTTCCAATGCAAGGTTCAGCAATCACGTAAGTCATAGGTTCCTCTCTCGATAGAGTGACTGCCCGACCGGGCGGCGCAGCCAATCAACCCAATAGGATAGCAAGGATGGACTGGACTTTCATATTGGGTTCAGCAAAATGACATATTTTGAACGTCATTGGCAACACACGTCATTGTGGGGAGAATCGCCGGGAACTCGTACTACAAATTAACTGTTACGCTTCAACCAATTCGCGATCTTCGATTGGTTCGTATTCGACGATGTATCCCGCGACCGCGCTGGCAGCCACCGTGAGCGGGCTGGCCAGGTACATTTGACCGGGACCGCTGCGGCCCGGGAAATTGCGGTTTTGCGCGCTGATTACAACTTGATCGGGACGCGTGGTAACTCCGGGGCCGGCATTAATGCAGGCGCCACAGCTTGGCTCAATCACGTGTGCTCCGGCATTGTTGAAAATTTCAAAATAGCCTTGCCGCACGCAATAGTCTCTCGTTTCTTGCGATCCGAACTGGATGTAGAACTGCACTGAATCCGCGATCCGTTTGCCGTGTTTCAGCGCATCCGAAAGGACTTTTGCGTACATATCCATGTCTTCGTTTTTTCCTGCGGTGCAGGTGCCACCGTAGGCAAGTTCTATGGGTACCGGCGTATTTAACTCGCGAATAAATTTTCCGTTGCCGGGATCTCCCGGCGTCGCAATCATTGGGGTGATACTTGCCGCGTCAATTTCAATCGTGTGTGCGTATTGCGCATCGGGATCGCTGTGCAGGCCCCGAATCATGGATTCTGCCTGCTGGCGAGCCATGCCGCGGCGTTCCATTAAAAACTCCACCGCTTTGGCATCCGGAGCGACAATTCCGGTGAAGCCGCCGATTTCCGCTGCCATATTGGTCATGGTGGCGCGCTCGTCCACGCTGAGTTGTTCAATTGCCTCGCCGGAGTATTCGATCACTTTAGCGAGAGCCTTACCGCTCTTGATGTAGTCCATGCGCAACAGCGCCAGAATGAAGTCTTTCGCTGTAACGTTCGGATGTTTGCGTCCACGAATTATGACGCTGACGGATTCAGGCACGCGCACTCGGACATCTTTCGTGATCCACGAATTGAAAACGTCGGTAGTACCGATTCCAAATGCGACGCAGCCGATCGCGCCGGAGTGTGGAGTGTGAGAATCGGAGCCGACAATCAACTGTCCCGGCAGGGCATAACTTTCGAGCACAACGGAATGGCAGATGCCTTCCGATCCTTTGCGGTCCTTCAATTCGCCGTGCAGCCGGATTCCCCGCTGTTTGGCAAACTCTTCCTGTTTGAGCTTGAGTTGCGCTGCGAGATCGAGCAATCCCATTTTTCGTTTCTGCTCGGAGAGCACTTCGTCAAGGAAAGTAAGGTGATCGCGAAAAAAAAGAACAGTCGAAGCATCGTTGACGGGGGCGTCGCGTCCAACCAATTGATTGAAGAAAATTGCCGCCATCGGCGTGACGTATTCATGACTGAAACGTAAATCGGTGCGGGCGAAACCGGAATCGCCTGGCTTTACGGCGGGTACGTCCGCAGCGACGCTTTGCTCCGCCGGGCGGCCAGGAGCGTCCGCCCCTACGTTAGGGCGAATCATATGACGGGCAAAGATTTTTTCTGCAATGGTCATCGGGCGAGGCTTGGTTTCGATGGGCGGCAGAAACACTTTGCCCTGAAGACGCGCCACATTGAAATTGAAGAGGCCGCCGTGTTCAATGATTTGGCGTGTAATTTCATCTTCGCCTCGCGTGAATTCGGAAAGAGGTATTTCTTCTCCCTGGCGAATCTTTTCAATCAAAGAAAAATTTGTGGAAGTGAGAACCCCGAGGTTCTGGCAATTTTGCTTATAGATGCGCTCGATATTTTCAGCGATGACGATTTGAATTCCGGCCGATAGTTCCGCGTACGGAGACTGCTCCCGGCTCGAGCCTTTGCCACGGCGCTTCCCGCTGACCGCGGCTACGAAGCCTCCTCGCTTGACGTCGCCTCTTCCGATCGGAATCTCGTTCCCGCATTTCAAGCCGGTGTAAGGAAATTCTCCAAGCGTCTCATCGAAAAAGAAGCAAATATGGGCCGGAGTAATCTCGTCAGTAGAAATGTCGTCGCGAAGTTTCGGATTGTTTGCGGGATTGGCAGTGTCCCACGGCAAGTCTTCGCCCGCGAGTTGCCGCTTGATTACTGCCGGGTCCTCGGTGAGAAAAAGAATTCTTCCCTTGAGGAGAACTTCGGAGGAGCGCTTTTCGATTTTGCGTTCGAGCAATGAGGTAGTCATGGGAACATCTGCCAC
>DASYGR010000114.1:0-3306 GCA_035999525.1 Terriglobales bacterium
GTATTTCTCCTGATTATGCTAATTGGTTTCGGCATAGCCGCCACTCAGGCTTCGCGCGTGGACTGGGACGCATTAGGCGAGCACGGTGATTGGCCCAACGACGACTTCTTCCAGAACATGCATATATTTGGTCCGACTTACACATTCACCGATGAGATGACTCAGTCTTTTCCCGCCTCCGCGAACCTGCATGTCACCAGCAGCCGCGGAAATGTGAGCGTTCAAGATTCCGGCGATAACCAGATCAAAATCTCAATCTCCAAAAAGCTCCACGCGCACAACCAGAACGAGGCGGACAAATACAATCTGTCCACCAAGCCGAAACTTAATGTCAGCGGCAACCTTGTCACTCTCGATGCCAACACGCAGGGCTCCGGCGATCGTGGCGTTGTTACCGACATGACGATTTCATTGCCTCGCAAGGCGTCCGTCGTGATCTCAACGCGGCATGGGGATGTCAGCGTCTCGGGCCGCGACGGCGACGCCGATATCACAAATTCGCACGGGGATGTTTCCGCGACCGACATTCACGGCAAGGTTACCCTCGACATTGATCAAGGCTCCGCGCAGCTTTCGAAAATCACCTCTGACGTTTCCATACGCGGCCATGCCAATGACGTTTCTCTCGACGACATCGCCGGCTCTGTCCGCCTCGACGGCGAATTCATGGAAAGCGTGAAGCTTTCCAAAATCGCCAAGCCAGTAACGTTTAAGTCTCCGCGAACCGACATCGAATTCTCCAGGCTGGATGGCGATCTCAATTTGGATTCGGGCGATTTGCAGGCCGCCAACATAACCGGCCCTTTGCGGTTAACCACCCGGTCAAAAGACATTCGTCTTGATGGCATGACCGGCGATGTTCGATTGCAAAACGAAAACGGTACCGTGGAAATACACGTCAGCAAACTGGGCAGCATGCAGGTGGACGATCGCCAGGGTGACATCCAGATTTATTTGCCGGACAAGGCCGGCTTCCAGGTGGATGCAATCGCTCGTAACGGCGAAGTGCAGTCTGACTTCTCAGATCTCAAAATCGTCAATGGAGACGATCAGGCAACTGCCTCCGGCAACGTCGGCGGCGGCGGTCCACACCTGGTCCTGAATGACGAGCATGGGGCAATACAGATTCACAAAGCCTCGTCGGCCACGGAGCGTCCTGAACAGGCCGAGCGTCCAGAACAGCCTGAGCGCCCCGCGGCTCCTGAGACTTCCGGTCGGTCTGCGCGAAGGCTTCCGAAGACGTCTCGAACGCAAATACCACAGCCCACGGACAATTAAACCCGGACTATCACGAACTGTTATCGCGACGGATGAATATCCCCTCTTCCTCTGCGTATCATCTCAGCCCGCAGCTTCCGCTTCTACCCGTCCATTTGCGCCCGATTTTAGATAAGCCCACGGCATCGTCGCATCGTGTGTGAAAATGGTCAGCCATTTTTCCGGAACGGCTTTTGCGTAGTACCGCTTCCGGCTCTCGATCACATCAAGAGGATAAAGATCGAAACCCATTCCCCAAGTGATAGGAACATGCGCGGCGGTAGGTACGAGGTCAGAAATGTAACACGCCGTCTTGCGCCCGCTGCGGATCACAACGGCCTGCATGTCGCGCGTGTGTCCAGGGAAAACTTCCACTGCGATGCCCGGCGCGATCTCCTGATCTCCATGCAGAAGCTGCATCTGCCCACTCTCCACTAACGGATTGTAGTTGTCATTGATATATGAAATTGCGTCTCGCTCGGCGGGCTTTTGCGCGCGCTGCCATTCTCCCTGCTGAACGTAGTACTTCGCCTTCGGAAACGTTGCCACAGCCTTTCCGCCGCGATATACGGTATTCCACCCGCAATGATCGAAATGCAGGTGTGTGTTGATGACAATATCCACCTCATCAGGAGAAATACCAGCGGCCTGAAGATTGTCCAGCAGCTGCGCTGGCTGCCCATAGATCCCGGTCATTTTTTCGGTAAGCTTGCTGCCGATGCCAGTCTCGACAAGGATTGTCTGGTTGCCCGTCCGGATTACCAGCGAATTCAATCCTGAGGACACGCGATTTTTCTCGTCGGCAGGAAGTTTTTTCTGCCATAGGACTTTGGGTATGACCCCGAAAAAAGCTCCACCATCCAGGTGATAGATACCATCTGACACGACTGTCAATTCAAAGTCGCCAAAAGTTTTGCGATTCATGATTGGTTCCCGTCCCTCTACATTCACCGGTTTTCGGGACTCGGTAGCCCAGGCTGCCCGAAAGCTGGCTCTGCACATGCTAAAATTGAAACGCAGACCTTCTCAAGATGGCCTCTGACGTTCAACATCTAAGCGAGTTGCAACAATTCGACCGAGAAATACTTCGTCTTAGAGATGAAATTGCCGCCTTCCCTAAGCGCATCGCGCAGATCGAACAGAGGCTCGCCGGTACGAAAGCGCACCTCGAAACCGCAAAAGCCGCAGTAAAAACGGACGAAGCCGCCAAGCGCAAATTCGAAACTGCGATTCAGGATTTGCAACAAAAAATCTCCAAGTACCGCGATCAGTCTTTGGAAGTGAAAACCAACGACCAATATAAAGCATTTATGCACGAGATTCAGTTTGCCGAACAGGACATTCGTGCCAACGAAGATAAAATTCTCGACTTGATGGTGAACGCGGAAGCCCGCGAGAAAGATGTCCGGGCCGCCGAGGCCAAACTCAAGGCCGAGATGGCCGAAATCGAAAAAGAGAAGGCGGAAGCTCGAGAACGCACTGCCGAAGATGAAAAGCAACTGGCCGAATGGAACGCCAAGCGCGACGCCGCGCGTGCTGGAGTAAGCGCCGATCTGCTGCGCCATTATGATCGCGTCCTGAAATTTCGTGGCAGCGGCCTCGCCGAAGTTCGCGATCAAAAATGTATGGGATGCCAGGTCATGCTTCGTCCGCAGACCTACAACGAAGTCCGCAGCGGACAATTGGTCTTCTGCGAATCCTGCCAGCGCATTCTGTTCTTCGATCCCGCCACCGAGATCGCGCCAGAGCGCCCCAGCCTCACCGCAAAAAAGCGGACACGGCCCAAGGCGCATATTGACCGCGCATGGATCTATCGTCCTGATTTCGCCGAAGTCGGAGAAGTTTTCCTGGCGTTTGTAAACGCAAAAGGAAGCTCCAGCAGAAGAGTTTACGACGCACACACCGGCAGAAAAGTCGGCGACACGCAATACGAAAGCGGCGACTTCAATGCGGCTTTTTCCGACGACGTCGCCTCGGGGATTCTGCTAAACAGTGGAGTGGACGAACAGCAACTAGAAGAATGGAATCCCGAATTGCCGATGACCATTC
>DASYGR010000339.1:0-3938 GCA_035999525.1 Terriglobales bacterium
GAAACGCATGTTCATGTGTGGCGTGGCCGCTTTCACAGTTGCCTCATTGTTTTGCGGTCTCGCTCCATCGCCAATGTTCTTGATCGCTGGCCGAGTTCTCCAGGGTGTTTCCGGGGCGCTTCTTTCCCCCCAGGTACTTTCCATCGTCCAGGTCACATTCCCGCAAAGCGAGAGGGCAACAGCATTCGGTCTCTACGGCACCGTGATTGGCATGTCATCGTTTTCCGGCAACGCCATTGGCGGCCTCCTTGTCACCGCAGACATCTACGGACTGAGTTGGAGACCTATATTCCTCATCAACCTGCCCATCGGACTGCTGACGGTGCTTGCCGCTGCGAAGTTCGTGAAAGAAACTCGCTCTCCCAAGGCGCGCAAGCTTGACCTTGGCGGAGTCGCGATCATAAGTCTTGCCCTCACTCTGCTGCTTTATTCCTTGATTCAAGGCAGAGAAGCTGGTTGGCCCGCCTGGACATTCGTCTGTATCGGATCGTTTCTCCCTTTGCTTTACATATTCGTTCAGTTCGAGAAGCGGGTCGCGGCAAACGGAGGATCCCCGCTAATGGAGCTCTCGCTCTTTCACAACCATGTATTCGTGATCGGCTTGTTAAGCGGCCTCTGCTTTTGGAACGGTACGGCAGCATTCTTCCTGATTTCGACGGTATTCCTTCAGAATGGATTGGCTTATTCCGCTCGCGACGCCGGTTTAACCTTTTTGTGGTTTGCCATTGCGTTTTTAGGCAGCTCGCTCGCTTCAGTCCGCATCCAGCCGAAACTCGGAAGTCGGATCATCAATCTCGGTGCGGCATTGATGATCGCCGGTCTTGTTGCATTGTTTTGGATCACGGCAAGTAGGGGCGCTGCTCTAAGCGGTCTGAACCTCGCGCCCATCCTCCTGGTCTATGGCACTGGACAGGGCTTTGTCATGCCTACCTTGATCAACACAATTCTCATCAACATCAAGGGGCATGACGCCGGTTCAGCGTCGGGCGTTCTCAGCACGGTTCAGCAGGCATCGTTCGCTACTGGAATCGCTGTCATCGGGACTGTGTTCTTCAGTGCGCTCGGAAAGCTTGCTTCAATCGATGCCTTTATTCACGCGTTGCGTTTCGCTTTTTCGGTGAATATCTGTCTTCTGCTTGTCACGCTGGTGCTCATTCTCCAGATTCCCCGGTTTCCGGCACGGGAGCAAATCCATTAACGGGCGCGACCGGCTTTCCTTGTTCTGACCAGACTTGCAGGAAAAGACAAGGCGCTTATCTCTGCTATGTTGCTTACGGCTGGAACACTCGCAGGAATTCCAGAGTGGCGGCTTTGATCCTTCGAACATGCCCCGGCTTGGAACCGACATCGACATGGAATATGTTTTAGGCTTTCTGATTGCCGGTGCGGTTGGGCTAACGGGGGTCGGCGCCGGCAGCATTACCGCGCCGATTCTTATTCTGTTCTTTCATCTCAAGCCGGCCGTTGCGGTGGGTACCGCACTTACATTCGGCGCGGTAATCAAATTGGCAGTACTGCCCATCTATTTGCGACGGCAGCAGGTCAACTATCGTGTCCTGCTACTGCTCTGTGCAGGCGGCATTCCCGGCGTGGTTCTTGGAATTCAGGTGCTCAAGAAGATGAGCGTGGAGGACCATGAACGCGGAATCTTTCTGGTGCTCGGTATCACCATCATCAGCCTATCCGTGATTAACCTCTATCGATGGGTGCGAAAACGGGCTGCCTCGGCTTCGACCGATCGAGCCGTTTGGCTTCCTCCAATCGCCGCGATTATCGGGGCGGAGGTGGGTATCTCCTCGGCAGGCGCCGGGGCGCTGGGTGCCGTCGCTCTTATGAGCCTCACGACGCTTACGCCGGCGCTGGTGGTCGGCACCGATATGGTGTTTGGCCTCACCGTCTCCACCATCGGAAGCGGCCTGCATTTGTTCATCGGACACTACGATGCACAAATTCTGCTGCAACTCTGCATCGGCGGCGTCTTGGGCGCGGTCAGCGGTGCATTGCTTTCCTCCCGCATCCCGTCGCGTGCACTGCAACTGGTGCTTTTCCTGTGCCTGATTGGCCTTGGCGTGCAGCTTTGCCTCAAGGCGATGGGTTGATTCGAGTGGCGCTTTTGTTGGGCGGTTTTTGTATCGACTGCTTATAAGTCCTGTGTTATGCTTGCGGCCTGTGACCAAGCTACTAGTAATTCCCCTACTGGTTTTGGCCGTATTTGTATGTTCGGCCGAAGTCCCCATCGCGGTGCACATGCAGTCAAGCTTGCCCTCGCCACAGCCGGTGGGGACGCCCATCGGCCTCACGTCGTGGCCCGGGCTTGAAAGCTTGACGCGGGACACCTTCGTCTTCCAATACTCCGTAAGTGTGAACGGCGGACCCTTCCATATCGTGCGCGATTTCAGCCAACAGGGTTCGTTTGCCTGGGCACCCGAACTCTTTGAGCAGACGGCGAAGGTACGGGTTGTCGTGCGCAACAACGCGACAAAGGCGACGGGACAGGCAGAATTGCCGTTCCAGATCGTGTCGCGCGTCAAAGGCAAAGAGCAGGTAGTCACTCCAACTTCGCACCCGCTGGTCGCAGTGTTCAGTGCCCCGCCCTGCCCTGCGGGCAGCCAGTTCCGTGTAGCGTTTCATGCGGATGGCGATGAGGCAATCAGCCGGACACCCAGCGAGCCCTGCCGCAGTTCGACGAGCAACAATGTTTACGTTGCCGGGATGCGGGCCGACACGGAATATCGGCTTCGTTCGGAGGTGATCTCTAATAGCAAGACCACGTCTGGCGATTACCTGCCATTTCACACGGGTATGCTGGATGGCAACTTTTCCCCGGTGTCGATCGTTGTGCCGCACGCAAGCGGCTCCGACGATTCTGACCCTGTCATCATCTTCAGCGCCATATCTTTGGACGGCAGCGTGCGGCCGTTTGCGACCGATCTTCAGGGGCGCGTGATCTGGTACTTGCGATCCGCGGACTCTATCACACGCATCATTCCCGGAGGCAGATTCCTGGTTTTAGGCGATGGCGTGAATTCCGTCAACAGCGCCCGGAGCGGACAGCTTCTGCGGGAATTGGATCTGGCGGGAAACGTGGTCCGCGAAACGAATATTGGCCGCGTGGCGGAGCAATTGGAATCGCATGGCATCCACTCCGACTGCCAAAAGGATGGTCGAGAGTGCGTATCCGGCTTTCATCACGAGGCGATTCGCTTGCCCAACGGACATACGCTTGCGGTGGCCGGCCTTGAGCGCATGATGCCCACTGGGACACAGGGATCGAAGGTTCCGGTGGATGTGCTTGGCGACGTGATCGTCGATCTGGACCCAGACTTCCAGGTTGCCGGCGTGTGGAATTCCTTCGACCATGAGGACATCAATCGCAAATCGTTGAGCGATGCCAAGTGCCACACGGGCGGAGGAGGATGTCCTGCGATTCTGCTGTCTGATGAAGCCAACGGGTGGCTCCACAGCAATTCGCTGAACTACATTCCTTCAACCGGAGATTTCGTTGTATCCCAGCCGGAACAGAATTGGGTTTTGAAGGTGGATTGGCAGGATGGAAAGGGTAGCGGAAAGGTGCTTTGGCGGCTGGGGAAAGACGGGGACTTCAAGGTGGATTCGAAGGATCCAAATCCCTGGTTCTCGTATCAGCATGATGCCGGTTTTGAGCCGGTCGGTTCAGACCTGCTGACGCTGACAGACGACGGGGATGCGAGTGGCACGGCGGCCAAGGCCGGAGTGCGAGCACAAGTATGGAAACTCGATGAAGAGAAGCATATTGCAACACTGATCCGTAACTTCCCCCTCGGAGTGGGCACCATCTGCTGCGGGTCCATGCAGACCTTGAAGAACGGCGGATACCTTGCGGTCGCAGGATGGTCACTTCCATTAGTTGGACGTTCAACGGAATTTGACAAGGACGGCCGGGTCGTTCTTGCGATGGA
>DASYGR010000144.1:0-2932 GCA_035999525.1 Terriglobales bacterium
ACGGCAAAGTGCAGCCCAAACTTGCCAGCAAATATTGGCTTGACCAGATGAAGATGAGACTTGAACAGTAAATTGCCATGGGGCACGAATCGCGCGGATCTGCTCTCTGTCGGCAGCCACTGCCAGACGGGACAGCAAATCACCCTCGTGGGGAAATAGAAAAGAAGGGTCCACCGCTGTTGCTTCGATACTTGGACTTGTTCGATGGAAGTCGAAAACGACATTTCGAAGCATGAGGTTTCTAGGATCCGGCGGGTGTATTCGGAGCGCGCAAGTCAACCTCGCTCCAGTACTGCCGACAAAGGAAACCTGCTGGCGCTTCAAGAACGAGAAAGAGGTATTTTGGCTGCTTTTGCCCGGCACGGTTATGGTTCGCTTGAAGAAAGAAGAATTCTTGAGGTTGGTTGCGGAACTGGTTCGTGGCTTCGCGAATTAGTGCGATGGGGAGCGCTTCCCGAAAATATCGTTGGAATTGATTTGCTGCCCGATAGGATCGCGGAGGCGAAACTCCTTTGCCCGTCGGGCATTCGCCTAATATGCGGAAATGCCGAGAAGTTGCAGTTTTCTGACGGCGCGTTCGATGTCGTTCTTCAGTCCACTGTTTTTACTTCGATTCTTAACGATGGCATGAAGATCCAGATCGCGCGGGAAATGCTGCGAGTGCTCCGTCCCGGGGGCATGATCATGTGGTATGACTTTACGGTGGATAATCCCTGGAATCCCGACGTGCGCGGAATCCCAAGGCGAGAGATTAAGCAGCTGTTTCCAGCATGCCGGTTTGAATTCGAACGATTGACGTTGGCTCCGCCGCTTGGGCGGCGAATTGCGCGGATGTCGTCTTTTCTCCATCGCACCCTTTCTGCCATCAAGTTATTCGACACACACTGTTTGGCGATCATCCAAAAAACGAGCTAATGACAGACGCGGTCACCGAATCCAGACTGAAGGTCCCGTTTCACCGCAGTGCTATGGGCGAGGAAGAAGTGCAGGCGGTGAGCGATGTGATCCGCTCAGGCTGGCTGACCATGGGAGCGAAAACGCTCCAATTCGAACGTGAATTCGCGCAGTATGTCGGAGCAGTCCATGCAATTGCGGTGTCGTCATGTACAGCCGCGCTCCATCTTGCCCTCGATGCTATTGGAATTCGGCCAGGGGATGAAGTTCTTGTCCCTACAAATACGTTCACCGCCACGGCGGAAGTCGTTACTCATATGGGCGCGAGGCCGGTGCTCGTAGACATTGATGAGCAGACTCTCAACATAAGCGTCCATGATGCCGAGCGCAAAATTACGTCGCGAACACGGGCGATTATCCCAGTTCATTTTTCCGGATTGCCTTGCGAACTGGACGAAATTCAGGAACTTGCTGCGATTCACTCCCTGGATGTCATAGAAGATGCTGCTCACGCACTTCCATCATCGTATCGGGGCCGTAGAGTCGGCCAAATCAGCGAGCTAAGTGCATTCAGCTTTTATGCCACGAAGCCTTTGAGTACAGGCGAAGGCGGCATGATTACGACGGAGAACGAAACTTATGCCCGTCGAATTCGACTCATGCGCCTGCATGGAATTTCGCACGATGCGTGGAATCGGTACGGTGAAGGCGGCTCATGGCATTACGAAGTTCAGGATCTAGGATACAAATACAATCTTACCGATTTGCAGGCGGCGCTGGGACTGGTGCAGTTGTCAAAATGCGACGCTATGTTCCAGGCGCGCCGTCAAATCGCCGAAACATACACGCAAGCATTTCAATCCATGGAAGCACTCGAGACACCCGCCGCGCGGCCTGACCGCGAAAGCTCATGGCACCTGTACGTACTTAGACTGCTGCGAACCGATCAGTTAAGAATCAATCGCAGCCAATTTATTGACGAACTCGCGAAACGGGGGGTACAGGCGAGCGTTCATTTTATTCCCCTCCATCTTCAGCCCGCTTATCAAAAAGTATTCGGTTACAAAGAAGGGGATTTGCCGGTCTCCGAAAGAGAATACTATCGTTGTCTTTCACTGCCTATTTACCCGACGATGAGCGAAACGGAAATACAGTACGTAATTTCGTCGGTAGGCGATGTCGTGGAGAGGTTCGCCTGATCACGGTCATTCATATTTTCAGTACGAGAAAATGTCAATCTTATCTATTGCGCTGAACGCCGAGGATAGTTCATTCGGCAGGTTGGTCCAAGGCGTGCCCGCTGCGCCCGGATTCTATCAGCGGAGGGGGAAACGTCTGTTTGACGTTTTCGCATCCGGAATCGGTCTGTTGGTGTTGTCACCGCTATTTCTAGTAGTCGCGGCGCTGATCAAGCTGACTTCCCTAGGACCAATGATTTATTTTCAGGAACGAGTTGGAAGGGACGAACGGCCATTTTGGATTGCGAAATTCCGGTCAATGCAGGGCAATGCGGAACAATTCGGGCCCACAATTACCTGCCGAGGTGATGCGCGGATAACGGCGGTTGGCAGTGTGTTGCGTTTTCTGAAAATGGATGAGCTGCCGCAACTTTGGAATGTGCTTACGGGAGATATGAGCTTGGTTGGGCCGCGTCCGGAAGTGCAGCGCTATGTTCGGACTTACGATTCCAGGCAAAAAAGAGTGCTAACTGTGCGGCCAGGGATTACCGATCTTGCGTCCATCAAGTATAGGAACGAAGCGCGCTTGCTTGGTCAATCTTCGAGTCCGGAAGTCTTTTACGAGAGCGTTATACTGCCTCATAAACTTGATTTGAGCTTGGATTATCTTGAAAATATGTCTTTCTCTTATGACTTGTTATTGCTAGCTAAGACCGTGACGGCGATGTTATCCGCGTTATAAGCCCCGAAAAGTCGTAATAATCCAAGTGCGCTTATTGAGACACTGGGACTGTTGGTTGCGGAAAACTTATGGAGATCACATCGGCGGCGACGAATAGGACTCCCACGTTCGTTTCAGC
>DASYGR010000149.1:0-4214 GCA_035999525.1 Terriglobales bacterium
CAGAAGAAGCGTTGGAGAAATTGTTCCGGCCGTTTTATCGCATTGACGATGACCGCGGCCGCGGAACGGGCGGTGTCGGCCTGGGCCTGGCAATTGCCGACCGGGCGGTGAGGCTTCACGGCGGCACAGTTGCGGCCACGAACCGGCCTCAAGGGGGGTTGATGATTGAAATCAGATTTCCGGCGACGTCGCATTCGGATGACAAGATCGTTGCGGCTCAGGCAGCTCTGGAAGGCTAATTTCGAGACTTGTCCGAGGATCTTATGGTCAGGGCCAATCATAGACCTGACCTGATCGCAACCCCGTCAGCGGTTGCTCTAAACGTTCATTCCTGATAAACAAAAGGGTGAGCCTCTGTTATTTTTTCTCGTACCTCCTGCGCGTGTGACATTTTTGGCGAGAAATTGTCGGGAGATAATCCTGGGAGAACAATGCGGATAAAGTATTGCTGGTTGTCACTTATCCTACCTTTATTACTTATTTTGGCAAGCTGTTCGAGCAGCCCTTCTTTATCCTCGACCGGGACCGGCTTCCTGTGGTTGACTGCCCAGGGGAACACAACTGTGCAGGCCTACACAATCAATACTGGGAATGGTTCGCTAAGCCGGAACGGCAACGCCGTTGCCACTGGGAATGCGCCTATATCAATCGTCATCACGCCGAAAGGCGATGCTGCATTCATATCCAACAGTGGCACCGGATCAACATCAGGCGGGGGAATATCCGCATACACAATCAATAGCGACGGAACTTTTAAGGTTGCGGGGAGCACGATAGCCGCTGGTCCTACACCGTTGGGAATGGCAATCAATCCTGCGGGCACGTTCTTGTTCGTTGCAAATCAGGGTAGTTTTGATCTGACCCACCCGGGATCCATTTCAGTTTTTGCAGTGAGTGGCGCTTCCCTCACTCCGGTGAACGGTTCCCCCTTCTCTACGGAGATAAATGGCGGCAATGTCGGGACCGGCCCGGTTTCAGTGGCCGTGAGTGCATCCGGTAATTACCTGTATGTGGCGAATCAGTTTGCCAACACGGTGTCCTCGTTCCAAATATCAAGTTCGGGAGCATTATCCCAACCAATGATTTACCCGGTGGGACTTTCACCGTCCGCTGTATTCGTTTCGATAGCCCAAGGCACAACCGTTCCCGCCGGACAGTACCTTTACGTAGCCAATGCCGGGTCAAACAATATTAGCGGGTTTGCCATATGCGATGCTGCAAACGCATTGGGGTGCTCCGCGCCGAACGGTCTTCTTACTCCACTTGCTGGATCTCCCTTCGCTGCGGAACCCGGACCAGTAGCGATTGCCATGGATCCAACAGCTCCTTTTCTCTATGCAGCAGATGAACAGGCGAATCAAATCTCCGAGTATAGGTGGAGTTCCTCCACTGGCGTGCTTTCGCCACTAACTCCGGCAATCATTTCCGCCGGAGGCAGTCCCGTCTCTCTGGCGATTCGTCCCGGCATTGCTGCAACTCTCACGAACGCTGGTACGGATTATCTGTACGCAGCGAATCTCAACGCCAGTTCGGTATCGGTTTACACGCTGAATACAACTACTGGAGGATTAAACGTGCTGGGCAGTCCGGTGACGACGCCTGCGCAACCCTCGGCCGTCATCGTTAGGTAACACGGGCCGGTGTCCTGCAAGTTCGATTCCCGCGTTTTCTAAAATGTCCTCAACCAAACGTCTGCCAGATTCGACGCGACTATCCGTCAGTTTTGTTATTTTGTTCATTATGGCCTCTTTTGCATCAGGACAGACTTTGCAAGCCCCCCCAGCGATCACTGATCCCAAGCTGCTCAACAGCAGGCCCAACGCACAGGTTGAGCAGGGCGCGCAAAGCCTTTCGATCGAAAGACTGTACATGACCCGGGCGATTGGAGGCAGCACGTGGTCGCCAGATGGGAAGACGATTGCGTTCATCTCGAATATCAGTGGGAGAAACAATATTTGGCTCGTATCCGCCGAGGGCGGATGGCCCATGCAACTTACAATCAGCGATCAGCGGCAGACACAGCCCGCATGGTCTCCAGACGGAAAATGGATTGCCTACATGTCCGACTATGACGGCGATGAGCAATGGGATATTTTTCTGGTCTCGCCGAAGACGGGAATGGTCGTGAATCTAACTCATACTCGCGAGATTGCGGAAGAACATCCGACGTGGTCTCCAGACGGCCGCTATCTGGCATATATGGTGAAGCCACGGACGTCCTCGGTATTCGAGATTAATGTGTATGACACGCTGATGCGCGACACCAAGCACGTCACAAGCGATACGCCGAATGATCGGATGAATGTTGATCCGATCTGGACGCGCGATGGGAAGCACATTGTTTATACGCAGGAACAGGCGAAGGGAACGGATTCCAACATTTTTATTGCAGAGGTAGCTACGGGAAAATCAACATTGCTTACGCCACATGAAGGAGAAAAGCTTTACCGGGCGAATGATGTTTCACACCGTCCCCTTCTGAACGCGGGCAAAATTCTTGTCACGTCAAACGCGGAAAATGGGTATGAAAACGTCGGCATTCTGAATTTGTCAGAAAAAGATGGAACCCAGCGGCCTGGAAAAATCGAATGGCTTACTCGCGATAAATGGGAGATTGATGGCGGCAACTTTTCGCCGGATGGAAGGCACGTCACCTGGACGGCGAATGTTGATGGCTTTGTGAACATATATCTGCACGATTTAACTTCCGGAAAGACAGCCTCCCTGCCTTTACCCAAAGGCGTAAACACGCCTGGGGGCTCGCAGTCCGCGTTTGCACACGACGGTTCGCGGCTCATCTACTATCACGACGGTCCCACTTCTCCGCGAGATGTCTGGGTGTATTCCATTGCAACCTCCAAATCACGTCAGGTCACCCACGCCCTGGTTGCGGGGGTTCATTCGGAAGATATGGTCGAACCGTTCCTTGTGCACTATCCGAGCCAAGATGGCAAGTGGACGATTTCCGCTTTCGTGTACATGACCTACAACATGGTGCGCAATGGTCAGAACGCGGCGATTGTGTATGTTCACGGCGGCCCGAAATCGCAATCGCTAAACTCGTTCAATCGCTTTATTCAACACATTGTCAATCAGGGATACATGGTGATCGCACCCAACTATCGCGGGTCCACGGGCTACGGAAAAGACTTTGAGGACGCAAACCTTTTCGATATGGGAGGCGGCGATTTGCAGGACGTGCTCGCTGCCGCGGACTGGATTAATCAGACCGGTTATGTAGATCCGAAGAAAATAGTATTGATGGGCGGCAGCTACGGCGGCTATTTGACCATGATGGGGGTAACGAAAGCGCCGGAAGTTTGGGCGACTGGCGTGCCGATCGTTCCGTTCGTAAATTATTTCACCGAGATCGAAAATGAAGATCCGGTGCTGCGGGAAATGGATCTAGCGACCATGGGCGATCCAGTGAAAAACAAGGCGTTGTACGAAGATCGGTCACCAATCTTCTTTGTGGACAAAATTAAAGTGCCGCTGCTTCTGCTGGCCGGAGGCAATGATCCACGATGCCCGAAAAGTGAAACGCTTCAAGTAGTGGATGCAGTTACGAAAAAGGGCGGCAAAGCCGAATATAAAATTTACGAAAACGAAGGGCATGGCTTTGCTCGCGTCGAAAATCAGATTGACGCGTACAAGCGCGTGTCAGATTTCTTGAAAGCCCACGTCCCACCGGCAAACTGCGGATGCTCGCTGAATGAGTGATTGTTTCTCTCGCGAGCCAGGCTTGCTTAAGATGGTCTAAACTCAGGCGCAAAACTAATTTTTATGGAATACTCTGACGATCCAAAGACGCGACGATGGCCTGCTCAACTGTGGTCCTGAAACATGCTGCGATTGTTTGCCTGATCTCGTTCCTGCCGGTCTTACTTGTAGCTCAATCTGCGTCGCCAGCCAGGTCCCCGCAAGCCGCGCCAGAAAAAATCATCATTGACACAGACATCGGGGACGACGTGGACGATGCCTTCGCTGTCGCGCTAGCGCTGCGCAGCCCCGAACTGCAGGTCCTCGGAATCTCCACAACCTTCGGAGACACTGAGACCCGGGCCAAACTCCTGGACCGGCTTCTTGGCGAAGCGGGACGGCAGGACATTCCAGTTGCGGTCGGCGCTTCGAGCAGTCCCAAAAGCCAATTCACGCAGCGCCGCTATGCGGAAGCCGGCCGCTTCGTGGGGGCATCCCATCCGAACGCGGTGGAT
>DASYGR010000053.1:0-2616 GCA_035999525.1 Terriglobales bacterium
ATCACAATAGGCATATTGCTTGTCGCCATGTCGGTGCCGTCATTGGGCGCCAAAGCGGACCAGGATGAGGTTTCCCGTCTCATCAATCACGCGCAAACTGCTCCTATCGGGCAGCAACCGGGCCTATACACGAATATCGCCGAACGCGAATTAAAATTAGCTGACGAATTGTATTCGGCAGACAACGTGGAAAAAGCACGCGCCGCAATCGCTGACGTGGTCACTTATTCCGACAAGGCGAGCGAGGCCGCAATTCAAACCGGCAAGGATCTCAAGCATACAGAAATCGCTATGCGGAAAATGTCCTTCAAGTTGCGGGATATGGAACACAAGCTGACTTTCAGCGACCAGCCGCCTTTACAGGATGCGTCCGATCATCTCGAAAAACTGCGGAGCAGCCTTCTGGCACGCATGTTCAAGAAGGGAAAATGATTCGCCCGCGCGCAATCATCGGGATTCTGATCTCGGGAGTGCTTCTTCTTCCTCCGTCCTACGCCCAAAGCAAGCGGGATGATCCGCTGACGCCTCTGGAAATTGATCAACTCCGTGATCAGGCGCAGGACGCTGATCTCCGCATGAAATTGTTTGTTCAGTTTGCGCGTCAGCGCCTGGATGCGATTGACAAGGTCCGCTCGGATCCTAAAGTTACGGATCGTGGGGCAGCAACCCATGACGGACTTCAGGCCTTCCTCGACGTGTACGACGAAATGAATGACAATGTGGATGCTTATGACGATCAGAAGGCTGACTTTCGAAAGGGTCTGAAACTGATCATCGAGGCGGATGTAGAATTTCAGGCTAAACTTCGAGCCTTGCAAAATTCGGTGAATCCAAATAAAAACGAGCTCAAGGTTTACGAATTCCTGCTCCAGAGTGCACTGGATACTGTTGATGACAGCACCAAAGACCACCGGGAACTGTTGGCACAGCAGGAAGAAGCAGCCAAGCACAAGAAGAAACCAAATCGCAAGTGAAGTCCTCAGGGCATCTGATGTGGTAATTCAGCGAATCAACTGCCGTGCTAATCTTGCCTTGACGTGACAGACCAGCTTCTTCAAATCTTTCACCATCATTACCGGGAACTTCGTCCTCGCGCTCCCATTCCAGAGTTAACTGTTGAATTCTTTCCGTTTGCCAATCTCAATAACACGATTCGCTTGCGTGAGGGGAAGTTGCGGGTACGGCTCTCCGACATTTTGGAGGGCGCGCCAGAAACGGTTCTGCAAGCGATTGCTCACATTCTTTTGGCCAAAATGTATCGGAAAGATATTGCGAGGGAACACTCAACCCGATACCACCGATACGTATCGAGCCATGATATCGCGGAGAAAGCCCATCTCTTGCGGCACCTCCGGGGACGAAAGAGAATCGGACTGGCGCGGGGCCGAATTTATGATCTGGAATCTATTTTCGACGACCTGAATATCAGATTTTTTCATGGCCTGCTGGCGCGACCCCGGATAACGTGGAGCGGCAATGTGTCCCGCCATCGCCTGGGTCATTACGATCCGGCGCACAATGCGATCGTTGTGAGCCGAGTTTTTGACGAATCGCGGGTGCCGCGCGTGGCAGTCGAGTACATCGTTTACCACGAGATGCTGCATTTGAAATATCCGGTAAAGTTGCGGGGAAACCGGCGCTGCATTCATCCGCCGGAATTTCAAGCAGAAGAAAAGTTATTCCCTGACCTGGAAACGGCGAAGCTCTTTCTTAAGTGCCTCTAACCTCTCAATGGAAGGCCGCATGATTACGAAGGTACATACAGGAATCACTGTATTGAGGGCTGAGTTCCGCAACAATAGAATTCCGCTTGTTTCTCTTGCTCCGACTCCCCCTCGGGGCAGCATGTCTTCTAAGAGATTTATCTAAAATTTTGTCTACAGGAACCGCGTCAGCGATGGGTTCGCGAACACAGATGTCCGTGCTGTGCGTCGAAGACGAAGAATCGCAGCTAAAACTCAGAAAAGTTCTTTTCGAGTCAGCTGGATTTGTGGTTTTCGGAGCGCGCACGGGCGCGGAGGCGTTAGAACTGTTTCGCGCGAACGCCGTTGACTTGGTCGTTCTCGACTATTGGATGGCCGGGATGAATGGTTTAGCGGTCGCCACCGAACTGAAGAGACTTCGGCCCGCGACTCCCATCATAGTGCTATCGGGATGGACTTCGCTGCCAGGCGAAACTATTGGACTGGTGGACGCATGGTTTCAAAAAGCCCAGGTGCAGCCCGACGAACTTCTCACCGAGGCAGCCAGGCTGGTCAATCAAACCAATGGCTCGGGTGGATGAATCGCCCAAGATTGCAAAGTGCAACGGATGACGGGTGCGAGCGTCACAGGCATCACCAACGGAAAGATTATCTCCATCCGATGACGAAAACGAACGATCCGTTCTCGTTTCCCACCAGCTTCATTCTTATTTCACTGCTGTCGGTTTCCACTCTTTTTATCGGGCCCCAAGACGTCATCCATGCTCAAGTTCTGGAGGCCAACGCCGGGTCCGACAATCCCTTAAGTCAAATGAGCCTGGAGCAACTCGGTAACATCGAAGTGACGACGGCCTCCAAAGCGCCAGAGGAGGTATGGAAAACTCCAGCTGCTATTTACGTCATTACTCAGGAG
>DASYGR010000065.1:0-3707 GCA_035999525.1 Terriglobales bacterium
CTGCTGTCGTGATGTTGTTTAATGGGCGGAGCGGCGCGCTTAACATTCGCACCGGGATTTTAGAGTTTGCGAACGAGTTCGCAATCATACCCATAAAGGCCTGGCTCTTCGCGAGCGATGTGGCCTGAGCTGTGTCCCAATCCAAAAAAGGTCCGTGGGCTGGATTCACCGTAGGAAGCAACGCGGTATAAAAATTGACACCGGTTCCTTGCGACGTTACGTGGATGCAGATGTAGAGGGATGGGTGTGAGGCGTTGGTCATACCAGCCCGCTGATCGAGGCTCATATCAGTGTCGTCATTGCGAACAAGAAGCACCGTAAGGCCGTGCGCTTCAACTTCATGCTGCAACTGTTTTGCGAACGCAAGGGTAACGTCTTTTTCTACAACTTGTCCGCCAAGAGCCGCGCCACGATCTGTGCCGCCGTGACCGGCATCAATAACTGCGAAGTACCGGGATTGTGCGGGAGTGGCGAGCGTAGCCTGAGGCGGCGCGTTTGTTGTTGCACCTTGGGTTCCGCTTCCCTGAGCCTGAGTGCTCGCCGACGGCGCGGGCGTAATGGTAATTGTCTTGCGATCCCCGCTGAAATTGGCAAAGAGCGGGGCACTCGCCGTAACCGTTATTGTCGCGTTGCCATTGCCATCCTGATATGCCGCTGACGTGATGATTTTGTTGTTGAAAGTCAGCGTTTGCGTTCCGGAAGCAACGATCGGCTCATGCGTGAATGTCATGCGCAGGGTTCCCGCATCGGTGGCGATCATGGGATTGACAGGTCCGGAGAAATTGACGACTAGACTTGGACTTGCGCCTACGACTTGCGCGGTGAAGTGAACGGCAACGTTGCCAATAAAAATGCGTCGGGAAGCTGGGCTGAAAGTCACCGGACCACCCAAAACGTGAGACAACAGAGGGGCGAGGGCCGGAACGGGAACAAGACCCCGCCCGTTTTGCAAGACAAAAAGTGCGCCTAGATCAAAGTCCCCACCCTTCATCCGGACGCGGGACTCGCCAACGCTGAACCCGAGTTCAAGGTGGTTGTAACGTAACTTCCAATGTTTTTGATCGCCGTTAGCCGTGACGGACCCGAGCGGTTCGAAGGTTTCAAGTGCACCGACATACTCTTTGCCGCCAATTGTTACTACCGGCAGTGAATAAGTGGCCACATTCGAGAAAACCGCAATGTGATTTTCTATGGGAGGCGCACCCGAAAGCAGTACGCTTAGGGAAATTAGGCTGAATGCAACCGTGCTGATGAATAAGGCAAATGTGCCCACTTCATGGCGCCAACGCGAATCACGAGCCTGGGCTCTAAAAATAGGCTGCGTAGCTGGGCTCTCTCCTCAGGCCGGACTCTGGCGGGCAATCTGTAGTGGGAATCTGTCGCCACGTCGGCGCGCATTTATTCAAGAGCATAAATCGTGAGCCCGCTTAAGAGCTTAGGATAAAAGTCGGTAGATTTTTGTGGCAGCACTTCACTCGCGAAAGCAATGTCGCGCACTTGTTGCATACGCACCGGATTCATTAGAAACGCGACGTTCGCCGAGCCGTCACGAACTTGAGCCAATGCTTCGGCGGAGTCGCGGATATAACGAACGTTGTGCTGGTCGCGGATCGCGTCTTCTGAGATTTCAAGAACACCTTCCAACACGCACTTATGCAACTGGACCACGTCGAGAGACTGCTGACGCAATGACAAGCCGGTGAAAATACCGGAACCGACGGATCCGGGCGTATCCAATAGGAACGCATGGTTCCGCGTAACTGCGAGAAGTGCGGTTCCGCTCTGTCCTGCTTCTCGCAAAATGGCGTTGGCCCGGGCGCCGTCAACCGAAGGATCCACTTCTTCCACGCTGAAATATACGCGCGCCCGGTCTCTAAAAGTATCGGCGGAAAAAGATTTCAGACTGTGAACCACCCGGTGCGTGGGCAGAACTAAAAGGCCCGGACTGTCCATATTAATGAAGGTCATCATGGCAAGATCATGAGGTGGAAGCTCCGGCCCGGCCGATCGAACCAGGGGATCCTCCGACGAATATTGGCGGGGAACTCCGGGAACAGAGGATGAACCTGCGGCGCGACGTTCATTGCGATAATTCAGCGCTGTTTCATAACGATGATGGCCATCGGCAATGATTAGCTTTTTGTCGCGCATCTTTCCGCGAACAAGATCAATCAGCGTGGGATCAGAAATCTTCCAGACTTGATGGAGTACGCCGTACTCATCCCGCATCTCCATGTCGGGAGCATTCGTGGAGACGAGCAGACTCTCGATCTCGCCTGCCGGATCGGTATAGAGCATAAAAATCTGACCGAAATGTGCTCGGGTGGCCCGAAGCAGGTCGAGGCGGTCTGCCTTGGGTTTTGCCAAGGTTTGTTCATGGCGAAAGACAATGCCAGCCGAATAATCTTCTGTTTTTCCCAATCCGATGAAGCCACGCCGTTCCATTTCGGTCTTGGTTCCGGGGACGGTAAAACGTTCCGTATAAAGATAAAGGGAAGGCTGTCCATCCTGGAGAAAAATGCCTTGGCGGCGCCAGTCGTGAAAGAAGCCCGCCGCGCGAGTGTAGGGATTGGCCTGGTCGTTGTCAGCGGTGCTTCTCTGCCCGAGGATAATGCGCACCAGGTTGTAGGGGCTGGCCGAGTAATAGGCCTCCTGCATCAGAGGAGTGATTTTGTCGTAGGGCTGGGTTGCGACTTGGGAAAGCGAGACCCGGTCCGGGTCGTAACGGAGGGCGCGGAAGGGAGCGATATGAGCCATATGGGGAAAAAGAGATTGTACAAGAGACAGGCTTTAGCGCGTTTAGCCTGTGTTACTTCAGCGGTCTCGGGAGCAATGGCATGGTCTTTGTGCCGAATTGACCTAGATTTGACAAACCTTCAATGAAATAGCTGGTTCAATCGGAGAGCGGGGTTAAAGAGGTACTAAGCAAACTTTTGCGCAGCCTCTCTCATCTATGTTTTTGGTTTTTGCAGAAAGCATGCTCCTAGAGTATTGAGCTATGTTAGGATCGGCTTAAGTGCTGAGGTTTTTTATGGCCCTCGATAACGGGCCGGGTTTCCCTCACCCGCTCACTGAATTTCGATTGGTTCGCCCTCTATCCTTCCGGAAACTGATAAATCCTAGATTGTGCCTAGAGGAGCGGAAAGCGCTTTTCGGAATTGTTGTCTCATTTGTCGCTTTGCTGGTTTTCACGTTTCCCACGTTTCTGTTGGGTCAGAATGTGGGCGATATTGATGACGTTCATATCCAACCCAGGGTCGAAACCGCGGCTCCCAAGCCGCCTGAGAGCGATTCCGCATCCCCTCACGCTCGTCCGATGAAGGTGGATGTGGATTTAGTGTTGGTGCCGGTCACTATTACCGATCCGATGAACCGTCTGGTCACCGGCTTGGACAAAGATAATTTCGAGTTGTTCGAAGGCAAAGATCAGCAGCAAATCAAAAATTTCTCGAGCGAAGACGCGCCCGTCTCGATTGGCGTGATATTCGACATGAGCGGCAGCATGAGTAGCAAGATCGACCGCGCGAAGGAAGCGGTTTCCGAGTTCTTCAAGACCGCCAATCCGCAGGACGAATTTTTCATGATCACCTTCGCCGACCAGCCGCAGGAGATTTCAGACTTTACGCAGTCGGTCGAAGATATCCAGGGAAAACTGGTTTTTACGGTTCCGAAGGGTCGAACCGCTCTTTTGGATGCGATTTACCTGG
>DASYGR010000067.1:0-4585 GCA_035999525.1 Terriglobales bacterium
TCGGCCGTGGCAGATTTGGCGTCGGACTGGACTGGGCTGCGGCTCTGGAATTGACCATCGCCACGAATGGTGCCGAGCCGTACAAGTCCCGTCTGAGGGAATTGTTCCCTCAGATGATCACCCCGCAGCAGATGGACTTCCGTGGTTGGACAGCAGTCCGGGCATTGCCTTATCTGGACGCGAGCGCGAAAGATCAAATGCGCGAAGCGGTGAAGACATACATGGCGGGTTTGGACAAGCGGTTGGACGCCACCCCGTTCGGGGTGCCCCCGAGCCTCGGCACCTGGGGCGGATCGGGCGCCGTGGTGGACATGGCCATCCGAATGTACTTCCTGCACAAGACGTTCCCGGATCTCGTGAGCATCGAATACACACTTCGCGCAGTCAACTACATTCTCGGCACGCACCCGGTGTCCAGCACTTCGTATGTAGCTGGGGTCGGAACGGTCTCGAAGACGCAGACGTACAGCAACAATCGCGCCGACAATGCTTACATCCCCGGTGCCGTGATTCCGGGATACATCATCATCAAGCCGGATTTTCCAGAGTGCATCGATGACTTCGGATTTCTGTGGTTTGAGGACGAAGCCGTCGTGGCCGGGTCGGCGAGCTGGGTCGTGGCTGGCAACGCTGCGGACGCGATCATTAAGGAATCGAAGTAGACCCAGTACTAAAAGCGCCCAGCGGTACCGAGCGCTTTCTTTTTTGAGAAGAATTTGATTACGGCGCGGCGTTCATCGCATTTACGAGAATGCCGTCATGAAGGACGGCCGGATCCTGGCGCATGTTCCCGCAAGTCTTACGACCCGCTGCATGTGCGTGCATCGGAGGTTTTGCTGCAGTGATTAGCCTCCGGAAGCCGGCTTGTAGGAAACGATCGCGATTGCTCCCGGTTGACGGGCTACCCGGAAGTTAAGCCACAGAACAAACGTTCAACTACGCTGGCCAGAAGTCGGCTTCTGGGAAGTTGGAAACTGCTCCCACGGCTTTGCTGATTTCCGCCGGGATCACAAATCGACGACCCAGGGCAAAGACTCCTGCCTTAAGTCAGCGGTTACGGGGGTGTGCCCCGCGCCCTATAGAAAGATTGGAATTGATGCGATTGATCTAGCCGCGCTGTGGAAATCCTGATTTCCTCTCTATCAAATGCACGTTGCGAAATGCGACAATAGAGATTCCCCATGGCCTCTTCCCCGACCCTCACCATCACTCCGGAAGTCGTCCGGGAGCATGGGATCACTCCCGAAGAATACGACAAAATCAAACGGCTACTCGGCGGACGCGAGCCCACGATCACGGAGCTGGGAATTTTTAGCGTGATGTGGAGCGAGCATTGCTCGTATAAATCTTCGCGTGTGCATCTGAAAAGGCTGCCGACCCGCAGCAAACTTGTGGTGCAGGGTCCCGGAGAAAATGCCGGCATCATTGACATCGGCGACGGATGGGCGTGCGCCTTCAAGATCGAGTCCCACAATCATCCTTCGTTCATTGAACCGTTTCAGGGAGCGGCGACCGGAGTAGGCGGCATTTTGCGCGATATTTTCACCATGGGCGCGAGACCGGTCGCGGTGATGGATTCGCTGCGGTTTGGGCCGATTGAACGGTCAAAAGCCGCGGGCGAAGGCGCCCGCGCCACACAGGCTGAGATTCATAAAAATCATTCTGTGATGGAGGGTGTGGTTAGCGGCGTGGCTTCTTATGGGAATTGCTTTGGCGTACCGAATCTTGGAGGCGAGACGAAGTTCGAGCCTTCTTATTCGGGTAATCCTCTGGTGAACGCATTTGCTCTCGGACTGGTGCGGCGCGATGAAATTTTCTATGCGAAGGCCGCAGGCGTCGGCAATCCGGTGATTTATGTTGGCTCGAAGACTGGACGCGACGGAATTCATGGCGCGACCATGGCCAGCGAGGAATTCAGCGAAGGGTCGGAAGCGAAGCGTCCCAATGTGCAGGTCGGCGATCCGTTCATGGAAAAACTCCTGCTCGAGGCCTGCCTTGAAGCCATGCAGACGGGCGCAATTGTCGGCATTCAAGACATGGGCGCTGCCGGATTGACCTGCTCGACCTGTGAGATGGGCGCGCGCGGCCATGTGGGACTCGAAATTGAGCTCGACCGCGTTCCTCAACGCGAGACAGGCATGACTGCGTATGAAATCATGTTGAGCGAGTCGCAGGAGCGCATGTTGCTGGTCGCACAAAAGGGTCGCGAAGATGAAGTTTTTCGTGTCTTCGAGAAGTGGGGACTTGACGCCGTAGAAGTTGGACAGGTCATCGGCGAAGACACTATGCGCGTGCTACATCACGGGGAAGTCGTTGCTGAGATTCCAAATCCCGCGCTGACAGATGATGCTCCGGTTTACAAACGTCCCATGGAGCGGTGGGAACCGCCAGTGTCGCGAGACAAGCCGGATGACATTCAGTTAGGGAACGCCGCCGATCACACTACGAATCTCAAGCGATTGTTAAGCAGTCCAAATATTTGCGGCAAGCGCTGGGTGTGGCAGCAGTATGACCACATGGTGCAGACCAATACAGTCGAGGGCCCTGGCGCAGGAGATGCGGGAGTCATTCGCATCAAGGGTTCTGAGCGCGGGCTCGCGATGGCGCTTGATGGCAATGGGCGCTGGTGTTATCTCGATCCTAAGCTGGGCGCGATGCATGCAGTTGCCGAGGCGGCACGCAATGTTGCCTGCTCGGGCGCGACTCCCATCGGCGCTACTAATTGTTTGAACTTTGGCAATCCTGAGAAGCCGCACATCATGTGGCAGTTTTCGCAAACGATTGATGGCATCACCAAGGCTTGCGAAGAACTGGAAGTGCCGATCACAGGTGGAAATGTGAGCTTCTACAACGAGACTCTCGGAGAGGGCATCTATCCTACGCCGGTGATTGGAATCGTCGGAACGTTCGACGACGTTCACAAAGCTGTGTTCCCACACTTTCGCAATGCGGGACGTGCGGTCGTACTGTTTCGAGCATCGGAGCCTGGCGATCTCACGGACGCTGAGAATGAGTTTGGATCCTCCGAGTACGCCAAGGAGATTCTGGGAACCACTTGGGGTTTCCCGCCGGCGCTGGAACTTGAAGGCGAGGCTTCGCTTCAGAAGGCGGTAATCGAAATGATTCAGGCTGGGCTGGTTGAATCCGCACACGACTGCTCTGACGGTGGTATTGCCGTCGCCCTGGCAGAGTCAGCAATGTCGCAAGCTATTGGAATCAAAGTAGATATGGGGAGTCAGGGATTGCCCGCGGAATTCGTGCTATTTGGGGAAGACGCCAGCCGGATTGTGATCTCTTGCGACCCAAGTCATCTGTCGAGAATCCAACAAGTAGCGGTAAAATACGGCGTATCCTCAGAAAAGATCGGGGAAACGATTCCTGAAAAATTTGAAATTTCGCTTGATGGCAAGGTCGTAGTGTCGGCGGCAGTGGTTGAATTGCGTGAGGATTTTGAAGGCGCGTTAGAGAAAGCGTTGAAAGCAGACGTAGGCGTTGTAGTTTAGCGGCACTTGTCGAGCATTGCTCGACTGGACAGACGGGGGCGGCTGTCCCTACGTGGGTTTGATGGGTTAGCTGAGTGCTGAAAGCTGAGGGCTGATAGCTATATGCTTCCTTCCGACAAATTTCACGACGAGTGTGGAGTAGTCGCGATTTACTCCAACCCTGAGGCGGAAAAACTCGCCTACCTCGGGTTGCATGCGCTGCAACATCGTGGACAGGAATCCGCCGGCATCGTGACCTCGAACGGCATGGCGCTGAACATGCATAAGGCGATGGGCCTGGTCGCGGATATTTTCACCGAGGAAGAACTCGCCAAATTGCACGGCACGCTTGCCATTGGCCACACGCGCTATTCCACCGCGGGCGACTCGTCATTGCTGAATGCACAACCCATCATGGTGCAATCGAATAAAGGCATGATGGCGCTGGCGCACAATGGGAATCTGGTGAATGCTTCCGAGCTTCGCGGACGAATGGAGAGCCAGGGTTCGATTTTTCAGACTAGCAGCGACACGGAAATTATTGTTCACCTAATTGCTTTCTCCAAGGAGCAAACTCTGCCCGAAGCCATGGCGGATGCGCTGCGGCGTGTCGAAGGCGCATTCTCGCTGGTAATGATCAGCCCTGACCGGATATTCGCGGCTCGCGATCCTCGCGGCTTCCGTCCACTGGCGATGGGTAGGATTCCGGCGCAGCCCGGACAAAAGCAAGACACCGTAGTCTTCGCCTCGGAAACGTGCGCGTTCGATTTGATCGGCGCAACGTATGAGCGAGAGGTCAAACCGGGTGAATTGATTGTCGTTGGTCCCGAGGGCGTTACGTCGAGGTTTTATGCAACTCCGTTGCCGCAGTCAAGCTGCATCTTCGAGCATGTCTATTTTTCCCGTCCTGATAGCCGCGTCTTTGGCCGCCCCGTGCAGCAGAGCCGCGAAAATCTGGGATGCCAACTTGCCCGCGAGGCTCCGGCGGACGCCGATGTCGTAGTTCCGGTGCCAGACTCGGGGGTTACGGCTGCTTTAGGGTATGCCGAGGAAACTGGAATTCCTTTACGTTTTGGGCTGATCCGCAGCCATTATGTGGGACG
>DASYGR010000163.1:0-18368 GCA_035999525.1 Terriglobales bacterium
TACGATCTGCCCGCCAAGATAAGTGCTGAGTTGCCTCGGGGCATTGCGGGGCTACCGGTTGGACTTCCCGGCATGGCAGGAATCAGCCTCCCTATCCGTAGTGTTTTGGAGCGGGAGCGCAAGCCGGCACATTCCTCATGACAAGTCCTTATCCCATCGCGACGATCATCGGGCTGCTCATAGTGGCACTGAGTCTTGCGTCAGGGCTCATTTGGCTTGAACGCCGGCTGCTCGCGTTGTGGCAGGACCGCTACGGGCCCAACCGCGTCGGACCTTTTGGGCTGCTCCAGGTTGTGGCGGACATGATCAAGATCTTCACCAAGGAGGACTGGATTCCTCCTTTTGCGGATAAGCCGGTGTTTGTGCTGGCTCCCACCATCGTTATGGTGACCGTGCTCATGACTTTCGCTGTGCTCCCTATTGCTCCCGGGATCATCGTCACCGACCTGAACATTGGGCTGCTCTTCTTTCTTGCCATGTCTTCGCTGGGGGTTTACAGCGTGGTGCTTGCGGGCTGGTCATCGGACAACAAGTACTCACTGTTGGGCGGATTGCGCGCGGCAGCCCAAATGATCAGCTACGAAGTCTTCATGGGCCTGTCTCTGATGGGAGTGGTAGTGCTGGCCGGTTCATTCGACCTGGCCAAGATCGTTGAAGCACAAAGGAAGATGTGGTTTGTAATTCCACAGTTTCTCGGCTTCGTATTGTTTCTTATCGCGGGTATTGCCGAGACCCGCCGCTTGCCGTTCGATTTGCCGGAAGCCGAGAGCGAACTGGTCGCCGGGTATCACTCGGAGTACTCCGGAATGAAATTTGGAATGTTCTTCGTCGGCGAGTATCTGGGCGTCGCGCTGATCTCGGCTCTGATCGCAATATTATTTTTCGGCGGCTGGCTGGGTCCGTGGCTGCCGCCAATCGTTTGGTTTCTCATTAAGCTGGTTTTCTTTATTTGCTTTTTCATTCTGCTGCGCGCGTCATTGCCGCGGCCGCGTTTTGATCAACTCATGTCCTGGGGATGGAAGCTGATGCTGCCGTTGTCGTTGGCCAACGTTCTGGTAACGGGTGCGGTCGTGCTCGCGTTTCGCTAGAGCGGTTTCACAGAAAGGCAGGTTGCGAATGCTAAGTGTGCTGAGGACCATGTGGGACGTATTCCTGCATGCCTTTCATCGTCGGGTAACGGTGCAGTATCCGGAACAAAAGGCCTACCTTGCCCCGCGTTACCGCGGCCGCATCATTCTCTCTCGCGATCCGGACGGCGGCGAACGCTGCGTGGGCTGCTATCTATGCGCCGCCGTATGCCCGGTGGATTGCATCGCGCTACAGGCGACTGAGGACGAAAACGGACGTCGCTATCCCGAGTTTTTCCGCATCAATTTCTCTCGCTGCATCTTCTGCGGATTCTGCGAGGACGCTTGTCCCACGTATGCGATTCAACTCATTCCCGACGTCGAAATGGGCGAGTACCATCGCCCCAATCTGGTTTACGAGAAAGAACAACTTTTGATCGATGGTCCCGGAAAATATCCCGGATACAACTACTGGAATATCTGCGGCGTCGAGATCGGCGGTAAAGGAAAAGGCCAAGCTGAGAACGAGGCGCCCCCTACCGATCTGCGCAGCCTATTACCCTGAGCATTTATGGATGCAACGTTCTATGTCGCGGCGGTGGTGGCGATTCTGGCCACGGTGATGGTCATCACCCGGTTGAACGCCGTGCATGCGCTGCTTTACCTCATTGTTTCGCTACTTTCGGTGGCGGTGGTTTTCTACACGCTCGGCGCGCCGTTCATTGCTGCCCTGGAGGTGATCATCTACGCGGGAGCCCTCATGGTCCTTTTCGTATTCGTCGTCATGATGCTCAACCTCGGTCCACAAACAACAGAAACAGAGCGCATCTGGCTCAAACCTGGAATGTGGACAGGACCGTGCATCTTGTCAGCGATCTTGATCGCGGAAGTGGTCTATCTGCTGGGGCACACTGGAACTGGCCAGCCGGGAGCCGCTTCGGTTGGCCCCAAAGAGGTGGGAATGGCGCTGTTCGGACCCTACATGATTGGCGTGGAACTGGCTTCCATGCTTATGCTGGGTGCCCTTGTTGGAGCTTATCACTTAGCTCGAAAGCGAGAACGACTGGAGACTCGAGATGTCATTGAATCCGATGCAACACGGACTGCTGCTGGCGGGAATCTTATTCGCCCTGGGACTGGCCGGCCTTCTAGCGCGGCGTAATTTGATCTTCATCCTCATGTCTATTGAGGTGATGCTCAACGCCGCGGGCCTCGCCTTTGTGGTTGCCGGCTCACGATGGGCGCAGCCGGATGGTCAAGTCATGTTTATCTTCATTCTGGCTACGGCAGCCGCCGAGGTCTCCGTAGGTCTTGCGCTATTACTGCAATTGCATCACCAGTACAAATCGCTGGATGCCGATGCCGCCAGCTTAATGAGAGGATAGCGTGCTCAGATTGTTGTGGCTGATCCCGGCGATCCCGTTTGCCAGCTTCATTGTGCTGGCGCTCGTTGGCCCGCGGATTTCCAGGAAGTCTGCGGCCTTTATCGGCGTTACTTCGATCGCGGTCTCCACGGTGGTCTCGATCCTGATTACGTGGAACTTTCTGTTCTCTACACCACAAGGGGGCTCCTACACGCAACTGTTGTGGACTTGGATCGATGTTGCAGGCTTTCGCCCGCAGATCGCGTTCTACCTGGACGCCCTCTCGCTGATCATGACGCTGGTCGTCACTTTCGTTAGCTTCCTTATTCACCTTTCCTCCGCCGAATCCATGATTGAGAGCGAAGGCTACTCCCGTTTCTTCGCTTACATGAACTTGTTCGTCGCCTCCATGGTGACGTTGCTGCTGGCCGACAATCTGCTGCTGCTCTACCTTGGGTGGGAAGGCGTTGGACTGTGCAGTTACCTGTTGATCGGCTTCTGGTACACCGATCCCGTGAATGGCCTGGCGGCGCGCAAAGCATTTATTGTGACCCGCGTTGGCGACACCGCGATGATCATCGGCCTGTTTCTGCTCTTCCAGCACCTGGGCACACTGCACATCCAGGAACTGATGCGCCGAGCTGCTGAGCAATGGTCCGTGGGTTCAGCGCTCCCGACGGTGGCCGCAGCCTTGCTCCTGGGTGGTGCAGTCGGCAAGTCAGCCCAGCTTCCGTTGCAGACATGGCTCCCAGACGCCATGGCCGGGCCCACGCCGACCAGCGCTCTGATACACGCAGCGACCATGGTGACCGCTGGCGTTTACCTCATCGCGCGTACTCACGTGCTTTTCTCACTGGCCCCTTCGGTACAGTTTACCGTTGCGGTAATTGGTGCGGCCACGCTGGTGCTCGGGGGATTCAGTGCGCTGACCCAGTGGGATATCAAACGGGTGCTGGCCTATTCCACGATCAGCCAGATTGGATACATGTTCCTCGCCATGGGCGTGGGCGCGTGGGCGGCAGGTATTTTCCACTTCATGACCCATGCGTTCTTCAAGTCACTGCTCTTCCTCGCGGCGGGCGTGGTGATCCAGGCGACGCACGAGGAACACAGCATCTTCAAGATGGGTGGCTTGCGCAAAGAGCTGCCGCTGGCCTTTGGCGCTTTCCTGATCGCCGGCTGCTCTCTTGCCGGACTGCCGCTAATCACTGCGGGCTTTTACAGCAAAGGATTAATCGTGTGGGAGACGTGGGCGTCCCCGCAAGGCAGCACGGTCCTGTGGTTTGCGGGAGTGTTTGGCGTGCTGCTGACCTCGCTTTACATCTTCCGCGTTATTTTCCTTGTCTTCTTTGGTGAGGCGAAGGCAAGCGTGACGAAGCGGCCGGGATACAAGATCCAAATTCCGCTCATTGTTCTGACCGTCCTGTCGGTAGTAGGCGGATTTGTCAATCTTCCTCCCAAGCTCGGAAATGCGCCATTGTTCACCCGCTTATTGAACACGGCCCTGCCGCCGGTTGAGCAAGGTCACTTCGGCCCGCTCACGGAAATGCGTTCCGAAGGGTTCCTGGCATTCGCATTCCTTATCGGCCTCGGTCTGTCGTACCTGTTATACCTTCGTAACCGCCAGTGGTCGAACGCTCTGATTAGAACTCATGTAGGAAAAGCGCTGCACGAGTTCTGGTTTGCCGATTGGGGATTCGACTGGTGCTACGACAAATTGTTCGTGCAGCCGATCTTGTGGTTTGCGCGGATTGATAAGGGCGATGTGGTGGATGCTTTTTACAAGGGGATCGCGGATCTCAGTGAACTCTTGTACCGCGGTCTTAGCCTTACAGAGAACGGCCGGGTGCGCTGGTACGCCGCTGGAATTGCGGGTGGAACCGTCGTATTTGTGGCGATTGCGTTATTCCTATGATTCTGCTTTGGCTGATCGTCATTCTATTGGTTGGCGGCCTACTGGCATGGGCAGCCGGACGTTGGAGCGTCCTGGCGACGCGTTGGATTTCGTTGATCGCGGTGAGCGCGGACTTTGTGATCGGACTCATGGGCTGGATCCGTAGCGCAAGCCGCGTTGATCTTCTTCATCAGCAAGTCTGGCTACGGGAATTGGACTGGAAATGGATCCCTCAGTTCGGCATCCATTTCCATCTCGCATTGGACGGCCTGAGCCTGTTGCTGCTCATGCTCACGTTCCTCCTCGGAATAATGTCAGTGCTGGCATCCTGGACCGAGATTCAGGAAGGCGTGGGTTTCTTCCACCTCAACCTGCTCTGGGTCCTGGCTGGAATAGCAGGCGTATTTCTGGCGATGGATTTGTTCTTGTTCTACTTCGCATGGGAACTGATGCTGGTTCCCATGTATTTCCTGATCGCCATCTGGGGGCATGAGCGACGGGTGTATGCGGCGGCGAAGTTCTTCATCTTCACTCAGCTCAGTGGGCTGCTGATGCTGATCGCGATCCTGGCTCTCTATTTCGCTCATCACACCGCGACGGGTATTTTCACATTTGAATATGCCGATTTGCTGGGCACTCCCCTGTCCCCACACGCGGCCTGGTGGATCATGTTGGGTTTCTTCGTCGCGTTCGCCGTGAAGCTGCCGATGTTTCCTCTTCACACCTGGCTTCCGGATGCTCACACCGAAGCACCGACCGCGGGCAGCGTGGTGCTGGCCGGACTCTTATTGAAGACCGGTGCTTATGGCCTGCTCCGTTTCGTAATGCCGCTTTTTCCGGCAACGGCGCACGCCTTCGCACCTATCGCGATGGTGCTGGCAGTGATCGGAATTCTTTACGGCTCTATCCTGGCATTTGCTCAAACTGACTTAAAACGGCTGGTCGCGTACACCAGCGTGAGCCATCTTGGGTTTGTTCTGCTGGGAATCTTTGCCTGGAATAAGCTTGCGCTCCAAGGCGCGCTGATCACCATCATTTGCCACGGCGTTAGCACCGGAGCATTGTTCATCCTGGTCGGAGCGTTGCAGGAACGCCTCCATACCCGGGAGCTCTCTCGAATGAGCGGGTTGTGGGAGACAGTACCAAGATTGGGCGGAGTGGGACTGTTTTTCGCTCTGGCCTCCATGGGACTGCCCGGCTTAGGCGACTTTGTCGGTGAGTTCATGATCCTACTTGGCGTTTATCAGAAGAGCAGGATATTGACGGCGGTGGCCGCGATCGGCATCCTGGCATCCACGTTCTACGCCCTGAAGTTTGTTCAGTATGCCTTCCATGGGCCCAACAACCACCACTGGACTCTGCCCGATCTGGGAGTGCGCGAAGCTATCATCTTCACCCCCATGATCGTTATTCTCCTTTGGCTGGGGCTTTATCCGCAGCCTGTGTTCAACACCTTCAATCCGGCAATGGAAACACTGCAACAACATGCTGGGCAGACCATGCAGGCACTGCGGAGATAGGGATGAACACTGCTGACCTGCTCACTCTTTTACCGTTTTTGCTGATTGCGGGAAGCTCCGTCTTCGTCATGCTCGCGATCACGGCGTGGCGCAGGCACTGGTTAAGCTTGTGCATTACGCTCGTTGGATTGGCGGCGGCATTTGGATCTTTGTGGCTTGTTGCGCCGCTGGCGCCTCGCAGGGTTACGTCGCTCCTCATCCTGGATCACTATGCGCTGTTCTATATCGGCCTGATCATCGCGGCCACGTTTGCCATTGCGATTCTCTGCTATGGGTACCTTCAAGGCCACTCGGAGACTCGCGAAGAACTCTACGTTCTGCTCCTGGTGGCAACGCTCGGTTCGATGGTTTTGGTGGCGAGCAGCCACTTCGTTTCTTTCTTTCTTGGCCTGGAAATTCTGAGTGTGTCACTCTACGCGCTGTCCGCTTACCTGCATAATCGCCGTCGCCCTGTAGAGGCCGGAATCAAGTATCTGATTCTGGCGGGATCGTCTTCTGCTTTCCTGTTGTTCGGGATGGCCCTCATTTACGCGCAACTCGGCACGATGGAATTGCCGGGTTTGGCAGCGTCGTTGGCCGGCGCACAGAAAAGTCCGCTCGTGCTGGCGGGTTTGACCTTCATCATCACCGGTATTGGATTCAAGCTCGGGGTTGTCCCATTCCATCTCTGGACACCGGATGTCTATGAGGGTGCTCCTGCGCCGGTGACCGCTTTCATTGCTACCGTTTCCAAGGGCGCGATCTTTGCTTTACTGCTGCGGTACTTCTACACCGTCGGCGCGCAGCACCTCCGGCCGGTTTTCGTATTGTTTGCCATTATCGCCATTGCCTCGATGCTTATTGGCAACCTGCTGGCACTCTTGCAGAACAACGTCAAGCGGATTCTGGCTTACTCGTCCATTGCCCACATGGGCTACCTTCTAGTCGCCTTTGAAGCGGGAGGCAGCATGGCTTCTGAAGCGATCGCCTTCTACTTGGTGGCGTACTTCATAACTACTGTCGGCGCATTTGGAGTAGTAACAGTTCTTTCCGATGAAGAACGGGACGCCGATACTTTGGAAGACTACGCCGGCTTGTTCTGGCGCAAGCCCGTGCTGGCGAGCATTTTTACGCTCATGCTACTTTCTCTCGCCGGAATTCCGGTAACCGCTGGCTTCCTGGCCAAGTTCTATGTGGTGACCGCGGGCGCTTCCGCAGGTATCTGGGCGCTGATTCTCATCCTGGTCATTAGCAGCGTAATAGGATTGTTCTACTACCTCAGGATTGTAGTTACGATGTACGTACGTGTGCGGGAAGGAGCGGCGTATGCCGAACCCCACGCGATAAGTGGGAGCTATATCCTGGTGGCACTTACGATCCTGCTGGTTTGGTTGGGTGTGTACCCGGTTCCACTGTTGAACGTAATCAGGAAGGTGCTCCCGATGTAAGGCAGACGCTGTTCGAGTTTTTTATGACAGATGTCCAGCCATCGATATTTAACGATAAGTAAGTTCAGGAATACGAATGATCCCGTTCGACGCGGCCCATAAAGCTGTTCATTATCCTCCTGACCGGCGCTTTCGGGTCTGGATCAGGCCTTCGTTTGTCGTAGGAGCAGTTGTGCTGGTCCTCGTGCCTCTCTTGCTGGCGTGGGGACAAGCTGCCATTTTCGGGTTACCCTATATTCCCCCCTTACCTCAGTTTAACGAAGCGTCTCCAACTGGCCCACACGGCTTTCCCTTGTGGATCCGCTATGCGCACTTCTTTAATTTTCTCTTTTTGATGATGCTGGTCCGCAGCGGTCTTTCAATTCTCATGGATCATCCGCGGCTTTATTTTAATAACGACTGCACACCGGGCACCGAGTGGATTCGATTCACGCCCTTAAAAGTCCCGAAAGACCGGGTGTGGACGGCTAAGGACGATGCGCGTTACATCTCGCCCGTGTTTGCGCTGCCCGGATATCGCCATACCGTAGGGGTGGCGCGCTCCTGGCACTTCATTGACGTTTATGGATTCATCATTACGGGTTTGATTTTTATTCCATTGCTTTTCATAACGGGGCAATGGCAACGGATAGTGCCGACATCGTGGATAGTTCTGCCTCAGGCGTGGAACACGTTCGTCCATTATGCGAACTTCCATTTCCCGCCTGAGCCCAACGGCTTCTACGGATATAACGCATTGCAGCAATTGGCCTACTTCGCCGCGGTCTTCTTGTTCGCACCGCTATCGATTCTCACCGGCACCGCGATGTCCCCGGCAATGGTGAATCGCTTTCCGTGGTTTCCGCGATTGTTTGGCGGAAGACAGGGTGGCCGCTGCATCCACTTTCTGATGATGCTCAGTTGGGTCGGGTTCTTGATCGTCCACGTGACACTGGTGGTCTTGACCGGATTTCGGCGGAATATGAACCACATCGTTCTCGGAACCGATAATCTTCGGCCGCTGGGGATGATCCTCGGCTTTACCGGGATTGCGGTGGTAATTGCGACCTGGGTCGCTGCTCACTACACTTCGTGGAAGTTTCCGCGCCTGCTGCAACACATCCAAAAAGCAATTTCTCAGCCGATACGCCTGGCTACCCTGAATCGCCTCTCTCCTCGCGAGCGGTATACAAAAGAGCAGATCTCTCCATACTTCTGGCCGAATGGAAAGAGGCCGGAACGCGAGGATTGGAAACAGCTATCCGCAGGCAATTTCCGCGACTTCAAGCTAAAGGTCGGAGGGCTCGTGGAAAGACCGGTGGAACTCTCGTTATTGGAGATTCAGGCGCTGGGTAAAGCTGCGCACATTACCATGCATCACTGCATTCAAGGCTGGTCAGGGATTGCGCAGTGGGGAGGCGTGCCGATGAAGACGCTTGTCGAATTGGTCAAACCGAAGCCGACAGCCAAGACAGTCGCTTTCTTCTCCTTTGGCGAAGGCCTGTATGGTGGCACGTACTACAACACGCAGAGCCTGGAGAACGTGTTAAAGCCAGAGTGTTTGCTTGCTTATGAAATGAACGGCGGACCGCTTCCGGACGAGTATGGCGCTCCGCTGCGGCTACGCGTCGAGAACCAATTGGGATACAAGATGGTCAAGTGGATTGAACGAATAGAGTTCATCGAATCCCAGAAGCAGGTTGGCGCAGGCGAGGGCGGGACGAATGAGGACGATGAGTACTTCGATGAGCTGCCGAACATCTGATACGAATGCAACGGAGGCTCGGCGAACATGCAGCCTTACAATCTCTGAGGACCTTTCTTGAACAATGTCTGTAGAGGAAATTCCCATGTCTGAGGAGGGGAGATCTCACTGGCTGTTGTTATTTTACAATCTCTAATCTTTCGACGGGCGGAAGCAGATTGGTTTAAACGTTGTTTCCCGCTCCCGCCCAATATCCAACCTTTAGGCCGCTTTAACGCTGACTGTACTCTTCTTGCCCGGATTGACTTTTGGCAAAGTGACTTCTAGCACCTCGTTTTTAATGGTGGCCGTCATATTTTCCGGATCGATCTCATGAGGCAGATCGAGAACGCGGAAAATCTCATCGGACGTTTTCCTCTGAAGGACCGCTTTCCCCTTCTCTTGTTCCGATATTTCTTGCTTCTTGGCGTAAATGATCAGGCGCCGTGGCTCGGCCCGCACTTCCACGTTTTCGCCTGTAAAACCGGGGACTTCGGCTCGAACCGTAAATCCTCCATCTGTGTCAACGACTGTCGCCGGGATTGGAGTCAGCAACTCAGACTCGGCGTGAAACCAGTCCTCCCAGTCATGGCCGTGCTCAAATCCTCGGGCTTCGAATAGCTCGTAGGCGCGGCGAGCGATAGCGTTGGAGATGTGCCGCGTCCGTTCGACAAAAGTGCCACTTGTTGTAAGTTTGAAGATAGTAGGTTGAGTGGTGGGCCGTGCGTTCGCTGCCATTGTGCTTTTCATTGCATTTTCTCCTTTTCGTCGAATTCATCAGGTCTTGTGACACTTGCAAGTCTTTTTCTATGACTATGCTGTCTTCAACTCTCGTCCTGCTACTTTAGGATCATGAAATCGTGGCCGGGGGGCGCACTGGGCATCAGGAGAACAAAGCCATCCCGCCTTCTTTATACGAGCCAACAAGAGGTGGAAATAGACGAGACCCGCATAGGGTTGCCAGCCGGCAACTGCCCTGCGCACCCCTTCGTAGTCCAACGGTTCTTTCTTGT
The DNA here is from genome assembly GCA_035999525.1 of Terriglobales bacterium. Lineage (GTDB taxonomy): Bacteria > Acidobacteriota > Terriglobia > Terriglobales > Acidobacteriaceae > PALSA-188. The sequence continues at coordinate 10,009 of DASYGR010000163.1, forward strand.
CCAAGAAATCGGCCAATTTCTTGCGGGCGCCAACGTCATCTCCGGGGAAGATATCCACGCGCCCGAGTCCTCGCAGTAGAGCGTACTCCGCGGTCCAGCGGCCTACTCCTTTCAGTTCCACCAGTCGTTCAAGCGCGCTCTGGTTGTCAAGTTTAGCCAACGACTCCAGGTCCAGGCGCCGATCACGAATCGCGGAACTGACATTGATCAAAGCCTGAGATTTATTGGCGCTGAACCCCAGAGGTCTTAAGGACTCTACCTTCACGCCGAAAAAATCTTTCGGATCAGGGAAGGCGTGCTGTGCATCGTTCGAGTTTGTCGATCCGGCACCAACTTTATGCGCCAAACGGCTAAGCAGAAGAATTCCCACCAGCAGCGAAAGTTGTTGGCATGCAATGCCATTGGCCACTGCTTCAAACATCGTGGGAAATTGCGGTGGCTTGAGCCCGCGGAATTCTTCGACCAACGGCTGCAATCTTGGATCGCGCGTTGCCAGCCTGTAAAAAGGCTTTAAGTCCTTATGCACTCCGAGCATGCGTTCGAGCAACACTCTCGCGAACTCTGCCTGCCGCACCGTGAGACGTGTGCCGGTCACGTTAACTTCCAGTTGTGGTGCCTCTGGATCTCCGCTCTGGCGTACTGCTACTTCCACCGCTTGACTATCGATCATCAAAACACGCCGGTAGATCTTCCCGTCCCAGCGATCGATTGCATTCTCCGGACGTCGCCGAAGTGCCCACACTGTGAGATCCAGCCGGAAGGGCGGTATGGGCGTAATGATTCCAGTTTGCGGTCGCCGGATCGTGGTCATTGTTCTATTCTTCCGCAGGACGACCGGGCATCCAAGATGGATAAGGCTTTTCGTCGGACGCTGGTTAATCTCGAGCCCGTCCCTGTTGATTTCATCGCTTTGGATCCTCACCCTGCGGCTTTGAGCGTAACGTTTTTCGACGCGATGGAACCGAGCAGTTCGTTCCAGGATTTGACGAACGACTCTGTGCCTTCACGCTGCAAATCGGCGGCCAGTTGGTCATAGTTGATGCCCGCTTTTCCGAACTTGGCGATCATCTTCTCCGCATCGCCGCCGTCAATGGGCATGAGATCGCCTGGTTTGCCGTGATCGGCGAAAGCCAGTAATGTCGCATCCGGAATCGTGTTGATGGTGAATGGGGCGGCGAGCGCTTGGATGTAGAGAACGTCGGAGGCGCTGGGATCTTTGGTGCCTGTGCTCGCCCAGAGCAGGCGTTGCGGGCGCGCGCCGGCATTAGCCAGTCGCAGCCAGCGCTCCGAATCGAGCAATTGGCGGTACGCTTTGTAGGTCCGCCTGGCGACAGCGATCCCAAGGTGGTTCTGCAAGTCTTTGCTCACCTTCCCCATTGTCGCCTTATCCCAGCGGCTAATGAATACGGAGGCCAGGGAGCAAACATCCGGGTTCAGGCCTGCTTCGATGCGCCGCTCAACGCCACGCATGTAGGCTTCCGCCGATGCCAGATATTGCTCTGACGAAAACAGCAGCGTCACATTCACTGGTACCCCGGCGAAGATACTCTCCTCGATCGCCGGTACTCCTTCGTGAGTACCAGGAATCTTGACGAAGAGATTGGGACGCCCGCCGCGAGCATAAAGCTGCTCAGCCTGGGCGATAGTTTGCGCCGTGTCATGAGCGAACAAAGGAGAGACTTCCATTGATACCCAACCGTCGGTGCCGTTGGTCCAATCGTAAATCGGACGGAAGAGATCGGCGGCATTCCTCAAGTCCTCGAGCGCAAGCTCAAAGAAAAGTGCCTCGCCTGACTTACCTTCCTTCATCTTCTGGCGGATGGCGTCATTGTAGAAGTTCGAGTTCTTAATCGCATGGTCGAAGATCGAGGGATTTGATGTAAGCCCGGTAATCGAGAATTCCTCAATGTAGCGGCGGAGCGTCCCGCTCGTCAGAAGCCCACGCGAGATGTTGTCAAGCCAAAGACTTTGTCCGAGGTCATGGAGTTGTCGCGTCGGCTTCATATTTTTGTCATTGATTGCAGAGGCGGGAGACTTCTTCTTTAATCCCTTTGAACTTGCGTCGCCGGCGGTATCGCGAGAAGCCACCCGCAAGGCGGATTTCACTGCGTTTACGATGTGTCCGGAAGAAATGCCAAACTTCTCGATCAGCTCCTCGGCTGTTCCGCTGTGAGCGATCTCCCGCACAGCCAACTTATAAACTTGAACGCGCTCCTGAGTCAGGGCTGAGAGAACGGCGTCGCCGAGTCCGCCATGCGCATAGTGATCTTCGACAGTGACGATGAGTCCGCCGACGGCGCGCGCCGAAGCGATCAGCTCGGCACGATCGATTGGTTGAACGCTAAACAGATCGATAATGCGAACCGAAATGTTCTCCTTCTGAAGCTGATCGTACGCGGCCAGAGCCTCAAACACGGTGACACCGCCCGCGATAATGAGTGCTTTGTCTTTGTCGCTTTTTCGGAGGACTTTGCATTTCCCAATCGCAAATGCCTCGTCTGGACTATAGAGAATCGGCGAGTTCGGGCGCCCCAGCCGGAGATAGCAGAGGCCGGAGTGCTCGACGATCAGTGTTGTGGCCTTCCATGCACTCGTAGCGTCAGCAGGGTAGAGCACCGTGAAGTCCGGTTCCGCGCACATCATGGCGAGATCTTCGAGCCCCATCTGGGATGGACCGTCTTCCCCGATAGACACCCCACAATGCGTACCAACAACCTTGATATTGGGCTTGCTGATGGCTGCCATGCGGATGAAGTCGTAGGCCCGAGTTACGAAGCACGAAAATATGGCGGCGACCGGAACCTTGCCCCGTGATGCCAACCCCATGGCGACCCCGACAATGTTCTGCTCCGCGATGTAACCCTGAAAGAACCGATTCGGTGCGACATTCTCGAATTCTTCGGTGTAGGTGGAGTTTTTCACGTCACCATCGAGAACCACAATCCTGGTATCAACCTTCGCCAGACCAGCCAGACTGTCGCCGAAGCCTCTTCTCGTGGAAACTTCCTTACCTCCGATTGCATAAGCCGGTTTTCCCGCTGGACCGGCATCGCCGCCTGCAATGGCTTTGGATCTCTCGGGCCGTGCCGGAGGCAACTTAGGCTTCCAATCTTTCTCAGCCCCCGTCAGCTGCTTCTCGAGTTCGGCTATGACCTTCGCGGCAGTGCCTTTGGGGAGTGCCTTGCCATGCCAATGCTCAAGACCCTCGATTCCGATGAGACCCTTTCCCTTCAGTGTCCGCGCGAGCACAATCGTCGGCCGGTCAGTGGTCCGGCTGGCTGTGCCGTAGGCTTTCAGGAGCTCGGGGATACTGTGTCCATCAACGGCCAACACCTGCCAGCCGAATGCTTCCCAGCGCGCCTTGTAGATTTCAATATCCCACTCCAGCATGGTCGGCTGACTCTGGCCGAGCCGATTGATATCAATGGTCGCGCAGAGATTATTGAGGCGGTGAAGAGCTGCCCATTGCGCAGCCTCCCATACTGAGCCTTCCGCCGATTCGCCGTCGCCCATCAAAACATAAACGCGCTGATCGGAATTCTCGAATTGTTTCGCATTAATGGCCATTCCTGCAGCAACGGACAGGCCCTGACCCAGCGAACCGGTCGCTACATCCACGAACGGCAAGCTGGGAGTGGGGTGGCCTTCCAGATCAGAGTCAACCTTACGCAAAGTCAACAGTTTTGCGCGCGGAAAAGCACCGGCCTCCGCCCACGCAGCATAGAGGATCGGCGCCGCGTGGCCCTTCGAAAGCACGAAAACATCGCTGTCCCGCCGGTGTGGATCGCGAGGATCGTAACGCATCACGGAATAGAAAAGCGCGGACATGATCTCTGCCGCAGAGGCGCAACTCGTCGGGTGTCCACTGCCAGCCTCGGTCGTGGAGCGAACCGAGTCGATACGCAAGCGCGTCGCCTTGTCCTGCATCATTTGCAGAGCAACTTGTTCCAGGGTTTCAGCAGTCATAATCTCACTCATTTGCCTTCCGTTTTTATTCTCAGCGTGCTCATTGTTTGCTCTTGAGCTTCCTGAGGGCCGATCCCTTGTGCATGGCCAGATGGTCGGTCGTGTCGCTCTTAATCAAATACTGCGGTTCTTCCTTCGTGGCGCGGACCGTGTAGTTCTTGAACGTGATGGCCGATGTGATCTTTTTCTTGATCGTTCCCTGGACGTGGCCGGCCTCCGAGTTCCACCCCACGTGATCTCCAACTTTAAAATCCTTCTTCACCGATATGATCTCCAACGACTATCTTGTTTTCCGAATGTGAGGTTCGTCATTCTCATCCGTCACGCTGCTTTTTCTACATGCCCTCCAAACTCATGCCGCATCGCGGACAGAACTCGATCGGCAAAATCCGCATCGCCGCGTGACGTGAACCGTTCATAAAGTGCGACGCTCAAAACAGGGGCAGGAACCGCTTCATCAATAGCGGCCTTGATTGTCCAGCGTCCCTCGCCTGAATCTGATACGCGTCCCGCGTAGCTTTTTAGACTCGGCTCTTTCAGTAGCTCAGTTGCTGTGAGATCCAGCAGCCACGAAGCAATCACGCTGCCACGACGCCAGACCTCCGCGACATCGGGTAAACAAAACTCATATTGATACAATTCCGGTTGCCGCAACGGGGTGGTCTCTGCGTCGGTCGCAAGCGTTTTCTTCCCGGCGTCAGCATGATGAAGGATGTTCAAGCCCTCCGCATACGCCGCCATGATGCCGTACTCGATTCCGTTGTGGACCATCTTGACGAAGTGACCGGCACCACTGGGTCCGCAATGCAAATAGCCGTACTCAGCTGTGCCGCGGGTCTTATCGCGACCCGGCGTGCGGGGTGCAGTTCCAATTCCGGGCGCAAGGGTGGCGAAAATTGGGTCAAGATGCTGGACGATATTCCGTTCGCCGCCGATCATAAGACAGTACCCACGCTCAGAACCCCAGACTCCGCCACTCGTCCCGGCGTCAACATAGTGGATACCTTTGGGCTTGAGTTCATTAGCGCGGCGGATGTCGTCAATGTAGTGGGAGTTGCCCCCGTCAACGATAATGTCGCCTTGCTGCATGTGAGCAGCAAGGTCGTGCAGCGTCTTATCGACGGCCGCGGCCGGCACCATCAGCCAGACAACGCGTGGCGATTTTAACTTCGAGACGAAGTCGTCGAGCGACTTGGCTCCGACCGCACCATCCTTCGCCAGCTTGCTTACGCTCGCGGCTTTAATATCGAACACAACGCATTCGTGCCCGCCATGTATCAGACGTTGCACCATATTGGCGCCCATTCTTCCCAGCCCAATCATTCCAAGTTGCATGTTTATTCTCCGTTCACTTGCGAAAAACTAAGTTCGAGCTGCCTGAATCAGATTCAGGCGGCGACTGTTATTGCGTGCTTCTGGTTGATGCACACTTCATAGTTGTGTCCCTCCCAGCGATTGCTGCCGGTCCAGAGGAACGTGAATTGCACAGGGGCGCTCTGATTGCAGGGGATGGCGATATCGGCGAATTCAATTCCGAGTCCAGTCGGAGTTGACGGTGTATCGCTCGCCGAAACCCAGCCGTCGTTGGTCCAATGCAGCCGGAATGACTCTGGCTCTTGGATTCGTAATACCCGCCCAGCGGTCACTTCTCTGACTTGGCGAGTGCATTTCCAAACCTCCAAGTCCTTTCGGCCGCGCTCTTTCAGGTATCGTTCCGCCACCACCGGGATCAGATCGAAAACGTGGCCATCCGCAACCGAACGCAACAGCTTCACATATTCAGCGTGGGCCCACATCAACGGCATGGCTGATCCTGCCGGCTTTCCAAAATACATGCCAGCCGACTTCACGTCGTCGGGACTATCCCAGACCTGCTCCGGCAACATCTTTCCTGTGAATGCAAACTGTTCCATGGTACGAATCAGTTTGCGAACATCACGTCCCGCTGCGAACTCGTAATGCGCGCGCTCTCCCGTCAGTAACGGCCAAGCCCGGCCCTGCCCCCAGCCTTCAAACGCTCCGCCATCCGCGTGCGTCCCGTAGCCATCGTGGTTGTAGCGGTGCCAGCAGGGACCAGATGGGGTATTCACCTTCAAAACAGCATCGACCACTCGCAACGAGTCTTCCATGAGGAGGTCGCCTGGCTTGCGAACACCGTACCGCACCAACTCGAGAAAACCTCCATCCACGATGTCTTTTGCCGGGAACTGCCATGGCTGCCCCGGGGGACGATTGTGAATGGTGAGGAGTCCGTGATTGGGATCCTCATCTGGCGAAGCATCGCCGATCGCAGCAGGATGAATGCGAATATAGTGGCGTTTAATCCCGGGAACGAGGGATCCGTCGGTAGTAACCGTCCAGCTTTCGACGTGGGATTCAAGAAAATCCGCGTAATCCTGCAAGAAGCTCGCGTCGCCCCGCTTGCCCCTCGGTCCTGCAAAATCTGCGGCACAGATCAGGGCGGCAATGCTGACCGCCAACGTAGACGGTGAATATCCGCTGTCTTCTTCCCATCTCTCTTGCTGTGTGACTGGCCCGTGCCGGACAAGGTAAGCCGCCGCAGAACGGACCATCGGGTAAGGATTGAAATCTCTAAGCGCATCTTTCTTCCACAGATGCCATGCCAGAAGAATTGGAAAAGCGACTTCATCGAGTTGGATACCTTTCCAATGCGGGGTGCCATCAATCCAGAAATTCTGCGCAAATCCACCGTCGGCTTGTTGGGAGCAAGCGAGATAGACAAGCGCGCGCAATGGAGTGGCCGTGTCAGCACAGGCAAGTAGGGCTAACGCGCTGTTCACCATATCGCGAGTCCATACCAGGTGATAGCCGCCCACGTCTTCATCACCCTTGGCATTTCCCCACGGAATACTCGCCGATGCAATCAGCGCGCCGGCAAATGTCTTATCCTCATGCGCCAACAGCAAGTTCCGGCTGGTCCGGTACAAGGTTCCTTTGTCGCTGGAAACCGCATCCAATTTCTTCATGCGACTACAGGCTCGATGCCACTGGTCAACAAATCTCTTGCGATGTTCCACAAACGGAGTCGCCAGCGATTGCTCGAGAACTGTTACTGCGCCATGAAGACTATCCCCGAAGGCTATGCCAACCGTGAACTCCCGACCGCCGGTAAGGTTGACTTCGCCGATCACCGCCACATTGCCGTCCTCGGCCTTGTCGAATTCCCAGTCTAGTTGGAAATCCTCATGAAGGTCCTGCCACCCATCGCTATGTCCGACGTAACCACATGAAGTCTTGTTGAACCCGACATTAACCCCCATTGCAAGAAATTTGCCGGCTTTCCACGCTATCAAAATATTTTGACCAGCGGTCTTGAAGCGGCGAGCTGAATTTCCATAGCCGCCAACTTCCAGGTGAGGCGCAAGCAGCGCATAGATTCGCAGTTTCTTCAGGAATTCGGGATCGCCTTCCAGCCGGGTGTTGATAAGGACACACGATTGATGGGGATCGGAGATGACCTCTTTCACGAGCCGATACCGGTAATTGCGGTCAGACGATGTGACTCGATACCCAAGCGCATCGGCCTCAATGCATTCAATCTCGCTGTCCAGGTCGCGACGTTCTTCGTGAAAGAAGCTCTCACCATCCGTAATCAGGAACTGCATGTCCCTCGTTTGCGGATGATCGATTGTGGGAAAGTAGATTTCGTTGAGAATCCCGTGCGATATGGTGAACCATACCCGGCTTGAAGTTGAATAAGCTGTTCCTACGCCCTCCTTTGAACTCGACGTCCATCTGGGTGGCATCCCCGGTCGGCCGAAAGCCTCACATAATTGACCAGTGCCATTTGCAGCCACCTAACACCTCCACGTATCAGATCTAGTTTTTGTTGTTTACTCCATATTCGGCAATAGATCATTTGTACTCAAGCCCATGACATTGATCGTTTAGCTCCGTTCACTCGTACGCCGCCGAGATTTTTCAGCGACGCGGAACCTATTGAGACCCGTGTCGCATTAATGGCAGAAGAATCGCCGTGGCGTGACAACATTTCTGCATCAGCGCCTCCGATGGGCCTTTGGGCCAAGAGGCGAAACCATCGCGACCTCTCACCGCCTGTACAATTCAGCATGGTTCTGGAGGAAACCCAGAATATGCCTGCGGGAAAAGATTCCTTCCAGCCGCCCGTTGGAGAGAACAGGCAATTGGTTGATATCCTCTCGGCTCATAATCTCAAGCGCCTGGATTGCGGGAGTGTCGGGCGCAATTGTCCGGAGTTGACTTAGGGGCCGCATCACAGCTTGCACACTCGTTTGTGCCCAGCGTTCACGGTCCACATTCTTGACCTCATTGGGAGTGATTAGCCCGGATAGGTGACCGTCTTGAACGACCGCAAAGCAGCGACGCCCGCTCCGCAACAAGTATTCGTGGAC
>DASYGR010000220.1:0-2813 GCA_035999525.1 Terriglobales bacterium
GCTGGTGACGGAGGTCCTCACCCAGCATGCCAGCGCTATTCTGCTCGATCCGGAATGGGGATTGCCCGCTTCAAAAAAGAGAGCGAAGAATTCGGGCTTGCTGCTCGCATACGAGAAAACTGGCTATGACAAGACTGGCCCGGGCCGCTTGGGGGATCTGCTCAATCATTGGTCGGTTCAGCGACTGAAGGCGGCGGGCGCGGATTGCATCAAGATCCTGCTTTATTACACGCCGTTTGATCCTCAGGCGGTAAACGACCAGAAGCATGCGTGGGTGGAGCGTCTCGGCGACGAGTGCCGGGCCAATGACATCCCATTTTTCCTTGAATTTGTCGGCTATCAGGAAGGCGCGGACGAAAAGGGCGCGGATTATGCAAAGCTCAAACCGCAGATTGTCACCGAGAGCATGAAGGAATTTACAAAAGACAAATATGGCGTCGACGTTCTTAAAGTAGAAGTCCCTGTGAACATGAAATTTGTGGAAGGGGCGGAGGCGTGCACGGGAAATGCGGCCTATACGCGCAAGGAAGCCATGAATTTGTTTCATAAGGCTGCGGCGGTTGCCACGAAGCCGTTCATTTATCTCTCGGCAGGAGTGAGCAATGCGGAGTTTACCGAAGCCCTGGAACTGGCGGCCGAATCTGGCGTGAAGTTCAACGGCGTGCTTTGTGGACGCGCGACATGGAAAGATGGCATTCCCATCTACGCGAAGCAAGGTGGCGAAGCGTTTCGCAAGTGGCTGCTGGATGAAGGCGTGAAGAACATAAACAATGTAAACGAACGGTTGAAAGCTGCATCTTCATGGCACTCGATTTATAACGCGGAGGCCGCGTTAGTCGGCGCCTAGAAACCAGCCTCGAAGAGCCATCAAAGAGACAGGCCGAACGCGCTACGGCTTATAATCTACGGGATGCTTCCCTACTACCAAGTGGGAAGCATCCCTTGGGCGTGCAAACATCCAACTCAATCCGTTCTGGCGGGAAGGCTTCGGGACGAAAAAAAGTTATCGTCCTGCTTGTCATTGGCATTGTTTTGCTCTTCGGAATTCTTCTTTCGCAATCTTCTTTTGATCTGCCATTTCTGAATCCGGACAACAATCAGGCACTTCTCTTCCTGATGTCGTTGTCGGCGCTGATCTTTTTGCTCTTTGTCGCGCTGACATTCGTTCTAGCGCGAAATCTTTTAAAGCTTTTTGCCGAACGACGACTGGGAGTGCTGGGCTCGAAATTTCGCACTCGTCTCGTGGTGTCCAGTTTGTTGCTGTCGTTTCTGCCAGTGATCGTGATGTTTTGGTTTGCGTATGGTCTGATAAACCGCTCGATTGATAAATGGTTCTCCAGTCCGGTGGAGGAGGTACGGCGTGATACGGCCACAATGGCGTCGCTGCTGTCCAAGTACGTAGGGGAAAATGCGCGAGCGGAAGCAGCATCCATCGCAGCGGCTCCGGATACGCAGCATGCTTTCGCGGTACACAATCTATCGCTGGCCGCTGGCGAGTTCCGCAGGAAGAAACCCAGCCTGCAAGGCGGATTTGCACTGGCGCTTTCCGGAGATGAAGTTGCGGAAAGCGATGCCATACCCGCTCCCTGGCCGAAATTGAAGGACAAGCTTACGGAGCGGCTGGCCGCAAACACAGCTTTCGCGTGGCAGCAGACCGACTACATTCTTGGGTCGGCTCCGGTCGGAAATAGCGGCACGATTATCGTTGCGATGCCCCTTCCGCAAGACTTTTCGCAAACTGTGAAACAGGTTGAGGCCAGCCAGCAGCGCTACCTGGATTTGAGCCGTAAGCGGCGGCTGGTACGCCGTACGTACATGGACCTGCTGTTATTGCTCACCGTCCTGGTATTATTCGCGACCACTTGGTTTGCACTTTTTTTGTCCAAACTCGTCACCCGCCCGGTGGCCGCGTTGGCGGAAGCGACTCAGGAAATTTCGCGCGGGCGGCTCGACTATCGCGTTGAGATTTCAGCGGCGGATGAATTGGGAGACCTTGTTCGATCATTCAATCTCATGGCCGGAGATCTCGAGGTGAGCCGCCGCCAGATTGAAGCATCCAGCCGTAAATTGAGCGCCGCAAACAATACCCTGGAACAACGGCGCCGGCACATTGAGACGATACTTGAGAGCATTCCCACGGGCGTGCTTTCACTCAATGCCGACCGGCACATCACGCATCTGAATCAGGCATTGCTTCGGCTCTTTCATCCCAAGGGCGAAGAAGCAGGTGCGCCGACCATCCTTATCGGCGCCCCGCTGGCGGATGTGTTTTCTGCGGAGATGTTACAGGACCTCGAGCCTCTACTGCGGCGCGCGGACCGAATGGGAAGCACAACGACACAGATGGAAATCACTGTGCAGCGCGCGACGTTGAATGTGGCAGCGACTGTTGCCACTCTGCATCATGGCGGCGAGCGCCTGGGATATGTATTGGTTTTCGAAGATTTGTCTGATTTGTTGAAAGGACAAAAGCAGGCAGCATGGCGTGACGTGGCCCGGCGAGTGGCCCATGAGATCAAGAATCCATTGACGCCGATTGCGCTGTCAGCGGACCGCATTCGGCGACACTTGAAGCGCAGCGGCGTTCCCGATCAAGCTTCGCTTCGCACGATTGATGGGTGCGCAGAAACGATTTCCAGCGCGGTGGACACAGTTCGAACTCTGGTGGATGAATTTTCGACACTTGCGCGCTTCCCTACAGCGCAGCCGCAGCCATCGAACATTAACGGAATCGTGGAGACTGCGTTAGGCATGTTCGATGGACGGTTGGATAGCATTCACGTCAGCACGCGGCTCGCTCCCGATCTACCCAA
>DASYGR010000229.1:0-22938 GCA_035999525.1 Terriglobales bacterium
AGGCCTTTGCCAAAAGTAGTCTCCCCTGCGATCAGGCCGCGATCATGGTCCTGAATGGCTCCGGACACAATCTCCGCCGCCGAGGCGGTGCCGCGATTTACCAACACCACTAACGGATATTCCTTGCCGCCGTTTCCATGCGTAGCGACGTACCGTTTTTCCGGAGAAGACCGGCCATGGTGCGAAACAATGAGTTGACCCTTGCGCAAGAATTTGTCGGCGACTCCAACACCCTCATTCAGCAGACCGCCGGGGTTCTGTCGAAGATCAAGAATTAGTCCTTTGAGATCGCCCATTTGGTCGAGCGCATCCTCGACTTCCTTTTCCGTAGTCTCGTTGAACCCACTGATGTGCATGTAGCCAATTCCCGGTTTGATCATGAAATGCAGATCAACGCTATATCGGGGAATCTCGTCGCGAACCACGGCAAACTCGAGAGGCTTGTCGGCGCCTTCACGCAGAATCGTAATGTGAACCGTTGTGCCTTTGGGTCCCTTCAGAAGATCGGCTACGTCGCTGGTGGTCATGTTGTCCGTGGGCTTTCCGTCAACCGCAATAATGATGTCTCCTGGACGGATTCCAGCGCGATATGCCGGTGTTCCCACGAATGGCGCAATCACAATGACCTTGTTGTTGCGCGGTCCGACCGTCATGCCCACACCGTAGTATTTACCGCGCTGATCTTCGCGGAGAAGGGCGTAGGACTTGGGGTCAAAGAAGTTCGAGTGAGGATCCAGCACATGCAACATGCCAGGGATGGCGCCGTTGTAGATGGCCTTGTCCGAATCTACCGGCTCAGCGTAGTTCTGCTCGACAACGCTATAAACGTCGGTAAACTGATGCAAGCTTTGGCGGATATCGCTATCCGAATCGGAGACTACGTCTGGCGTAATCTTCTGCCCAAACAGCATCCCCAGAAAGCCGCAAGTTAAGATTACGATGAGAACTAAAAACAGAGAGCGCTGAGAACTACGGGCCATCTTAATTTTTCCTTCAGGAGGGACGATAACGCCTCCGACGCTAGCGATTAACGAAAGTATAACATGTGATTTCCCCGGGCTTTAGACGATTGCGCTCCCCAAAGGTAACCAGGAATGCTATGCCTCGTACTCAGATAGGATGCTGCCATGGGCGACGGTGATGCAGGGGTTGGTATTTACAGCGCGCAGAAACCAGCATTCAGCACTCAGCCAGCCCGTTTTTTACGCCGCAAGTCCCGCGACCACTCAGTGGCGGCCGCTGACGCTGACTGCTGAGTGCTAATTGCTGACTGCTTCTCACACATTGCCGCCACTTCGCTTTACCAAGTATGATGAATGTGTGAGCTTTTCAGAAACCATCTTCCTTTTCTTGTTGGCCTTGTTGGTTTTCGGGCCCAAGAAGTTGCCGGAAATCGGACGGCAAATAGGAAAAATGCTCAACGAATTTAAGCGCGCATCCAACGAATTCAGGTCGCAGATCGAATCCGAGATATCGCAAATAGATATCGAAAATAACCACCGCCAAATCCTGCCCCCATATAAGGCACCCGAAGGTTCCGTCGCTGCGTTTCCAATGACGCCGCAGCCGGAGTTGCCTCCTGTCCCGGCGACTGAACCAGTTCCTGAGGGGAGTTCCGAGTCCAAATTCGAAGTGAATTCTGCAGGCAAGGCCTCCGATGTCTGAGTTTGCCGCCCGATTTTCTTCCCGTTCAGCCTCCGGATCGGATACCGAAGAAACCATGCCAGCGATGAGTTTCCTCGAACATCTCGAGGAACTACGCAAGAGATTGTTCTACTCCATCATTGCAATTGGCATTGGCATGGGCGGGTGCTGGGGTTATCACGAAGCGATTTTCGGAATCATGCAGCGTCCGATCATGGACGCCCTGCATAAAAATGGACTATCCGACAAATTGGTTTACTTGAACCCGACTGAGCCTTTCAACCTTTACTTGAAGATTGCCCTCGTCGCTGGTGTGTTTGTGGCGTCGCCGTTCGTTCTTTATCAGGTATGGATGTTCATATCTCCTGGTCTTTATCGTAACGAAAAGCAATATGTGTTTCCGTTCATGTTTTCCACGATCGCGCTTTTCATTGGCGGCGGATACTTCGGCTACAAACTGGTCTACCCATTTGCGTTGGATTTTCTGATCGGCTTCGGGAAACAATTTCAGCCAATGATCACGATCGGTGAGTACACGAATTTGTTTCTCACGGTAATTCTCGGACTAGGGCTGATTTTCGAAATGCCCATCCTGATTTTTTTTCTTGCTCTGATGGGAGTCGTGAGCGCTGGTTGGATGTGGCGCAATATCCGTTATGCTGTCCTGGCGATTTTTGTAATCGCCGGCATTATCACTCCAACCAGCGACATCCTGAACATGTGCATTTTGGCTGCCCCCATGCTGGGGCTTTATGTGCTCAGTATTGCGATTGCATGGTTCGTCCACCCGGACCAACGGAAAGCCCGGGAGGCGCGAAGAGCCAGATGACCAGACCGGCAGAATCACGTAGGGACAGCCGCCTCCGGCTGTCCAGACTGGCGAAGCCAGTCAGACAATTTTTATTTCCGCTGCTAGCTAGCCTCAGCGCGCTCACCGCCTGCGCTCAATCGCCAAAGCAGCCCGTTACATCGAGGGACATTCCTGTCGCCGCCGTAGCTGCGGCCGATCCCGGACCTGCCCCAACATTTAACTCAACCCGAGCCATGCAATACGTGAAGGAGATCGTAGCTTTCGGTCCCCGTTTCGTCGGCAGTGCCAATCACAAGAAAGTTGAGGATTACATTCTCGCGCACCTCAAGGGCGACACAGTGGAGTCCGATAGTTTTACAGCAGATACTCCTGAAGGCAAGTTTCCAGTGCACAACATCATTGCAAAATTTCCCGGCGCCAAAGATGGAATCATCCTTCTGGCCAGCCATTACGATACGAACTATCCGTTGCGTAACACTTCATACATCGGCGCGAATGACGGGGCATCTTCGAGCGCTCTTCTACTCGAAATCGCGAATCAATTGCGTGGAAAAAAGCGTGAGGGATACAGCGTCTGGCTGATATGGGATGATGCTGAAGAGAGCATAAAGCCCGACACCGAGCTTCCTTTCTTGAGCGACAGCCTTTACGGTATTCGCCATCTCGCGGATAAATGGCAAAGTGATGGAACATTGAAGAAGATAAAAGCTTTCATTCTGGCCGACATGATTGGCGACGCAGATCTAAACATCGAGCGCCCGCAAAACTCCACTTCGTGGCTTGAAGACTTGATTTACCAGGCCGCGACCAACCTGGGATATCAATCCCATTTTTTTGCTCGCACCGAGGTAGTGAGTGACGATCATGTGCCCTTCCTTGAGCGCGGCGTTCCCTCCGCTGACGTTATAGATTTCGACTACGGCTATAACAATGTGTTCTGGCATACCACACAAGACACCGTTGACAAACTCAGCTCCAAGAGCCTCGAGATCGTGGGTAGCGTATTTCTCGAGACCCTGACCCTGCTGTATCAACATTAGGTTGCGACCGAAGACCTTCCACGCCGGCCTACACAGCTACGCCCATATCTTGATGACCTTTGAGGATCGTCCTACTTCGCAAATCACTGTTTCACTTTCAGCCGATTTCATTTCTAATGCACAGCGGCATGGTGTCTGATTGACTCATCCACTCTTTTGGATTCTGTTCGCGTTGTTTGTAATCGTAATGCTCGGCCTTGATCTGGGCCTCCACAAGCGATCGCAGGCCATTAGTCTGCACAAGGCCCTCATCTGGAGTGCAGTCTGGGTCACTCTGGCGGTCGGGTTTGCTGGGGTGCTTTATTTTTGGCAAGGTCGCACAGCAACCCTCGAATTCACAACCGCCTATGTGATCGAGCTCTCGCTCAGTGTGGATAATCTTTTTATTTTTCTGCTGATATTTCGCTATTTTCGCGTGCCCTCCGGCGATCAGCACAAGGTGTTGTTTTGGGGAATCATTGGCGCGATCGTGATGCGCGGGATGTTCATCGTGGCGGGAGTTGGACTGTTCCGAAAATTCGGATGGATAATTTATTTCTTCGGTGCACTTCTGATCTACAGCGGCATAAGATTCGCCACGGAGGGTGACACTGAAATCCATCCAGAAAAAAGCTGGATGCTAAAGATATTTCGAAAGTTCATTCCTGTCACAGACGAGTATGAAGGCGACAAGTTCTTCGTCCGCCGCTCGCGGCTCTTCGCCACGCCTTTACTACTTGTGCTCTTGCTGATTGAAACCACGGACGTCTTGTTCGCCACGGACTCAATTCCCGCGGTGCTGGCGATCACTCTCAATGTCGTGGTTATTTTTACGTCTAACATTTTTGCGATTTTGGGCCTGCGTTCCATGTATTTTGCTTTGTCCGGAATGATGGAAATGTTTAAGTACTTGCATTATGGACTCTCAGGGGTGCTGGTTTTTGTGGGAACCAAGATGCTGATCGGGCACTACTACCAAATTTCAACGAGAGTTGCGCTCATAACAGTGGGGGTCATATTGCTTGCATCGGTAATTGCCTCAGCGGCAGGAAAGAAGCAACGGCTTTAACCACAGAGGACACAAAGGTAGACGAAGAAAAGCAGCTCTCACTAAACTTCAAGCGAGTTTGGATTCCGTGCCTATTTTCAGACCACTGCGATCGTCCGCTGAGCGAGGAGCCTTCCTTTGTGTGCCTTCGTGTCCTCTGTGGTTAGAGCTCTTCTCACGCAAACCGGATCGAATCACCTTTGATGATGGAATGTTTTAGGAATTTTGCATCATTGTGATCAGGAAAATCGGTCCGGTAATGGGCGCCGCGGCTTTCTTCCCGAGCCAATGCCGAACGGGCTACCAGCATTCCGGTGGTCGCCAGGTTTTGTGCTTCATGGCCTCGCCTGGTTTGTGGTTTCATCGTCCGCGAACGCATGTCCTCCAGGCGTTGAATCGCAGATCGAAGTCCCGAGCCTGCCCGGACTATACCCGCGTCTTTCCACATTAAATCCTGAATATGTTGGATCGTGTCTTCCGCATAGGTTTCGGCATGGCCATTCGGTATTGCTCTCGCGGCTTCCGCAGCAGGCTTAACAGACCGTGATCGCAATTCTCCCCGCATAGCTTGTCCAGCTCTTGCGCCGAAAACGAGCCCTTCGAGCAGGGAATTGCTTGCCAGGCGGTTCGCTCCATGCACACCGGTTGCGGCTGCCTCGCCTGCAGCGTAGAGTCCGGGCAATGTCGTCCGCCCCTCCAGGTTGGTGCGAACTCCACCCATGGCATAGTGCGCCGCGGGGCGAACAGGAATGAATTCAGATGTTATGTCAACGTTGTACTGCATGCATGTGGCATAGATTCGGGGGAAACGCGATTTCATCTTTTTGGAATCAAGATGAGTCAGGTCCAGATAAACCACCGGGTCTTTTGACGGGCTGATTTCAAGTTCGTGCACGATCGCCCGGGCTACGATGTCCCGGGGCGCCAACTCTCCCAAAGAGTGATATTTGAGCATGAATCGGTCCAGTTCGGCGTTCCTTAAAGACGCACCCTCGCCGCGCAACGCTTCAGACAGAAGGAATCTTGGAGCATTTTTTAAATAAAGAGCAGTTGGGTGAAACTGAATAAACTCCATATCGCCGATTTCGGCCCCAGCTCGAAAAGCCATGGCGACGCCATCTCCCGTAGCAACGGCGGGATTCGTGGTATTGCGATAGAGTTGGCCCATGCCGCCGGTCGCGAATAGCACAGAAGACGCCGTGATATTTCTGTGCTCACCCATCTTGCCGATAGCGTGAATGCCGCAGACCCGGCCGTCTCGTAATCGGAGGTCCGTAGAGAATTCAAATTCACAAATCGAAATATTCTTTAGCGTTTTCGCTTTGGCATAAAGCGCGCGGAGAATTTCGCGTCCCGTAGAATCGCCATGAGCATGCAGAATCCGGCTGCGGCTGTGCGCGCCTTCCCGACCAAAGGTTAGTTTCGTGCCTTGCCGGTCGAATTCAGTTCCCCATTGAATGAGTTCTTCGATGCGAGCCGGCGCATCCTCAACCAGAAGTTTTGCAGCTTCGAGATTGCAGAGGCCATCGCCGGCGACGAGGGTATCTTGCAAATGCAAGCTGATTTCGTCTTCATCGCTTAGCGCGGCCGCGATGCCGCCCTGCGCCCATTGCGTGTTGGAATCGGTAACTTCTTTTTTGGCGAGAACTACGACTCTGCCCGCGGAAGCGAGTTCGATAGCGGCGCGCAATCCAGCCACTCCCGCTCCCACTACCAGAAAATCGGTTTCAGAAGGAGCATCAGTCATGGCATTGTTGTTTTCAGAATCAGGAAAAACAAAATGTTATCACCAGGATTATCCTTGCTCCGGCCCTATGACCTTATCAGGCACGGATAATTCTTAAGTTATGATGATAGGCCATGCCTCAAGTCACGCGCATAAGAATCAATCTGCCCGCGCATAGCTACGACGCCACCATCTCAAGCGGCCTGTTGCTCAAGGCTGGCGAACATCTGCGCGGTTTAATTGGGAGTGACAAGAGGTTATTTGCAGTCACCGTACCGCCCGTTCGCCGCAAGTGGGGCAAGAAGCTGATGGATTCACTCAGGGCTGCGGGATTTGTTGCCCAAATGATCGAAATACCAGACGGCGAGCGCCACAAGAAGCTCTCCACCGTGGAATTGCTGGCAGAGAAGTTGACCCGGCTCGGCGCGGAGCGAAATGCGGTGATCATTGCCCTCGGCGGCGGAGTAGTGGGCGATGTAGCGGGGATGCTGGCGTCTGTGTATATGCGCGGAGTTAGCGTGGTGCAGATTCCCACCACAGTGCTTGCGCAGGTGGACGCTTCAATCGGCGGCAAGACGGGTGTCAATCTCCGCACTGGCAAAAATCTTCTTGGAACATTCCATCAGCCGCTGGCGGTTCTCATTGATCCGACAATTTTGGCGACTCTGCCGGAACGCGAGTTTCGAGCGGGGCTTTATGAATCGCTAAAAGCCGGCGTAATCGGCAATCCCGAATTATTTCGGCGTATGGAAAAAATCGAAATCCGGCTTCTACGACAAAGTGCTTCCGAACTCGAATGGATCATCGCGGCTTCGGTAAAGCTAAAAGCTGAGGTGGTCTCCGCGGACGAGCGCGAAGGAGGTCTTCGGCGGGTTTTGAATTTTGGCCACACCATTGGGCACGCTCTCGAAGCCGAATCGAACTACCGCCGCTTTCTTCACGGAGAAGCCGTGGCTTGGGGCATGATCGCGGCGACTTGTATCGCGATCGCTACAAAACGATTAGATCAGCAGATTGGAAATCGTATTGTGGAATCCGTGCTTGCTCTTGGACCCCTACCAAAAGTGACGGCTAGCAGCCGCAAAATTCTGAAATTGCTCCAAACCGACAAGAAGACATCAAACCGAGTTGTTCATTTTGTATTGCCAACCGAGATCGGCCGCGTTGCAATCGTAAACGACGTTCCCGAATCCATCATCGTCGAAGCGGTAAATAGGGTGCGAAAGCTTTCTTCGAGCGCGTAGCGGCTTCTCAGAGTGTCAGACGATATCTCCGCAATTCAGATGCATCCACGGCAGAAGTTGGTTTGCGTTGAAGTACGCTGTTAAAATGACTTCCACCCGCCGTGTGGGGCTGTAGCTCAGCTGGGAGAGCGCATCGTTCGCAACGATGAGGTCGCCGGTTCGATCCCGGCCAGCTCCACCAAATCAAATCCTCAGAAACAAAGAATTTAAAAATAAATGTGCCGCCGCTTTCCCGCACAGAAGTCGCTATTTTGTGGCGTCCATCAGAATTCGAGTCTTTGCTCGAAACTTATGCCAATTAGAGAATTTTATAATGCTGTGTGAACACTTATCACTTTGCGAAGCCGAACAGATGCGAACGTCCGAATTTGTAGGTAACACAAAGTTGCTTCCATCTCCGAGTGGCACATATGCGTAGTCAATCCTAGTTTCCATAAAGGTAATTGGATATTTACGCATGTGATCCGTTTCACGTTCCAGCCGCAGCAGACGGAACGTTCTGTTGTCGAGCCAGAACCGCCCATGATAATCAGGAAACCACGCTAAGGTCCCCTCCGGGGACTGTCCTGAACGCAAACGGTATGACTTATTGTTTCGCTGGTCCACGTGGAACTGGAATACCAATGCCCGGGTTGAACGCAGCACTTCTTCCTTCTTGAACTGGAACGCCGCGTTGCTGCGAGGATAGAACAGCCCCTGCAATATCGTTCCAAATTCACCGTCGGACCAGTTTCCCGACCATTCGGCGTCGTTTATATCCACGGGCTTTCTATTAATTTGAATATCGTCGTAATACTCTTGCCCATGGCTGTATCTTACTTCGGCGGTTACAACATCTCTTTTCGAACGCCTCATCTCGCGGTGGCAGATTATATCGGGCAGTTCTTCTCTAGAGGAGAGCGCAAATTCGCAGACGTTTGCCAGTGCCGACGAGTATTTGCTCGCGCTAGCCCTGGCTTCACAGTAGGACCTAATCGCAGAGTCTAACTTCAACCTGGCCGATTCCAGCTCGACGATGCCCGTTGCAGTAAGGGCAGACGGCGGACCCCTGCGATCGGCATCAGCGGAATCTGCCGGAGCAATCGCACTGGGGTTGGGCGGTTCAGTGTTCGCCAGTAAAACTGCGGGCGTGGGCAGACTGGGAACTACCCGACTCATGAACGGCACTCGAATATTGGCCAGTTGTGGCAAGGCCTGCGCGGCTGTGGGTGTTGCCGTGGCGGGCGTTGCGGCAGCATTAACTTCGCCCAAAGGTATTTCCAGCGATCCCACTTTTTTGGAGGCAGGATCATAGACCCCGGTGCGCAGGTAAATCGCTCCCTTGGGAATGTCAATCTCCTCGTGCATCTGGACGCCGTCCTGCAAGTAGGCAGCATAGAGTTGAGGCGTCACTGACATTTCTGTGGTTCGGACCAGCCAGTCCAGCGGATTGGCGTCATGATCGTAAGCGACAAGGGAAATTTCGATGTTGCCATGATGCATGCCATCCGGTGTGATATCGAATTTAACGTCTTTCGTCGAGATTGCGAAGTCTGCGCTGTAGCGCGTTACCGGTCCTTTAAGCTTCGTGTTGTCTCCAGCTTGAACAGCTCCGGCAGCGGGCTGAGGGTTCGAAGGAGTTACTTTAATTTTGTAGAGAATCTGGCTAAAGTCCGGCAAGCCCGGTTCCATTAGCGGTCGCAAGGGATCGGGCGGATTGACTGCCACCGGTTTCTTGGCATCCTCAGTGAAGTAACCGCGGCGGTAGGAAAGTTTGTACTTGCCATCGCGGAGCTTGATCTCGATGTGCCGGAAGCTGCCATCCATCCTTTTGTCGGTAGGAGTGTAGCTCAGTGTGTAATAGCGCGCCCCGTTGCGCAAGACGCGTGCCAGGGCATCGTTGAGTCCATTTGTGTTGTAGAAAGCTTCGCCGCCACTATCTTTTGCGATCTCGTCTAGCGTGTCGTGATTGGCAATGCGCTCGCGACTCGCATCCTGCAACTCCTTATTCTGGTGTTGAAGCGCGGTATAGCCTCCGGTCACCCCCGCGGGTATGCTACTGGCTTCGTAGGTAGGATCGGTATCAAGGCCCTCCGCAGCAATCGGGTAGATGGCCACTTGCGCGTCGGTAAGCAGATCGGCGGTGCTCCGAATCTGATCTCCATATTGCCGCATAATATCGAATGAGTCCTGGAGCGTTGGATCAGGAAAAACACTGAGAGGAAAAGAACTGGAAAACCAAATAATATTTTTCCGGCCGGGAAAGCCGGCGAGATAGTGCGCAAGTTGCTGGAAGGCTTGCAGCGTAATGATGATGCGGGAATCGGTTCGGAAAGTGGCCGTGTCCGCCTGAAACTGTTGCAGCGCCTGGATAGCTCCTTGGGAGGCTTGCGCGCTGGCCATATCCGCCAGCAATTGCTGGTCCGTATTATTTTCCGTAGAGGTGCGCAGCAGTGGCGACAATTGGGGGCTTGCACCACGTTTCTTATCGTTGAGCGCGGCCAATAACACGGACGAATCAGTCGTGAATCCCTGTACGAAGCGTAACCGCGACGCCAGGGTGAAGATCGCGAGCTGCATTCCTGGCTGAATTTTCTTCAGGTACTTGACCATTTGAGAATGGACATAGGCCTGATCTGCCACGGGAGTGTTGAGCGCATCCATTAACAAGACATTGATCGTGTCCGGGGGGGTGCTTGTCGGGAAG
Source organism: Terriglobales bacterium (assembly GCA_035999525.1). Taxonomy (GTDB): domain Bacteria; phylum Acidobacteriota; class Terriglobia; order Terriglobales; family Acidobacteriaceae; genus PALSA-188. The sequence continues at coordinate 10,179 of DASYGR010000229.1, forward strand.
TTAGTGAAGACGTCCGGCGGCATAGGCGGAATCTTCGCTTGCACCGGTGGAGCGCCCTTATGTTCTTCAAAAGACAAGATGGTTTGCGGCTTTCCCTCTTCGAAAGCTTCAAAGTTCTCTTTCGGAAGTCCTTGAACAGGGTGATCTTTGCTGTCCGTCACCACGACATCCAGCAAGACCACGCGCACGTTCTTCTGGAATGTAGAGGAAGGCTTTGCTGAATTAGGTGCGGAAGTTTGGGAGTAGAGCAACCCAACAAGAGAGGCGGCTAGAACGGGCAAAGAGAGGCTGCGCCGGTGCAAACGTATTGTAGACATTTCCTTCCTCGCCCAGCACCTTATCATACGACGCTGCGAAGAACAGCGGCAGAAAAGTGAGAGTTGGACTACTGCCGCGTGGTGAGTGCCGCGACGTTGGCTGTGTCAATGCCGGCCGGATCATCTCGCAATTTGATGTAAAGTGTCTTTCCTTTGGGAGGCGGTATGGTCAGCGTATCTTGCACGAAGCCATCGGGGACGGTGATGGCGTTGGAGAAATCAGGATCAGCGCTGACCGCATCTATGAGGAACAGCTTGTCTCCCGCCAGAACGCACTGTTTTTCGGGCGCTGGAGCACATCGAATTTCCTTCAGCAATGGAACGCGGACAACATTAATGAGTGGCTGCCAATCTCCTTCGATACCATCGGACGTGACGGGGCGGAATTCGAGGGGTCCGAAGGCCGACGGCCCTAGAAGTTTCATTGGATCGAGCACCGCGAAAACCGTCTTCGAATCCTGTAGCGTGAGATTGCCGTTTTTTACGCCAAGCAAAACGCGGAACGATCCATCAGCGGTTTGAACTTCGATTCTCTCAGTTGCAGAAAACGTCTCCGGTACTTGCGCTTTGAGAAAGAAATTCAGTCGCGCATCTTGCGGCAATTCATCTTGATTTCCCAATCGAATAATGGGGTCCGACGTTTGGTCCAGTTCCACGTTTTTGGTGAGGAGGGTGAGCACAGGTCGGGATGCCTGAACGGAGGATTTTAGATCGAATACGCGGCCATCCTCGAGCGTAACGTGGGCGACAATGGGATCTCCGGCAACCATCTCAGTTGACGCTCTCAGGATTTTCGCACTCGGATCATGGCTCATGACACTCAGTTCATCTTGCTGATTCGCGCGTGTGAGAGACCCGGCGGTGAAACGCACTCCGTTTACTTCCACTGCGGTCACCTGGTCCAGCCGCGTCCCTTTAAGCACGGCATGGTCATCACCTGCGTGAATAGTAAAAGCATCCAGGCGTGCGGCCTCGGCATAAGTGTGGAGCGGAATCTCGTCGGGTTCCGCCTGGCCGAATTGCTTTATTAATATTGTTACTCTTCCGGCAGAAGCGTTTTGTAGCGGCACTTTTACGTCGAGTTCCCCCGGTTTGGGGATCTCCCATTCGGTGCGAAGGCTCGATCCTTTTTCGTTCTTCATGGTAACTTCGCTCACGCAGCAGGCCCTGGGCGACTCTAGATGAAGAGTATCTTCGCGCCCAACGATCAGCGCGCTGGCGTCTTTGGAACCTACGATCCATTGTCCGGGTCGCGAAGCTTGCAGGCGGAACCGTGGGCCGTTAAATTGCCGGAAGCCCCACATCCCGCGCAGGATTCCGCTTAGTTCGCCGTCTTGTTTCAGTAATCGCATGGCCGGTGTTTCCATGGCTTGCGTATCCACGACAAAACCGCCGAGCTCAGAATCCGCCTTCGCAGGAAGATCAATCCCCGGCCCCGACTTGGTTTCAACATGAAGGATGAAGTTGTGAGCCATGTCGGTGGCAAAAACTAAGGGTGCGCCCTCCACCGGGAGGACAAGCGCAGGCTGATCTACGCAGAAGATATGGGTCGCATCCACGGCTCGCAGCGGGGGCACTGGGGAGGAAAGAATTGGGGGCAGCCCGATCACTAGCACCGATTTCGGATCGCGAAACGAAGGGGGATTATTCAAACGCAGGTTCAGTTCATTCTCTTTGGGAAGGGCTAGTGTCGGAATATATTGATACCGCGCCGTGTGTGCCGTGCTCAGAATTCGCACAACGTCAACCACAGCCCCGATATAAGGGCTGTAATATCCGCTGTGCGCTGTTGGAGTAGAACTGAGCTGCGCCAGCAAATCCGTGGGCGCACCTGTCGTAAGGCTTGCCACCATGGTTTGACTCTGTGTATCGTCCAACACCATCTGATCCGTATTCTGCGTTAAGCAGGGCGCCTGCTGTGCACTTGGCTTGTCAAAACATTGCTGATCGAGCCGAATGTTCAAGCTTCGCGCAAGTAACGTAGTGCGAGACTTCAACTGCCCAGGATCGCTATTGGATGTTTCTCGTACCGCTTCCAAATATTTTTCCAACCGCAATCGCTCGAAGCTTACTTGTTCCAGATCTTGCGCAGCCCGCACGAATGCTCCCGGTTTTCCTCGCACAGTACTGCGAAGCGTGCTGAACGCCCCTCCGGTGTCAGGAGCCAGGAATACCAACGCCTCTTCAGCCGTTTCTGGCACGGTGACGAAAACGCCTTCCTCGTGAACTGGCTTACTCCAGGTTTCGACACGAATGAACCAGGAATCAGGCGGAGGATTCGTGGCTCCGCGAAGGAAAGCGATCACCATCAGGTAATGCACGGATTGAGTGTCGGGCAGATCTGCATGCACCCATAGTCTGTCTCCGGACTGAAGATCAGGGACTTGGGAGATAGGTAAGGTTTGGCCAGCACGCTGAACTCGCACTTCAACCTTGGGGCCAATCAGATCAAAAGAAGCAGTGGCGGCGTGCGCCACGCTTTGGACGAATATCAGAATCAGGAATGCCTGCGATAGGGCGGCCAAGCCTCGCAGACCGTAAAGCGACTTCACAGAACGCACTACCCGATCTCCTGGTGGCCGTGGGAAGGCGACCACTCCGCCATCGTGATGGATTGCCAGTCTCTAGCTGAAAATGTCTTTGACCTTGCCGAGCAGAGTTCGATGCCGCGGACTGTTTTCAACCTTAGTGATTCCTTCCAACTCTTGTAGCAACTCCCGCTGGCGCTTGTTGAGCTTATGTGGCGTTTGCACGTGAAATTCCACGAACAAATCTCCCTTGCCATGGCCGTTCAAGACCGGAACGCCTTTTCCGCGGACTCGCGTTCGAGTTCCTGACTGAGTACCGTCCGGTACTTTTAATTTGTGTTCGCCTTCGAGTGTTGGGATGGAAATCTCCGCCCCCAAGGCAGCTTGCGTGAAAGAGATGGGAATGACGCAGTGCAAATCATTACCCTCACGTTCGAAGAACGCATGCTCTTTAACGTGCAGTACGACGTAAAGGTCGCCCGCCGGTCCTCCGTGAAGGCCGCTTTCCCCAAGCCCCGTAAAGCGAATTCGAGTCCCGTCCTCGACTCCGGCCGGGATCTTCGCATCCACAGTTTTCTGGCGGAGCACTCGTCCTTCGCCCTTACATTTTAGGCATGGGTCGGTCACAACGCTGCCCAGTCCCTGACATGTGGGACATGTGCGCGTCACGCTCAGAAACGATTGCTGATAGCGTACCTGTCCTTGCCCGCCGCAAGTCCTGCACGACACTGGTGCTTTTCCTGGCGCGGCACCTGATCCCTTGCAGTCTTCACAGGTTTCATGACGGCGGACCGTCACCGTAGTCTCAGTGCCGAAAACCGATTCCTCGAATTCCAGCGTGATGTCTTCCCGCAAATCTGCGCCGCGTTGACCCCTGCCTCGCCGTTGCGAAGCGCCGCCGAAAATATCGCTGAAGCCGAAAAAGTCGCCGAAGATATCGCTGAAATCGTGGAATATTGCGGGATCGAAACCCGCACCGCCTGCGCCTGAACCTCCATTTACGCCCGCATGGCCGAAACGGTCGTAGAGAGAGCGCTTTTCGCTGTCGGCAAGGATGGCATAAGCTTCGCTCGCCTCTTTGAATTTCTCCTCCGCATCGGGATTATTAGGATTGCGGTCAGGATGAAACTGCATGGCAAGCTTGCGATAAGCGCTCTTGATCGCCTGATCGTTCGCTCCTCGTTGCAGCCCGAGAACGTCGTAGTAATCGCGTTTTACTTTGCTATTCGGAATGACTTCCCCCAAATTCGTGATAAATCGCTATTTTGTATTTCTTGCGACCTTCACCATCGCCGGCCTTAGTAACCGATCTTTTAACTTGTATCCGCGCTGTAACTCGTCAATCACGGTTTGATCGTCAGCATCGTTGGTGTCCACCATTTCGATAGCTTCGTGCAAATGAGGATCGAAAGGATGTCCCTTGGCGGCAATTGGCTGTGCACCCAATTTTTGCAATGCATCTTGCAATTGCTTATAGATGAGCTCAACTCCATTGCGAAATTCCAGATTGTTCTCGGACGGGCTAGCCCGAAGCGCCCGTTCGAAACTATCCATGATCGGCAGCAGCGTTTTGATTGCATCGGCCTGAGCATAGTCGCGATATTCCTGCTGCTCTTTCGCGGCTCGTTTGCGCGCGTTGTCAAACTCAGCTTGTGCGCGCGCCAGGCGGTCGAGCAGAGTATCGCGGTCGGCTGTGACTTTTTGCAGCTCGCTTCCAGGCACCGCAGCCGCACGAAGATCCGGGGACTCATCGATTGAGCCGATGTCATCCAGGATGTCGCTCGAGGGTGGCAACTCCCGCTCCGCGTCCAGTTCAGTGGACGCCCCTTCTGATTTTCCATTCCGTCTTGCCATTACTCATTCACCACTTTCATTCAGAATTTTGTCGAAGAGGCGCGCGATATAGGAAACCGCGGTCATGGTGTGCTCATAGTCAATTCTCGTTGGACCGATTACCGCGAGCGATCCGCGAACTTCACCTCCGACGCGGGCAGGTGCTCCAATCAAAACCAAATTCCGCATGGATGGCATCGCCTCATCCAATCCGATGACTACACGCACCGCTTCCTGCTTGGCGTCGAGATAGGCACCCAATAGTTCGACAAGTTTTTGCTTCTCTTCTAACGTCTTCAACAGTTCCTGCAAGCGCTCGCGATCCTGTTCGCCGGAAACTAGATTCGCGGCTCCATCTACAAAAATTGTCTGCGTCGCATCGTCGGCGACCAGCGCGCCCTGCCGGTACAACTGAGCAACCGATGTCATCAGCCTGTCATATTCACTGCGCTCTTGTTCGAGCCGTCGCGACAATTCGGCGCGAAGCGCTTCCATGATCCAGCCACGGAAGTTTTCATTGATAAATCGCGCCGCAGCATCCAGATCCGATTGGGGCAAATCAAGCCTAAGCACGCGATCCCGCACGAGTCCCGATTTCGTGACGACTACCGCCAGCACCTTCTGATCGCCAAGCCGCGAAAAATAAACATGTTCCAGAGCGTTTTTCGGCCCCTGAATCGCAACGGCTACACCAACATTCCGCGAAATGAGCGACAAAACATGCGAAGTTCGCTCCATAAATTCCTGAACATCGGTCACGCCCTGCAACGAACCTTGAATAATATTTTGATCCTGATCGGAAAGGCGCGCATGCCCGGTAATCTGTTCCACGTAATACCGGTACGCCTCCGTGCTCGGAACTCTTCCTGCCGATGTGTGCGGTTGCTCAAGGAACCCAGCGTCGGCTAAATCGGCCATTACGTTCCGGATGGTCGCGGGGCTTAGCCCTTCGCGATTCGATCGCGCCAAGGTTCGCGAGCCGACCGGCTCCCCCGTGGCAATGAAAGTTTCCACAATGGCAGTCAGAATCTCGCGTCCCCGCTCACCATTTGGAGGTCCAGGCTGCATATTAGATCTTTTAACAGAATGAGTTACGGCTTTGGCAGGCTATCTTTCGTGGCGCACGGAAAGTAAATACTTCATTTCCCCGCGCTTATGCTTCTACCGCCAAACTCCCCAGCTATCTTTAGATTCTAGGAACGCCACAGAGGGCTGTCAAGGTAACGAAGCCCGCAATCTGCGCGTCGCATAATCAACTATATTGATGCGAAAAATGCGGGAAAGGAATCAGCGTCTATTGGATTTGTATGACGCTTTCCGATGAGGCGGCTTTAATCTCATGCACTCGCTCCACCACTCTGCGGGCGAATGCGAACAGAGATTTCGCATGAGCTGAGTCTTCACCATTTAGTACCGTAGGCTTGCCGCTGTCTCCCGCTTTGCGGATTTCCGGGTCTAACTCAATATTCCCCAGGAACGATACGTCGAACTGAGCGGCCGTTTTTTCCGCTCCTCCGCGGGAAAAGATATCTATCTCGTGATGGCAATGCGGGCACGTGAAGTAGCTCATATTCTCCACCATCCCGACGATGTCAACTTTCATCTGGCGAAACATTTCGATTGCTTTTCGAGCGTCCTGAAGAGAAACATCGGACGGTGTTGAAACCACGATTGCCCCTGTCAGAGGAACAGTTTGTATCAAGGAAAGAGCAACGTCGCCCGTGCCAGGGGGAAGATCCACGATCAGATATTCCAGTTCTCCCCAAACCACCGACCCAAGAAATTGCTTGATGATGGAATGAAGCATAGGACCACGCCAGATCAGCGGCTTGTCTCCCGGATTCAGGAAGCCCACTGAAATGACCTTTAGTCCGTGCGCCTCTAGAGGTTCGATACGGTTGTCGCCGAGCACCTTAGGCTGGGCGCTGACCCCCAGCATCAGCGGCACGTTCGGGCCGTACACGTCGGCGTCCAGGAGTCCAACTTTGTGACCTAACTGAGCCAGCACCAACGCGAGATTAACCGCGAGCGTGGTCTTTCCTACGCCGCCTTTGCCAGAGCCGACCGCGATGATGGCATCTACCCCAGGCAATGGTTGTGGCGCTGGAGGCTGTTGACCGGGACGAGGCGGCATGGAGGCGGACAAGGGTTGCCTTTCGAATTGGGGTGAATGAACTAAGAAGAATTATACAAGTGCTTCGCGGAACCCGTTGCCTTCCAATGTTGAAGCTGTTCTTAAGATGTGTATAATGCCCCGTCCTTAGTTCTCACGGTAGATTACTTCTCTGTAGCCGTTGCAAATCGCACCCCTCGAGGCGCGGAGGTTAACTATGGCAACAAACAGTAATGTTCGTCTCTCGTTCCCTATCCTTGCGATCCTAATTTTCTCTTGCGGTGTTACCGCGGTTGCTCAAGGCAACTCGATGGCTATGGCCAAGACCACGCCCAACGGTTCATCCCGGGGACAAAGTCGCACTTATTACATCGCCGCCGATGAAGTGAAATGGGATTACGTTCCAGGAGGGATAGACGGCATAACCGGCAAACCCTTTAGTTCAGTCGGTGTCTTTGCGGGAGGTCTAAGCCCGGGTGCAAAACCGGTTGAGAAGCCGGTTTCCACGTCTTACGTGAAGGCGCTATACCGCGAATATACCGACAGCACGTTTAGTACCCTTAAGCCGAGGCCAGCGGAGTGGGAGCATCTGGGATTTATGGGGCCATTGATTCGGGCCGAAGTGGGAGACACGATCCATGTCGTCTTTCGCAACAATGGCAGCAAGCCCTATTCGATGCATCCGCATGGCGTGTTCTACAACAAGGACTCGGAGGGCGCGCCCTACGATGACGGAACGTCCGGCGCGGACAAAGCCGACGATGCTGTGCCTCCGGGCGGCACGCATGAGTACATATGGCAAGTGCCGGAGCGTGCCGGTCCCGCGCCCGGCGACGTCAACTCAGTGATGTGGATGTATCATTCGCACGCTGATGAGTACCGTGACGGCAACACCGGACTAGTCGGTCCCATCATTATCACCGGGCGCGGGCAATCGAAGCCCGACGGCTCACCAAAAGGCGTTGACCGTGAGTTCGTGCTTTGGTTCGCACAGGTTCACGAAGAGGATAGTTGGTACGTCGAACGTAATCTGCCAACCATAGAAAAGGATCGGGCGATCCCGGCGCCGATGACCAGTACCAGTGCGACCGGGACGTATCCTTACTTTGTGACGTTTTCGATTAACGGTTTTTCGCACGGGAGCATGCCACTATCGGCGCTCACGATACGCAAAGGTGAACACGTCCGGTGGTATCTGTTCGCTGGAATGAACGACTTTGACTTCCACACGCCACACTGGCACGGCAACACCGTTACCATCAATCAAATGCGCACGGATGTCACGTTTATGGCTCCGATGCAGATGGCGACCGCCGACATGGTGCCGGACGATCCCGGCATATGGCTCCTACACTGCCATATCTCGTTCCACAATGCGGCGGGTATGAACGCTCGGTATAAAGTTACGCCGTAATGAGTTTGGGCGAGCGACGGGTTGTCGGAACTAGTTAGAGACCCGGCGGTACATTCGAATCCAGAACACCACATCGAACAGAAGAAGCACGCCGCAAAATACCCAGGTCAAGAAGATGCCTCCGACTCCGTCACCGGGAGCCAAATCCCTGACGTCATAACCTTGAAATGCCAGGCGCAAGTAAGCAAAGTTGGCTATCGCGGAGCCGATGATTACACAGCCGGAACCGATGCGATGCCAGCCAGCCCGACGGCTACCTTTTTCGATGTCATTCGAGACGACCGTCCCTTGGAGTTACCTACCGCGCCTGATTCTTGCGTCGCCGTTCCAACTCGTTTCGGCGGAGGTCTCGTCGGCGGCCAGCATCGTCGTAGCGGCGTTGCTCATCCGGAGTTTCGGGTACCACTGCGGGAACCTGCAAATGTCGTCCGCCTGCGTCAACCGCGACAAATGTTAAATAAGCAGAACTTACGTGTTCACTTGTATCTACAATGTAATTCTCAACCACTACTTTTACTCCAACTTCCATCGAAGTGTGGAAAACGCGATTGACTGAAGACCGCAAAATCACCAGGTCGCCTACATGCACGGGAACCCAGAAATCCAAATGATCAATCGCCGCCGTGACCACATAATTCCTGGAATGCCGGTGTGCGGCCATCGCGCCCGCCATATCAATCCAATGCATGAGGCGTCCGCCAAGCAGGTTGTCGAGCGGGTTCGCGTCGTTGGGCAGAACGATTTCCGTCATTTCAGATTGCGAATCACGCACTGGCCTTGGCACCATCAGATCTTCATCTCTGGGCATCAGTATTTTCCTTGATCAATTGTCATGGTCGGTTTCGGGATCGGAGTGTGCAGCCCTTCGAGACTCGAATCAGCGGCCGCCGGTTTGCGTGAGAAAGATTGAACGTAACAGTCTGCCATTCGCTGAATGTGTTCATTGGGGTGCGGAGTGGTCCATTGACGGGTTGCAACCGTATACTCCAGAGTACCGTGCCCCGCCGGACGATGCCGCGACTCAAAAACGAACCACAATACCAGATGCGACTCCGAGTGACGAACCACGGAAAACCGAACTGCATCGCAGGCACGTTGCTCAGGCAAACGTGGGCAAGCGAATGCATATCCTAGATTGCAATTCTCTTTTATTTCTTCTGGAGTAGGCGTGAATCCCTCATGTCCGGGCGCGCCACAGTGTCCATTCCATCCGGCACCCAAGGGCAGGCGCGAGGGGTGTAGCCACGCAATGTCGTCAGCTTTGCTGGTCGGCATAAAAAATGGGCACGCCAAGACTTGTGTCCCTCCAGAATTTGGAAACGCTAGTGAAAAGGTTTGTGCAATTGTACTAGCAGAGGCAAGGCTTGCCATTGTTTAGGCGTATCGTATTGATCACTTTATGGAGAGCTCCGGGTGTATGATACCGCGAACCACAAACCGCTTCAAAATAACAGGAGATATTATGGATTTCGGAAAAATGACGGACCAGCTGAAGGAACAAGCCAGCGAAAAAGTTAAGGAACAGCTCTCGCAGAAGGTTGATGAGGTGAAAGCAGAAGTGGAGAAGAAGTTCGGCAGCTTCGGTGGAACGAAGGACCCAGGACCTGTCCAGGGCGCAAGCGATGCCCAATCTGACGGACCAACTGGGTCACCCGAGGGAGGAAGTCAGCCAGAGGATCAATCAACAACCGAAATGAGCGCGGACCAAAACGCCGACGACTCTACCAGCGCCGCGGTTGAGACCGATCAGCAGAGCGACGATGACACAAGCGACAAGGTTGCTTAGTACTCGCTGCCAACGGGTGGGGCAGCTTCAAGACACTGCGTCTTAGCTGCCTTATCTGAAAAAATGACTTCTTGTTTTGTTCGTTTTTAATAAGAGAACACCCGAATGATTCGTCCTCTCGTACTTTGCCTGAGTATGTTCTTGCCTTTCGCGGGGACGCACCCCCAGTTGGACCAGATTGAAAAGCGAATAGGGCTGGGTAGTGCCAGCGGATTGAGCGACTCGAAGGTGGCTTCGGGTTTAAAGCAAGCCCTCCAAGTTGGTGCGGAAAACGCTGTAAAGCTAACCGGCCGGACCGACGGTTATTTTGGAAATCAAGCCATCAAGATTCTGATGCCAGCTAACTTGCGTCCGCTAGAAAAGGGTTTGCGCATTGTAGGGTTCGGTCCAAAAATTGATGAGTTTATTCTGAGCATGAATCGTTCCGCGGAAGCCGCAGCACCGGCGGCAAGGAAGATATTTGGCGATGCAATACTGGCAATGACCTTCGACGATGCGAGGAAGATTCTTGGGGGAGGAGACACGGCTGCTACCGACTATTTTAAGAGTAAGACTTCCGACCAGCTTACATCCGCCTTTCAACCAGTCGTTGAGAAGACCATGAGCCAGAATGGGGTCACTCAGCAATATAAGGCACTTACCGACCAATACAAATCCATTCCATTTGGCAGAAGCCAAAGCTTCGACATCAACAAATATGTCGTGACTAAGGCTCTCGACGGATTGTTCTATGAATTGGCGGAACAGGAACGTCAGATCCGCAAAGATCCCGCGGCGCGAACTACGTCTCTTCTGAAAGAAGTTTTCGGCGGCTCAAGAAAATGATCACAGAAGGAACCGGTTAGCTTCGCACTACCGAGTTGAGGTAGGCGGGCTATCGCCTTGTAGCCCGGCTGATGCGATAGAAATAGTCTTGACTGGTTGTCGAGGGTCCGTGACGAGGTCACGTTCCTTCTGTTAGGGTATGGTGTAATTCCGTGAGAAAACAAGGAGGTTTGCTATGGGTCTATTCGATGAAATAAAGGGTCTGGCCGCTCAGTACACAGGAGGCAACGCCCCAACGGGTGACGCCAACACTAACTTTGACCAGGTCGCGAAGGCCGTGGATAGCTCTACGTTAGCCCAAGGAATCGCGGCAGCTATGCGCTCTGATCAAACGGCGCCTTTCGCTCAGTTAGTTTCCCAGCTATTCGCAAATGGCTCCGCTGATCAAAAGGCGAGCATGCTCAATACAATCCTTACGGCGGCGCCTCAACTATCAACCATGATTCCCGGTCTCGGCAGTAGCGGCACGGTCAATCCCCAGCAGGCGAGTGCTATCTCTCCCGATGCAATTCAAAATATCGCGCATCAAGCCGAGCAACACGATCCTTCGATCGTGGACAAATTGAGCACCGTGTATGCCAACCATCCCACACTCGTAAAAACGCTGGGAGCAGCGGCAATGGCGATCGCCGTCCGCACGATAGCTGAAAAGCATGCCGCGTGAGTTGAAGACGCGCAATTCGCCTCCATAGCGTGGCACGCCCGAAGGGACCAACCCGCTCCGCGCAACCCCACCAAGAGTGTGCCTTCCACACCAAAATTCGCTCTACCTGCCACCCGCCAAACTTTTTGCATTCCCTAACCGCCTTTCATCGTATTAAGTAGGAGAGGGGCAATCTGCGATGTCCTTGGCGAAAATTGGGACGATCACGACCGAGGCGTCGAGTTTCTCAGAACTGGTCTGCGAACACCAGACGATGGTTTACAGCTTGGCGTACCACTTTCTTCGTGATCGCACGGCAGCTGAAGAGATTGCGCAGGACGTTTTTCTAGAATTGTATCTTCATCTGAATGAGTTGCACTCTCCTGAGCATGCTGTTTTTTGGTTACGCCGTGTGACTGCGAACCGCTGCATTGATGAGGGTCGGCGACGACGACGGCACCCGGAGCTCCAGCTGGACGAAACATATGAAATTGTGGCGCCCTCGACCGCAACCGATCTGATGCTTCACCAACACTTGCGCCGGCTTGTGGCGTCTCTACCGGACAATGCGCGCATGATCGTGTTATTGAGGTACCAAGAGGATCTGGACCCGGGAGACATTGCCGAGCTGTTGAATGTTCCCGTAAATACAGTAAAAAGCCAGTTGCAGCGAGCCCTCGCCACCCTCCGAGAGAAGGCTGGCAACCTGGATTGGAAGGAATAAATGGACCATTTCGAACAAGAGTTAAAAAAATCACTCAGGCGCCGAGAACCTTCGTCGGAATTTACCGCGCGGTTGCTGGCCACCTTGGCTCGCCAGACGAGACCGGAACCCCCGTCGCGGAGCCCCTGGCTGTCTCTCTTCGGGTCGCGCGGACTTGCTGCGGTTGCATTAATCGTAATGATCCTGGGGAGTGCACTGATGTACAGGCACGAAGAGCAACGCACGGAAGGTGAAGCGGCCCGGCAGCAAGTGATGGTCGCACTGCAAATTGCTAGTGCCAAGATGCGCCTGGCTCAGTCGAAAGTTCAAAACTTGTCGGAGAGGTAATGGAGGAGTTATGAAACGAATAGTATTGTGGTGCACCATTCTTATCTTGCTTATCCTGGCCTGCGTTGCTACGAGTGGAGCGCAGTCGCTCATAGTCCCCGAAAGTTGGGACAAGTTGGCCGCGAAAGCCGACGAAGTGGTCAACGTCAAATTGGACCGGAAAATGCTACGTTTCGCGTCAAAGTTTATGGATGACGATGACAAAGATGACGCCCAGGGAAAGCAGTTAATCTCGAAACTGAACGGCATT
>DASYGR010000284.1:0-5154 GCA_035999525.1 Terriglobales bacterium
TGAATAGACATGATCTGACTGCCGGCACTACTTGCAGTTCGCGACTCCGTTCTCGATCGCGGTGCCTTCTTCATAATCGTTCCATGTCGCGATCATTAGAAACGGCATGGGCACGGCATTCTGGTAACGGCGTGCAATCGCCAGAGTGTCCTCCAAGGTTTGTCCGCAACGGCGATCCATGTGACGATTCAAGCCCCAAGAAGCTTTACTGTCATCGAAGCCTGGCCAAACTCCTCCGACGGTAATTTGACTCGGGTGATCTTCCTTCATTTTCGTGTAGAAGTGCTCAAGGTATTCCTTGCCCCACTCACTGCCGTCCGCAGTCCAACCTTTGGGGCCGGGATGAATCCAGGCGTACTGGCCGTCGAAATCTTTTTCATACTGGCCCGGTGGTTCATCTTTGTAAATGAGCCAGGCAGGATTTTCCCATTGGCTTACCTGCTGGCGAACGCGATCCCAATCGGTGTGGCCGCGCTTCGGGAAAATGAAAATCACCGGACGCCCCTGATACAGCAAATAGGCATTATGGTTCGGTGCGGCGGGACCGATGTAAGCCTTGTAAGCTTTGTCGAAAGCCTCCAGCGCGTCATCCGTAGCCCGTCCGTTATCCTCTTCTGTTTCGTCGTACATTAAGGCAACGCGAAAGTGATTTTCGCTGGCGATTTGTTCAAGCAGCGCGTAGCTGTGATCCTCAAAAGGCCGACGATCTCCATACCAATCCACCGCGAACGCATAAATACCCAGATTCTTTGCCTTTTGGATTTGCGTTTTAAGCACAGCAGGATCCTGCGATGAGTATCCCGGATTGATATGGCCAGGAGACCCGAACCACGGTTGGTAGTCCGCTAAAAGTTTCGGGGCATTATCAATTGGATGGGAGCTTTGATCCAGGGACTGCCGAATGCTATTACGAGAACACCCCTGGCCAACGATGATCAGGACGGCGAGGATCAAACCGATTGTGGACGCACTCTTCATCCGCGACTAAACCTCAAGCTATCGTGTGTTTCGATGCAATCCGGGCGTAGCGGGAAACGGAAATCCCCAAACGAAGTCTAGGGCTTGGCCTCCGGGGCGACCTCAAGATCGCGCACCAGCCAGCGATCTGCACCAGGCGTCATGAGAACCGTATATTGCAGATTGACTTGCTCGCTGTGAATTACCTTCTGACCATCCATTACGTTAATTTCTAGATCAGCGTGATCACGCAATTGCATCGCGTCGCCGGCCGGGGAATAAAACAAGGCGTCGAGCTTATGGCCGTGGTCCACATAGCGCACGCGAACGCCGGTTTTCGTCTGGTCGGCGATCATTTGAGCGAGATCCTGTTTCGCGATCCCGGTGAAATATCCATCCAGCAGATCTGGGCGGTTCTGCTCCAAGGCTTCCGCCATGGTTTGCCAGGCGAAGGCGTAATCCCGAGCTACGACCTTGCTGGTTAATTCCTCGATTGAGCGCGGGCCAAGATTGTCAGCGTTCAGGGATACTTTGGGCAAAGAATCGTCGGCGTGGACGGTGACGAAAGATGCAGGCACCGATATCACGACTGCCGCACTCACCGCCAACAAGGCTCGCCGCATTATCGCTTTGGTTTTCATTCGCCGCCACCGGCCAGGTTCAATTCATTTCCGGTGACCACGCCGGACGCCGCGGTGATTCGGGCGTGTCCATGAGCCGGCATTTCCACTTTGGCGACGCCTCGCTTAATTGGGACGTCAACTGTGGTTTCCCCCGCGGAATCTGTCATGGTGAAACTCACTACCGTGCCATCGGGAACAAAATTCCCACTACAGTCCCGCACAGGATCGGTTTCAATCACTATCTTTTTTGATTCGGATGATGCGTGAATCCGTAAATTGCAAGCGTCCGATGCGACCTGCTGTACAACGCGGATTTCGGAAACCTTTCCAACCGAGGCTTGCAGTTTGACCACGCCACTCTTTGCCGCCGAAGTTAACCGAATCCATGCGATTCCATTGTTGGTGGTTCGCGCTTCGGAGAGCGATGTATGCTCGTCGGGATTCACTGTGAATTTCACAGTTTCAGGCGAAATCTCCAGGTTGTGATAAACGTCCCAAACGACGGCGACAGCACTGATCGCATTGGGATTTGAAACCGGCACGCGCGAAGGATGGACCAATAAACTCAAGCGATCTGGTCCGGCGGGATGAACGTAGAATTCCGACGCCGAACATTGGTCGGTACACAGAATCACGGTGTAGCGCCCGGCATGTTGAACGTCGTCTCCATCAACTTCAATATCTGTTCCCAAATTCACCTGGCGTTTGCTGAGGTGAGCCGACCCTATCAGGTAAAGTGTGCCCTGTCCCGCACCGCTGCTCGGCATGGAAAAAGCGGCTCCCGCTAATACTTGCGAGGGTGGATGAACCTCAGCAGCGAGAGAAGGCACTACCGCCGCAATCCAAAACAGCAAAGTTGAAACAAACAGGCGCATAGGCTACGAACTCTGCCTGTCGTAGTGATTGACGACCACATGGTAGCTTTGAACTTTCGCGGCAACGTCGTCTGGCAAATCAACCGCGAACGCAACGGGAATTTGCGGCATCAGTTCCTGCTCAATGTATCCATCGGAAACCCAGATAACTTTTCCGTTAGCATCGTAAAATGCCGCAATCACATGAGGGATGTTGACGATCTGTCCGCTCTGATTTACTAACTGGCCGCTGAGGATTTTTTTACCTAATGCGTCAGCTTCCAAGCGCTGCTGACTTACTTCAATCACAGGATCAGCGCTGGCCGGAACCAACATGGCTTTGGCGTCCATCCTGACGCTCTTTATTTTGTCCAGCCGCATGCCGGGGAAATCAATCCGATACGGTGAAACCTGCTTGGGAAGCAGGGTGTGAGAGATTTTGTCGAAGCTGGTTTCCTGCGCGAGCTCCTGCTGATTCTGGCCTAACAGCGTAGCGCCCACATTTACATAAGCCGGAACCGTGTCTTCGTTGACGATTTCTCCAAGGACGACAACCCTGTCGGCTCGCTGCAGGGCATTCATCGAAACGATGCGAACTTGTGGTGAATCCACATTCTGAACACCCCAATCATCTTCGGCGCCGCGATTGATCACATCCCATCGCAAATAATTGACTGGAATTACCTGTGGCGCAAGTTTAGGAGCATGGGTCGTGGGCCATACGACTTTCCAAGTGCTCCCGTCATGCTCGGCTTTCAGATCGCGAATATCATCGAGAGGTCCAACCGCTGTGGAGTAATGCAGTTTCGCGCGGAGCGTGGCTTCATGATCATTCGCGTGCAGTCCCCAAACATCGAAGCTCTCAAGTGCAGCGTAGGTGAGCAAGCTGCCATTACTTCCATAAAAATCGCGAATGAAAGCTGACTTGTCCACTTCCGCGCGGTTTTCGAGGCGAGCATATGCGGCGTCGAAATTGTGCTGCTGCGCTTCGGTCAATAGCAGGCGGACAGCTTCCTCGGGAGTCTGCGCCGATTGCATTCTCTCGCGGGCGACGCCGCCGGATTGCAGCCACGCAATCGCGACAAACGTGACTGTGACTACAAGAATTAGAACGGCAAGCAGACGATTCATTAGACCGTCCCCCTTACCAGTTCTGCGGGCTCCGCGGTTGTCGTGTACCCAACAGGATGCTCAGCCGGGCGAAGTAAACGCCGGTCAGGTAGAAACAACGCGAACAGAATTGCTAAAATGCTAGTCGCCATTGGCAGAATGCCCCAAAGCAAACCCTCCCACGCGCTGGGGATTGCGTCGGACGGAATAATTCTGGCCGGTGGAACATCATCTTTCGCCCACACGGTGATCGCGCCCGAATCGAAGCTCTCGACTCGCTGCCAACCGGCGAAGCCGACCAGCGGTTCATAATATGGATCGTGAATGAATATGAACTTCAGACCATAATGATCGGCATGCTTGAGCATGGCGCGTAGTGATTCCATTCCTTGCGAGCCGAAAAACTTTGCGCTAGTTAATTGGGCAGTTCCGTAGTGGGTAAGTTCAGGCAGCAACCGCGCGGAGTTGTATTCTCCGTCTACGCTGGTGGCGTCGGTGTAAGTTGAAATCTTGGGCAAAGCATTCCCAAAACCCAAAGTGATATACCGGTAGCGGTCGTGACCATCGCGATTTAAGAACGAAATTACGGAATCGACATTCAAACCGCCTGTGGCTTGAAACGGGCTTAATACGAGCCATGCCAGCGGCATTGCCACGGTTAGGACCGCCGCAAACCCAACGACTACGGCCGCTTTGCCTCGATACCGGTCCAGTAACCGCTCAACGATTAACCCGACAATCGGCAATGCCATCATGGCAGCCCAAAGAGTAAATCGCTCGAATGTCAAAATTTCAAACGCACGGCGGAAAATCCACTTCGGAACCGGGGTAGTGCCGCCCAAGGCGAAGAGAAAAGTGATCCAAAACCCTAAAATCAATGGACGAAGTCGGCGATATGCCGATCCCACCCAAAGCACAAAAGGAAATGCGAGGATCAATGCGCCATAAGGAACGAAGAAATAATTAATCGCGTAGTCGAGGTTCAAAAGCAGATTCGATCGGCTGGCATGTGGAATCGGAATTTGCTCAATGGGGTGCTGAATAATCGCAAGCCAATAGGGCAGGAGAACTATTCCGACGCCTGCCGCCACGATGGCTGCGAACACCACCCCGCGCCCTAAGACTGATCCTGCGGATTGCTCTTCGTCGCGATCAATAATTGCGAGCCAAAGTACCGGCAAGGCAAATAGGAATGATCCAAAAATCAAGGTGACGTGGTGAACTGAGGCCGCAGCGAGCGTGAGCATCATGCCCTTCAGAAGCGAACGTCCGTCAGAAGACCTCGACCAATGGTAAAAATATGGCAATGCAAGAAGGTAGATAGGCGCCGACAGGGTTGTCGGCAATTGGCCGGCCGAGTAAACCAGGAACGGAACTGCTCCCACAAATATGCTCAACAGTGCGGCATAACTGCTGGCCCGTTTGCTCACCCACAGTTCGGCGAACCGGTAAACACCGACGGGGATAAGAAGAACAGCGATGAGCTGAACTAGCAGAAATGCGACTGGCAAGCCAACAATATAAGAGAACAGTGCAATCCACTGGTGAGCCAGCGGCGGATATGTCGTTTGCGAAAATCCGGCGAACCATTTTGGATTCCAGGGATTGAA
>DASYGR010000186.1:0-4107 GCA_035999525.1 Terriglobales bacterium
GTTGGCTCCCAATGATCGAAATGATCTGCTGCCTTGTTATCGAACGACCGCCGATGATTATCGAAGAGCGGTCACGCAGGACCGCTGAAAAACCGGGATGATTTTGACACCTGACGCCGCTACAATAGCCTGCTCATAAAACTGCTTTCTCTGAGCGCGAAGCGCGATCACAGAAGTGGTCATGTTCTCGCGGACCGGAATCGCGAGCAAAATCGCTATGAACAAATATCTGTTGAAGAGTACGGTGGTGGCCGCTTTGGGCGGTCTTCTCTTTGGCTTCGACACTGCGGTAATCTCCGGCACGACAGGCGGCCTTACTCAAACGTACTCCTTGTCTCCCGCCATGTTGGGTGTAACGGTGGCGAGCGCTTTGTGGGGAACTGTATTGGGGGCGATGCTGGCGGGTGTGCCGGGAGACCGGCTGGGGCGTCGCAATAGCCTGCGCCTGATGGCGATTTTGTATCTCGTCTCCGCCATCGGTTGTGCCTTCGCGTGGAGTTGGCCGGCACTTATTACTTTCCGGTTCATGGGAGGAATTGCCATTGGAGGCTCGTCCGTACTCGGACCCATGTATATCGCGGAAATCGCTCCTGCAAAGATGCGCGGGCGGCTGGTGGGTTTTTTCCAATTTAATGTGGTCTTCGGAATTCTTCTGGCATATTTCTCGAATTATGAAATTGGACTGCGTGGATTTGGAGGTCTCGAATGGAGATGGGAACTTGGCGTAACCGCCATTCCCGCCGCGTTTTTCTTTCTGATGTTATTTGGGATTCCCGAGAGCCCGCGATGGCTGGTTAAGCAAAGACGCGTAGCGGAAGCGTCAACTGTACTGGAAGCAAGCGGAGAGCAGAACTTCCAGCGAGATATTGAGGAAATCGTTGAGTCAATTCGCATTGAGGAAGACCGGGCCAAAGAAAAGTTATTTTCGCGACGGTACGCTTTTCCGATTTTACTGGCGGTGACGATTGGCATGTTTAATCAGCTATCGGGTATCAATGCCATTCTGTATTACCTGAACGATATTTTCGCGCATGCCGGTTTCAGCAAGGTTTCGGGCAACATTCAAGCCGTGGCTGTGGGAGCCACCAACCTGGTGTTTACGATGATTGCCATGTCTGTGATTGACAAGATTGGCCGCAAGACTTTGCTCCTGCTTGGTTCAGTCGGCACCGCCATTTGTCTTGCAGGAGTGTCTGTCATCTTCTTCACCGACCGGCATCAGGGCTATTTGGTGTGGCTGCTGATCGGCTACATTGCATTTTTCGCATTCTCTCAAGGCGCAGTGATCTGGGTTTATCTTTCCGAAGTTTTCCCGAATTCAGTGAGAGCCAAAGGCCAAAGTCTTGGCAGTTTCTCGCACTGGTTTATGAACGCTTTAATTTCCGGAATATTTCCATTGATGGCCGCTTCATCCGGAGGCTATCCGTTTGTCTTCTTCTCAGCCATGATGGTTCTACAGTTCTTTGTCGTGCTATTCGTGTATCCCGAAACCAAAGGCGTTTCGCTGGAGAACATGCAGAAGAAACTGGTTGGCGCATGAAACGGTGTTTTCAGAAAAGCCGTATATAGAGTTCAATCGTGTGGGCCAGACTCGCTGCCCATGTCAGTTAATTTCACGCCAGGTCCTTCCCACTTCACCGCGAAACCATCCGGCCCCGAGGAGTGTGTCATTGCCCCGTGAAGTGTGTGCTTCCCGGCTTTGAGGCCGATGCCTCCGGTCGTCAGTTGCACCATGTTTCCGGGCGTGCCGCACACCTGCGGCTTCGGTAGAGGGCTCACGGCGACCACATGATAATCAATTTGCAGTTCGGCAGAGTCGTTTCCTAGCAGAAGAAATGTGTAGCCGCCGTCTGCCGGGACTTCAAATACGCCGTCAAAGATAAATCCGTAATTCTCAGTTCTTTCACGGCCGGTAACAGTTAAAGTTTTACTTGTGCCGGTTGCCGATGGAGTCAACTGCGCCAGATCCGCCAGATTCAAAAAATTACCTTCAAAATATTGATAGTGCCATCCGGTTACGGCCGCATTCGTGCCGGTGAGGGCCGGAGAATAACTATCCGTGACTAAAACCGGTTGGTATGTCCAATCTTCGCGTCCGCTGTCGTCAGTGACTTTTAAGAGCACACGAAAGCGGCCGGAGCCGTCCATGAAAGTTCCTTTGGTGTCGTGGAAAGTATGGTGGACGATTCGACCGTGAGCCCGGGTTCCGTCACCCAGAATCCACTCATATTTCTTGATGTGGGCAGCCGACCCCGACGCGTCAAATTTCACGCGCTCCCCCGGCCTCACCGCGGCAGGCTCAAAACGAAATGCGGCGTGCGGTCCGTCGCCTTGGGTATAAACAGGCGCTGAAGCACCCGCTTCCACGGTCATCGGTATGGTTTCATTGCCGGTAATTAAGCTGCCCGCGATTCTTGTATTTTCAACGATCACGCCGTTCACATTCCCCGACAACACGGATGGAACCAGAGATGGATTCTCCAAAGCCCATACGTTTTTTAGAGTTACATTGCGAATCCCCGGAGGGGGATACCTCAATTGCAACAATGAATACCAATCTTCCAGGCGTATGTTCTCGAATGAATAATCCGAGTGCTGTCCTTTCCCCGTAGGGTCGTTCCAGATTTCCAGCAGGCCGAAGGGTATTACGCAACCGCCCATGCCCATATGAATGACGTCGGAATTCGAAATCTTGAAATGACTCGTGTCGAAAATTTTCATGGGCCAGCTAACCCTCACGATGTTCGAGATGCTGGTTGACAAAACTGAACCATCAATCGAGAGGTTGCTTATCGTCTCGCCTGGCGTCGCCATGGCTTGCGGGTCAT
The DNA here is from genome assembly GCA_035999525.1 of Terriglobales bacterium. GTDB lineage: Bacteria > Acidobacteriota > Terriglobia > Terriglobales > Acidobacteriaceae > PALSA-188. The sequence continues at coordinate 2,829 of DASYGR010000186.1, forward strand.
AGCCAAGCCAATTTCCCTGGAGCGCGAAGACATCGTCGGAGGCGCGGAAGAACGAATCGTGAACGACCGTATCGCCACCGCCGAGCCAATCCATGCCATCCTGATTGGCGTTGCCGGGGCAGCCTCCAATTACCTTCACATTGTCGAACGCTACATTATGCGATCCCAGCATCTGAATCATCCATGTGCGGCTGCGGACAATACAGGTGATTCCAGTGATTTGGATATTGCGCGCATGGTCCATCACGATGGCATGCCAATTCCGCTTGTGCATCCATCCCTCGTCGTGATCGGGATTTTGGGGCCCGTCGTATACGATGGTTCCACGGCCCACCACCTTCACGTTTTCGACGCCCCAAAGATTGAGCGAACCGAAGATTACGGCTCCGGGAGCGATGTAAATTGTCTCGCCACTCTTAGCCTCAATGTTCTCGTGATAGGTACCGGGACCATAGAAGCGCACTCCAGCCTGACCCTGCCGCGGCCGATTAATCTCAGGCGCATTGGCGAAGATGAAAAGCATTTCCGTCCGAGCGCCGTTATCACCGGGGCGCGAGATGCAAAGTTTCATTGGCTCGGTGATGCGAAAAGAAATGGTTCGTCCAGTCACTTTGGGTCGTATGCCCCATCGCCAGGGCTGAATTTCAACACCTTGATCCCAGTAGCCGTCCACGTCCGCGGTGATCGAGATTTTCGTCTTGCCCTTGAGTTCAAAATTGATGAAGTAATAAGTCGTCGCTGCGTGGGCAACAGGGGAGTCATGGCCTCCAATTGAGACATGGAAATGATCGGAACGAAGCTCAGGCGCGATAGGATAAAGGATGGATTTAGCTTGTAGGGGTTTTGCAGGGAATAAGCACAGAACCAAAAAAACGCAGAGCGCTCGCATATTCAGGGAGATCATCATACAGTCGAAAGTGGATTTTGCCAGAAACTGCAAAACCTATTGAAGAAAGGCAGGGCAATCATGAATGTTCCGCTCCTCGATTTGAAGGCCCAATACGCGACTATCAAGACCGAAGTTGAAGCCGCAATCGCGGAAGTATTCGAATCCCAGCATTTCATTTTGGGTCCGAAGGTGGAGCAATGTGAAGAGGCTGTCGCTGCGTATTCCGGCTGCTCATACGGGGTCGGGGTTTCATCCGGGACGGATGCGTTACTCGCGTGTCTGATGGCCGAAAATATCGGCGCTGGCGATGAAGTGATCACCACTCCATATACGTTCTTCGCAACCGCGGGCGCAATCGCGCGGGTCGGGGCCACGCCGGTTTTCGTGGAT
>DASYGR010000196.1:0-9115 GCA_035999525.1 Terriglobales bacterium
GCTTTCCACTTTTGCCTCGCCTTTGACTTCAGGCATGAGATCGGTTCCACGAAGGTTCACGTGAGTGGAACCAGTGCGCCGGTAATCCACGGCTTGCGTGCTGCGCGAGATCACATGAATGCGGTAGCCGGTTGCCTCATCGCCAGTCACGCCGTTCTGGCAGAATGCGGATACGCTGGCCAGTACCATCGCGATTAGTAAAGCAGAGGAACCCTGCAATATTTTCGATTTCATAGATATCGTCATAAAAATCTCTCCCTTCAAGGGAATCAATTACTATTTATATAGCGCGAGCGTAGTCAAGAAAACCTCGCAGTAAGAAAGTCCGCGCGAAATTAGCATGATGCTACAACAAACCTAGATATTTTGTGCTGAAGAGTCGATCCGGATCATACCGTAGGCGAGAGGGTAAAATCACCCCGCAGTTTGCGGTCAGCGAACGCGTTTTGAATTCTGCGCCGGGAAGACCGTTTGTGTTTATGTAGATTGAATATCACGATCTTTTGGGAATTGCCTCGCGATTGAGTCGTGAAGGCGAATCGTGAAAATGGAGGAGAGGCCAGAGAACTGGGGGAAGAAAGCCGACATGGGCGCGTAGCTCAAACGGATAGAGCATCAGATTTCTAATCTGAGGGTTGCAGGTTCAATTCCTGCCGCGCCTACCAAATTCCCCATGCGGAGTTTCGACTTCCCTCCGCAGCCCTTTAATTTGCCCAAACAATAACGGCTTTTTTCACTGAAGCGTGTTCTTTTCTGTAGTTGCGCGCCACATCCCCTAGCGGAACCGCCGCTGATGCTCTTGCAAACTCGCTAAGAGGCAGTTCGCCCTTGGCAAAAGTGTATGGAGACTCGCTTCCCCATAGATTCTGCTCACGCGCCATCGGCGCACGCTGGGCATGTTCCGGATGGTCGGGAAGTGAAATTGAACTGGTTAACGCTGGTCCGTAGTTTTGTCCAAACGCCGCGGTCGCGCAAGCAAGGAAAATTGCAAATAATAATGAAGTCTTCATGGTCCCCCCCATCTAATGATGGACCAGCCTCCGCATTCCGGCCAATTACCCTTATGGGTTATTACCGGCGACGCTGCTCAGAAGTGCTTCTCGAGTTGCTCTGGTTCCTCACTGCCCGTACAATCTCCGAACCATGCCGGATGATTTATTCTCGGATGCCTTGCTCATTGAGCGCGTTGACCGGGTAGTGAAACAAGGCATCTTGTGCCTGCAGGGGCCGATGACTGCCAAGACCGTGTCATCTTTTCAGAATGCTATGCGAAATGAGGTGGCTCCGATTGTGATTCTGGACCTGACGGAAGTCCCTTACGTTGACTCCGCCGGCCTGGGGTCGCTCGTCAGTGCTTACATCAGCTGTCACAAGGCGGGACGGCAGGTCGTTCTCACCGGAATAAACTCGCGAATTTTGAGACTTTTCGAGATCACGCGCGTGGAATCTCTTTTTCTCATGTTCCCTACTCTGGATGATGCTCTTGGCGCATTTATCACTCCGGTCCACGCGTAAATTCATGGCGAAGTCGCCCACCGGTTGCAAAAATCAACGGAATTGATGCTTGGCGCCGCTAAACTCATGCGTCCATGGGGATTGCGTCGAAGTTCCCACTCCAGAAACGCACTGTGACAAGTGCCCGTGCGTTTTCACGGCCCTTTTGGCATTTTTATGGTCGACTGAAGAGGACGGCATCGGCAACGTAAGGTGTTGATTTCGTTCCTGATAAAGACCGTCCCGTGCCCCATTCGTTTCTGCAAGCTGCTTTTTGCCTCAAATTCGTTGATTTTTGCCGCGAAATGACCGTTTCGGAATCTTCAGTCTCGATCCAATCGGAAATTTCTGGGAGTGCGATGGTGACTTAGAGAGTGTTGCTGCCGGACAACCCTTTCGGACGCCTATGCTCGCAACTAGGGGTGTTGAGGCAATGATCCGCCGTGATCAACCGCTCGACCGGCTTTCCGCCAATGATGTGGGATTCGATGATTTCGTCAACATCGTTGGCTGTTACGCCTCCATACCAGATCGCATCTGGATAAACCACGACGTTCGGACCATGTTCGCATTGATCGAGGCAACCGGATTGATTCGCCCGCACTTTTCCTTTTAGCCCTAAGGCAGCGAGCTTCTGCTTGAATAATTTCTGCAGAGCTGCCGTTCCTTCAGGATCGCAGCAGGGGCGCGACTGTCCCGGCGGACGCTGGTTGCAGCACACAAAAATGTGCCTTTCAAATTTCGGCATGAATACAATTTACCGCAGAGAGGTATGGGTTGCGAGGAGAGCTAGTCCTTGAGCGGGACCATGGGCTTCTCACCCTGGCAAAATGTTGCGACCCGCAGAAATCCTACCGCAGGCTCGGTGACCACCATTACGGGACCATAACAATAGACTGCATGTCCGCTCTCAGCTAAATACCATTGGCCACCCTTTCGGGCTTGCGGGCCGTTGGAGTGGGTGGCGGGGAGCTGCTTTGGTGGCCCCAATTGAGGTCCGACTATCGAAACCATCAAAATCAAAGTCGCTAGAGCTTTCATTTTCATTGCAATCCGATCTTCAGTTCAGTTCCATTTTCCATTCCATTGCTCGCCGCGGACCTCTCTAAATTGTGAGAGGAATTCTGCGCGCATCTGCGGTATCCGCTGCCGGCTTTGGCGGTTTCTGGAGCGCCGGCGTTTGCGATCTTACGGAATTTTTATTTCTCGCACGGTCATGTGGCGAAACCTGTGACTGCTGGACTGCCGTTTGTGCTCGTACTTTGGCTGCGTGATCAGCCATTGCGCGTTCTCGCAGAACTTCCTTCATTTTCAGTGCGCTCAGTTCGGTGCTGTCATTGAAAAGATCGCGAATCAGTCCACGTTGAGATTCGATGGTGCGTCCCTGTTCCACCACCAGCACTGACATTAATCCGTATGAAATCAGAAACAGCACGATCAAAATTGGCAGCATCCCTTTTCTTTTCTTGGGAACAACAATCGCATCGTTTAAGGCCAAGGTCACCAATGTCCGCTCCGATCTGAAGTCATTGCCCGATTCAGCTGGCACGATGAGAAATGCACCTTTGCAGCCAAGAGGTTGCGTGACGCTAACTGTTTGTCAGGATAGGGTTTAGGGTGAACTGATGCGGTGTCCGCAAGGATGGTGATTGCAACTTCGTGCACATTATAGGCAAGTCACATAAGCAAGTTCAGCGAGTCTTGTCGCCGAGAACCAGCTTGGCAATGGTCGCCAGTTGCATGTTGGAAGTTCCCTCGTAGATTTTGCCGATCTTCGAGTCGCGCCAATATTTCTCCACCGGATAGTCTTTAGTGAAACCGTATCCACCATAAATCTCAATGGCAAGCGACGTCACTCGTTCGGCGACTTGTGAGCAAAACAATTTGGCCATGGCGGCTTCTTTTACGAATGCCATTCCGGCATCCTTCATTCTGGCGGCGTTGTAGACCATAAGACGTGCAGCCTCGATCTCAGTGGCCATTTGTGCTAGTTGAAATTGAATTCCCTGAAATTCGGAAAGTTTCTTGCCGAACTGTTTGCGCTCGCCAGCATAATTTGCGGCATACTCCCAGGCTCCGCGAGCAATTCCCGCCATTTGAGCCGCAATGCCAATTCGTCCTTCGTTCAACGTCTCAATGGCTATCTTGTAGCCCTTGCCAGTTTCTCCGAGCACGTTCTCTTTGGGAACGTGGCAATCTTCCAAAATCAGTTCGCAGGTGGACGACGCGCGAATTCCCAGCTTGTCTTCTTTTTTGCCGACTGTAAATCCATGAAAATCCTTTTCGATAATGAAAGCAGTGATTCCTTTGTAGCCGGCCGCCGGGTCAACAGTTGCAAAGAGTATAAAGATGCCAGCCTCTTTGGCGTTGGTGATCCAAAGTTTTCGGCCATTCAGAACATAATCGCTTCCCTTCAACTCGGCTTTGGTTTGTAGGGCGAACGCGTCCGAACCGGATCCCGCTTCGCTCAAAGCGTATGCCCCGCAAATCTTGGCGCCCATCTGCGGAAGATAACGCTGTTTCTGATCTTTCGAGGACCACCGCAGAAGTGCATTGTTTACCAGCGTATTCTGCACATCCACAATCACGCCTGCTGAAGCATCCACACGCGAGAGTTCCTCGACGGCAAGAATCGCCTCGAAGAACTTGCCTCCTCCCCCGCCGTACTCTTCCGGGATTTCGATTCCCATTAGGCCAATTTGAAAAAACTCTTGAATCAGGGCGGCATCGAAGACACCCTTTTCGTCCATCTCCTTGACACGGGGCCGTATTTTTTCATCTGCGAACTGGTGAATGTTGTCGCGAAAAAGAATTTCATCATCAGTGAAATTCATAAGCGGGAGAGGTTCCGGGACAACTGGAGAAGCATCAGGCATAAACATCCTTCAAGACGACGAACCGAGAATTCTAGCACCGTGAGGATTCGCGGGAATCGTCCCTAGCTGAATGAATGTTTACCGATGGGTCATTCGTCGAACAAAGAAAAGCGAGTCATAAACTACTTCTAAGTACAAATTATTCTTGCAACGGGACCGCGCGCTGTGAAAGTATTTGCGCATGCGTTAGGCGCAAATCGCCTTCGCCATCCCAAAAATAAAGATTCAGGTAAGAGTTCTGGCGTCGACGCTTGAACTTTACTGCGGTTTTGTGGACAGGGTATCACTCGGCCGCAAAGCCGCAGTCTCAGGAGATTCGCGGTGAAATTTGTATCCGTCGCATTGTTGTCGATTTTATGTCCCATCCTTAGTCAGGCTCAATCGAGCTTTGCATGCCCTCGTGGCCATGAGGACATGATGAACTATTTTGTAATGGCGTATCCGGCGCGCGTGGACAGCTATATGGCTCCGGGGAACGCCAACCCTATTTACACGTCAATTGTGCCGGACGATAACACCAACAATTACGCGTCTTCTGGATACTTCCTCTGGATCAAGAGCGCCGTAGGTTATCCATGGGATATTAAAACCTTCGACACACAATATGTTTACGATCGAGCCACAGAATTGGGATGGGGCGACCCTACAAGCTTTAAACGATTCGATTATGACCTGCCCATGACGCAGCGTTGCGTTCGCATCGGAAGACCTGGCCCAACAATAAGAATTCCGGCTGCTAGTACGACCTATCAAAGCTTTTCCCAATGCCAGTCTTTTCTCCGTCAACGTCTGGGAAGTGTGGTCAACTCGACTTCCGCACCGGTAACCGTAAATTTGGATCAGATCGGCCCAGTTCCGACTCGATATTTCACTTACAAGTACAGCTGCAATCAAAACTATTCCGCCTGCCAGTACATGGAAGTCTTCAGCCTCGGTAACGGTGTTGGCCTGTATGACTGGAAATATTACGTTAATCAAAGAGGCAGATTCGTACTGCAACAAGAGTCAGTGATAAATAATCTGGAAGGCGGACAGACCACTCCGTCGTTGCCATGCACGAACAGTTATGAGTAAACGTGGGCAGCTCCATCCGGAACCTTGCCTTTGCTTCTTTCGCTAAGAGGGATGGCGGCTATTCAAGACTTATCGCGCCTTCTTTCGCACGGCGCAACACGGATATGTCCCAATTTGTCGATAAATGGGAATCCCAAGAGAAGCGGCCCAGCAGGCGTCTAGCTTTACAATAGAATGTCGTATGCCAGTCATCGGCTTTTCATCCATGTCCAAAATCAGGATCGCAGCGATTCTCCTAACGACCCCGGGCTTCTTGCTTATGGGATCGTCATTGAAAGCACAATCAGGCGAAGCGCGTCCGGAGCCTTCGCCTTCGAAAACCGCAGAACAGGTTTATAAGAACATCAAGGTGCTGAAGGATGTTCCCTCCGATCAGCTGATTCCGGCGATGCAGTTCATGACGTCATCCCTTGGCGTCCAGTGCGATTTTTGCCACATGCAAGGTTCATTCGACAAAGACGATAAAAAGCCCAAGCAGATCGCGCGAAAAATGATGCAGATGATGATTATCATCAACCAGGAAAACTTCGACAGCCACCGCCAGGTTACGTGCTTCACCTGCCATCGCGGATCTCCGAAGCCGGTGGCGATTCCGATTATCAGCGTCGAGGCGACGCCGCCCTTCCCGGCAGGGTTGGATGAGGAAGCCCCTCCCGCCAATCTGCCGAGCGTGGATCAAATTCTCGACAAGTATGTACGGGCCGTGGGAGGCATGAAGGCGATTCAAGAAGTGCGAAGCCGCATAGAACAGGGCAAAGTTACCTTTGGCCCCCGCGAGTTTCCAGTGGACATTTTTGTTCAAGGCCCTGATAAAACAGCGGAGGTCATGCATCTGCCTAACGGAGAGAATGTTACAGCTTCCGACGGCCATGAAGGCTGGTCTAGCGCTCCGGGCCGGTCGTTGCGTGAGATGTCGAGCTCCGACCTCGCCGCGTCCCAGCTCGATGCCGATCCGCAGTTCCCTGCGGACGCAAAAAAAGTATTCAAGGAATTGCGCGTTGAGCGTGAAGACAAAATTGGAGACCATACCGCGTATGTCATTCTAGGGGCGATTGAAGGGCAACCGCCCATGAGGCTCTTTTTCGATGAGCAGTCATCGCTTTTGGTGCGCGAGATACGTTACACGGAATCGCCTCTGGGATTAAATCCCGAACAAATTGATTACAGCGACTACCGCGATCAGGGTGGGGTCAAAACGCCATTCCGGTGGACGACCTCGCACCCCCGAGGCAGTTCCACGATTCAAATAGAGCAAATGCAGCAGAACGTTCCGATTGATAAATCGAAATTTGCAAAACCTGCAGTTGCGCCAACTCCGGAGAAGCAATAAGTACTTCATCAATTCTTCTCCCTGCTAGAATCAGGCCGTGGCATTTCCTACAACGCGGCTGCGCCGTCTTCGTCAAAGTGAGCCTTTGCGTTCGCTGGTGCGCGAGACTCGGCTTACTCCAGAGGCATTTGTTTATCCATTATTTGTCTGCCCCGGTAAGGGCGTCCGCAAAGAAGTGCGTTCCATGCCCGGCGTATTTAATCTTTCTGTGGACGAGGCCATAAAAGAGGCGCGCCAAGCATTTTCGCTCGGCATTTTTGCGATCATTCTTTTTGGCTTGCCCGAAAAGAAGGACGAGGTCGCCTCCGGCGCGTGGGACGAAAATGGAATCGTGCAGCAGGCGACTCGGGCAATTAAACGCGATATCCCGCAAATGATCGTCATCGGAGACGTTTGCCTGTGCGAATACATGTCGCACGGGCATTGCGGAGTTGTGCGAAAGGCGGCGACTCCGAACTCGCTCGGGGCGGCCGTGATACAGGCAGAAGTACCTACCAGCGAAAATTCGCAAGGGGCGACAAAAAAATCGGGGGAAATCGTCGCAGGCAGTGCTCATCCAAACTTCGAGATTGCGAATGATGAGACTCTGGAGCTTCTTGCCCGCGCATCTGTCTCACTCGCCCGCGCTGGTGTGGATATTGTGGCGCCATCCGACATGATGGATGGGCGAGTGGGCGCGATCCGCAAGGCTTTGGATCAGGCCGAATTCTCCAACACTCCTATTCTTTCGTATGCCGCGAAGTTCGCTTCCGGTTTCTACGGACCGTTTCGTGAAGCGGCTGATTCCGTGCCGCAATTCGGCGATCGGCGCTCTTACCAGATGGATGGGGCGAACTTGCGGGAAGCCATGCGCGAAATTGAGGCCGACGTCGAAGAGGGCGCAGACATGATCATGGTAAAGCCAGCAATGCCTTACCTTGATGTGATTGCCGCTGCGCGAGAACGCTTCGATCTTCCCTTGGCTGCCTTTCAAGTTTCAGGCGAGTACGCAATGATCGAAGCCGCAGCAAGAAATAATTGGATTGACCGGGATCGCGTGATGATGGAGTCCCTGATTTCGATCAGGCGAGCCGGTGCGACCATTATTCTCACTTATTACGCGAAAGAGGCCGCGCGATTGCTTGCCTAATTGCGCTGCGCAGTTTGCACATATACGACTCGCTCACTCTTGCACGCCCACACCAGGGAAATGATCCAACCAATAACGCTCCATCCTAAAAAGAAATTCAGCAGGAAGATGGAAAGCTTGTCGTGTCTTTCGCGCAGCAGGGCGACGATCGTGGGAAGGAAATAAAGTACAAACCCGAATCCAAAGAACGGGAAAAAGAAAAATCCAAGTAGATGCATGGACGCCTCCTCATCGGGAACACCCCCATGATAAATGATCCCAGATGCTAAGTTCTAATTGACTCCTTCACAAACTTTGCAAACTGATACACGTCTTCTTCCGTGGTATCAAACGAGCACATCCAGCGCACCACGGATTGTTCTTCGTTCCAGACATAAAAGAAATAGCGATTTTGCACTTTGGCTATGGCTCTGTGGGGAATTTGCGCAAAAACTCCGTTTGCTTGGACGGGGTAAACAATTCTAATTTTCGAAATCTTACGCAATTCCCTTTCCAGCAGACGGGCCATTCGATTTGCGTGGCGGGCGCTCTTGAGCCAGAGGTCATCGGATAAGAGAGCCTCGAACTGCGCCGCGATAAAACGCATTTTCGATGCGAGCTGCATCCCCTGTTTCCGCAAGTACAAGAAATCGCGGCTGAGTTTTTTGTCGAAGAAGATTACCGCTTCCGCGCCCATGAGCCCATTCTTCGTTCCGCCAAACGAGAGCACATCTACTCCCACATCCCGCGTGGCTTGACGAAGACTCAGGCCCAGGCTGGCAGCGGCGTTGGCAATTCGCGCTCCATCCATGTGAAGAAACATGTTGCGATCATGGGCGAACTCCGCAAGGGCAGCGATTTCGCGGGGCTTGTAAACCGTCCCTACTTCCGTGGCCTGGGTGATCGAAATCACGCGTGGTTGAACGTGATGCTGATCTCCAATGCCGTGGTAAGCATCACGAACCGCGTCCACCGTAAGTTTCCCGTCCGATGTTGCTATGGGAATGAGTTTGCACCCGGTAAATTTCTCGGGCGCGCCGCACTCATCCACATAAATGTGCGCAGCCTCGCCGCAGATTACGGCGTTGTAAGCCTCAGTGAGCGCCTTGAGACTCAGGCAGTTCGCAGCCGTCCCGTTGAAGACAAAGAAAACTTCGATGCCATTCCCGAAGTGCTGCTTAAACTTGCTGACGGCTGATTCTGTGTAGACATCGTCTCCGTAGCCCACCGTGT
>DASYGR010000064.1:0-9875 GCA_035999525.1 Terriglobales bacterium
TGAGCGTGAATGAGCTGCTGGAGACGGCCGTGATCTTCCCCGAAGCTGACTGCAGTTGCGCCGCACTCTGGCTTGGCGTTGCGGACTGGTGTCCTGCTGGTGACGCAGGCAAAGCCCATGCCGCGCCCGCGAGCAGCGCGCTGGATATAATCGAAAGAGCGATATTGCGAACGTTCTTCATGCGATAAACCTCCTCGAAGTTTCAACTACACTTGTACTGCTTGCAATACTGGTACCAGTCTTATTTCGCGTGCTCCGCGGATGTCGAACCTCTGCAAGCACAGTCTTTATCAAAGAGATCGATTTATTCTTGTGGTACTGAACCTCAGCAATATCTTCTCTCTACGATTCCAATCTACATTGTCTTGACTACAGGACACGGGTGCGTTGGGTGCCTTAACCAAGCGTCCAAGACATAGTGTCCAATGCCAATTATATAATTTTGACCACTTTTGACTTGGAGGTGTTAAGCTTCGGTTGGCAGGAATCACCGTAGGGACTTTTCGGTATTGCAGAATACGCGGTCCACAGCTAAATCGAGTGCAAACTGGTCGGTGAATGAAAACTCTTCGCATCCTAATTGCCGATGATCACGACCTGATGCGCCGAGGAGTCAAGGCGCTTCTTCAATCCCACGCGGGCTGGGAAGTTTGCGGAGAGGCTCACACGGGCCGCGAAGCCGTGGCGAAGTCTGAAGAGCTCAAACCCGATGTTGTGGTTCTCGATATCAGTATGCCTGAACTAAATGGCGTGGAAGCTGCGCGAAGGATTCGCAAAGCCTCTCCGAATACGGAAGTCTTGATTCTGTCAGTGCACTATTCCGACCAGTTGATTCGCGAAATTCTGGATGCCGGCGTGCGCGGATACATGGTCAAGTCAGACTCGGACCGGGACCTCGTCATCGCCGTCGAAACGCTCGCCAGCCATAAGCCCTTCTTCACCCCTCGCGCCACCGAAGTCATTCTCAGCAATTTCAGCGGCGGCTCTCGCGCCGAGCCGCCGGAATTGGTAGGTGACCGGCTCACGTCCCGAGAGCGCGAAATTGTTCAACTGTTGGCAGAGGGTAAAAGCAGCAAGGAAGTGGCCTCCTCGCTTTGCATCAGCGTAAAAACCGCTGAAACTCATCGCGCCAACATCATGCGCAAGCTGCAACTGCACACGGTAAGCGAATTGGTTCGCTACGCCGTGCGCAACCAAATCATCGAGCCCTAGTCCTTAAGACCCCCAATCTCATCTATCTACAAGACCCGCCTTCTGTCCCCGCGAAGCACTCGAATGCCGCCTACAGCAAGTTCCTAAGCTTCTCTAACGAATCGACGGTATTGTTCGAAAAACCGATCGCGAGGATTATGCCTGTGCGGAATGTGAATTCCGTTTCATAGGAAGAAGAAGACAGGAAGTCGAGGCGCCTTGAGAGATCAAGGACAGAAGGGCTGGGCCGGCTTCCTTCTTCTTCTCCCGGATTCGACTTGGAGAGGCTCTGGCCGATGAACACAGTTGTTGCTTCCGCCGAACAACTCCAGGGTTTCAACTCCCTCGTGGATATCGCGTGGGCTCCGGAGGCTCCGACAATCCTTGTGGCGAGTTCCGATTCGCTTGTTTCGGATGGTTTAGCGAGACCCTTGGAGCCTTATCCCATCAACACCGTGTGGGTGAAGGGACTGGCAGACGCAAAAGTCTGGTTTGCCACCGAGAAAATCGCGGCATGCCTCTGTGGGTTCTGGCTTGAGGATGGAACTTGCCGTGAATTCGTGAAGCAGACTAAGCGCGAATCCTCAGAAATCCCGGTTATCATCGTGTCCAGCCCGGCTTGCGAAAACGAATACCGCGAATACCTCGCGGCAATGAATACCGGGGCTCTCGATTTTCTGTGCTATCCGTATCGTCGCCTGGAACTCGAGAGAATGCTTCGCTTGGCCATAACACTGCATGCTCGTGCGGCTCGGCTAGCCGTGTAATGACAAGTTTTCCGGAAACTGCCCGGGCTGTTTAATAAATCCCCTAAATCCCCACTCAGCCCGGGCTGTTCTGGATCCTCTGCGGTCGTGCCCTCTTCTGCGCCCCGCCGATGGGTTAACGTCCTCACCAATGAATCATTGACACCGAAGGGCCGAGGAACCAAACTACTGATGCCCCTCAGTGACATGTTCCGCCATTTGCCGTTTGGCGTTCTCGCCCATGTCTCGTCCAATGAGCCAAAGAATTGAGTCCCGAATCCTCGACCGAAATCATCTAAATTATCAGAGGTTCCGATGCTGAGAAGACGCTCCAGAAGTTATCCACAAGAGTCAAAAGCTCAAGCGAATTTTACTCCCGAGATGGCGCGCAGCTCGTCGCCCCTGAGGTGGAGGCTCAAGTCCGCAGCAGTTATCGTTTTCCTCTTCATATTTGTCGTCCAAGGTTCGCAGGGTTTCTCCGTCCTCAGTCATGAGGCGATTATTGACAGCGAATGGGACCCCGTCATTAAACCGCTGCTCTTGCAGCAATTCCCGAACGCGACTCCGGATGAACTGAAAGAGGCTCACGCATATGCTTATGGCGGGGCCATCATTCAGGACATGGGCTACTATCCTTTCGGAAACAAGTTCTTCAGCGATCTCACTCACTATGTGCGCAGCGCTGATTTCGTCAGGGCCCTGATTCGCGAGTCCAGAAATCTCGACGAGTACGCCTTCTCTCTTGGCGCCCTGGCTCATTACATCGCGGACAATGACGGCCATCGGCTCGCTGTCAACCATGCCGTCCCCATGCTTTATCCGAAACTTCGGCGCAAATACGGAAATATAGTCGTTTACGATCAGGATCCCGCCGCACATTTAAAGACGGAATTCGGATTCGACGTCTTGGAAGTCGCCAAGGGCCATTACGCCTCGGACAATTATCACGACGCCATCGGGTTCCAGGTTTCCCAGGAGTTGCTCCAGCGGGCTTTCCAGGATACCTATTCCCTTGAGCTGACCTCCATAGTCACCAAGTACGATCTTGCCATCGGGACCTTTCGTTATAGCGTCAGTACCGTGATTCCTCAAATGACAAGAGTGGCATGGCAGACCAAGAAAGACGACATCCAGAAGGAGATTCCCGGCATCACGCGCCGCAAGTTTATTTATAATATTTCGCGGGCCAGCTACAAGAAGAGTTGGAAAGATCAGTACAAGACGCCTGGATTCGGTACAAGGCTCCTCTCTTTCTTGCTCCGAATCGTACCGAAGGTAGGACCATTCAAGGCTTTGTCGTTCCGCGCTCCCACCCCCGAAGCGGGGCAGCTTTTCATGGCCAGTTTCAACGCGACGGTCAAGGACTACTCCGACGCCATACATGAAAAGGAGCAGACCGGCGAGCTTCAAATTCAAAATGACAATTTCGACACCGGCACTGTCACCGGGCCCGGCGACTATCCCCTGGCTGACGCGACCTACGCCGAGCTCGTCGACCGCTTGGCCAAGAACCACTTCCAGCAGATCTCACCAGAGCTTCGTCAGGACATTCTCGCCTACTACAGCAATCTCGACGCGCCATTTGCGACGAAGAAAGACAAGAAGGAATGGCCTCGAGTAGTGGGCGAAATTGATGAGTTGAAAACGGTAACTCCTGCGGCCGTTTCCGCTGCGGCACCTTTACAGCGCTAGATCCTTCGGCATCCAGATGTAGGTTTGCTGGTTGGGATAATGGGAATCTAAGGCTAAGTGCGCAGAACACTAGCGCGGCGCTCTAAAGAATCATTTAGGGCGTTGTGGTGTTTGTGAAGGCTTCTATCTTTCTTGAAGGCTACGTTTTTCCCTTGCTGCCCGCAACGACCAGAATAATTCCTCCCACCAGCAGGATGCCGCCGAATACGGGCGACAACGGAATCGTCTTATGCTCGGTTGCAGTGGCTTGGATGGGTCCCAAGTCTACCACTTTCTTGTGTGTGGTGTAGGTGATCCCTTGATATGCGAACGAAATCACGGCAAGAACGATCAGGATGACGCCAATGACCGTAGCAGTCTTCATCAGTACCTCTCGTAAGACAGGCTGGGTGTCGCGGGGAACTGGTCCCCGCGAACCATCTTACACTTGCTTCCGTCCAATCGGGCCGCTAGTCCTTGCTAATTTACGTCGCGAGGCTACGTCCGGCGCATTAATCCGCCAACCAGCGACACGAGGAACAAAATGATGAAAATGAAGAACAGGATCTTGGCGATTCCCGCTGCGGCTGCCGCGATCCCGAAAAACCCGAACACTGCTGCAATGATCGCTACGATGAGGAATACCACAGCCCAACTCAGCATCATGCCTCCTCTAGGGGCAATTATCCTTCACAAGTTTTAACGCGACACACGCCCCTGTGACCCAACCCTTTTAGGCTCTTTCCAGACCCAGTACAATACAACTATTCAGGTATCGACCGTCATGCTTTGCTGTATAGCTCTAAGTGCCGCCAGGTGTGCCACTTTGGCTACCCGATTCTCCCTGACCCTATCAGGATTACCCCGTATTCCGTCGCGCCTCCCGATGGTGTCTTCTGTTATTAGCGTGCGGAGGCTGTTTCTCGCGCAGCCGACAAGGTATTCTCCGTCGGCGACAAGTCGAAATGCTTCTAAACGGAGGCTGCAAATGAACTGGGACCAACTCGAAGGGAAGTGGAAACAATATAAGGGCAAAGCCAAGGCGAGATGGGGCAAGCTCACGGACGATGACCTCGATGTCATTAACGGCAATCGCCAGCAGCTCGTGGGAAAGCTCCAGGAGTACTACGGCGTCACGAAAGAAGTCGCCGAGAAGCAAACTCAGGAATTCGCGGAAGCTCTAAAGGCAGAACAAAAGCAAGCTCAGCGCGCAGGTCGGTAAATAATTGCAGTCCGCTTAAATCCTTAATTTTTTGTTGCAGTCTGGCGAAGCGCCTTACCTTCGGGCAAGGCGTTTCGCTTCGTCACTTAGAAAAAGGAGACCTATGGCCAAAGCATCATCAAGCTCCACCACAAGTGAGTCCGGTTCACGTGAGCCCAAGATTTCCCGCAGCGAGCTGATTAACTTGCTGAATAAAGATCTTGCCCGCGAATACCAGGCCATTATCGCTTATGTTGTGTATTCCCAAGTCCTCAAGGGCGCCGCATATATGAACATTGCCGCCGAGCTCGAAAAACACGCTCAAGAGGAGCTCAACCACGCCCTGATCATCGCCAAGCAGATTGATTATTTGGGCGGAATGCCTGCGGTGAAGCCTCTCGACGTTCGCACTTCCGAAAAGGCAACCGACATGCTTCGTTATGATCTCGAGCAAGAAAATGAAACCATCCGCGACTATCGTGAACGTGTCCGCCAGTGCGAAGCTCTCGGCGAATTTGCCATGGCCGAACACATTCGCGACATTCTGATGGACGAGCAAGAGCATCAAATGGACTTGGCGAACGCGCTCGGTGAGGACACGCCCAATGCCGCGACCACGAAATGACTGTAGAACGCGTAGCGTATACTCCGGCGCTGTCTACGTAGAATCTCCGGGAGAATTAAAGTTTTCCGCCGATAGCCTTGTTCGCCGCGTTTCCGTATTCTGTCCGCGTAATGTTCACCCGACCGCAATACTCACTCGCCTCTAGCTTCAACCCTCCAAAAGGGGCCGTTGCAATTCCACCCGATAATAACGGCCCCTCCTACCTCTTCTAGTTCCATACCAAAAGGAAACTTGTAGTCCTACCGACGCGTAGTAACATCGAGGATAGTAAATGTCACAGGGTAATAACGGAGCTGCAATTCACGCGGACAACGTCTCGCGCCATTATCAAATGGGCGCCGCGCTCATCCGTGCCGTGGACGATGTAAGCCTCAGCGTAGGCGCTGGCGAATTCTTGGCGCTTCTCGGCAGTTCTGGCTCCGGCAAATCCACTCTTCTGAATTTGCTCGCTGGTCTCGACCGTCCCACCGCAGGCGCGATCGTCGTACGAGGGCGAAATCTCGCGGAAATGGACACCCACGAACTGGCGCGTTACCGCAGCCTCAGCGTCGGCATGGTTTTTCAAGCGTTCAACCTGCTGCCGCGCATGACCCTGGAGGAAAATGTCGAACTCCCTTTGCGCTTGGCGGAAGTCGACCGTGCGGACCGTGCGGCGCGCGTGCGCGAGGCGCTCGAGCATGTGCATCTGGAAAAGCGTCTGGCGCATCGTCCCAGTGAGCTCTCCGGAGGCGAACAGCAACGCGCCGCGCTCGCTCGCGCCTTAGTGAATCGCCCGACGATTCTGCTCGCCGACGAGCCTACCGGAAACTTGGACAGCGTTACCGGCGAAGAAATCATGTTGCTGCTCAAAAATTTCAATCAATCGATGGGCATGACCATTGTAATGGTCACGCATGAGCGCCCACTGGCCGAGCGTTTTGCGCATCGCATCGCCACCGTGGCCGACGGGAAATTAGTCAGCGTCACAGCGAAGTCCCGCGACGGAGCGCAGTCATGAAAATCGGTGACTTAACCGAACTCGCCATCCGCAATCTGCGTGAAGCCATCCTGCGAAATTCGCTCACCACCTTGGGCGTTGCGGTGGGCGTAGCTTCTTTGGTCGCGATGCTTTCGCTCGGTGTCGGCCTGCAGCAATTCGCTTCGCAGCGCCTTGCCAATAGTGGCTTGTTCAATGCTATTTTTGTCTCGTCGCGTTACAACACTGGCGACTACGAACGTCGCTCACGACAGAATCAACCCCCCGATTCTACTCCAGCGCGTCCGCTCGACGAGTCGGCGCGCCGCGAAATCGCCGGGTTCTCAAACGTCAACGAAGCCTATCCCGAGATTCGTTTCATGACCGAAATCCGTTACAACGAAAAACCGTATCCAACGATGGTCGCCGGCATGCCTGATTCCGCGCGCACGGACGGCGCTTTCGACGGCATGCAAGGCAAATTCTTCTCCAGTTCCAGCGCCGATGAAGCGATTCTTCAAGTCGAATTCGCCAAAGAGCTTTCCGCTCAGCCCTCTGCACTGATAGGCAAAGACCTCGTCTTGCGCTACGCAGAACGTCAAGCCCTTACCGCGCAAAGCGGCAAAGCTGCGCAATCTTCCGCCCCTGACAATGAGAGTTCCGCCAGCGGCGGCTTCTCCGTCGTTCCGCACGAAAAGAAATTGCGCATCGTCGGCATTATCTCCACGGAACCAGAGGGCGGCTTCGGCGCTTTCGGCCGCAGCCGAGTATTTATTCCGCTCGCCGTCGCCGAAACGCTCAGCGCCACGCAAGTCAACGATCTTCGCGATGTGTTGAACGGCTCCAGCAAGACGAGCAGTTACGCTAGCCTCACGGTCCGCGTCAAAAGCCCGACGCAGGTGCCACAAGTAGAGGCCGCCATAAAAAATATGGGCTTTACCACTTTTTCGCTGCTTGACACGACTCGCAATCTCCGTTTGTTTTTCACCGTGATCGATCTGCTCCTAGGAATTTTCGGCAGCCTCGCTTTGGCCGTCGCCACGCTCGGTATTGTCAACACTCTCGTCATGGCCATTCTCGAACGCCGCCGCGAAATCGGCGTTTTCAAAGCCTTGGGCGCCGATGATCGCGACATCAAGCAGCTCTTTTTTGCGGAAGCGGGCGTGATGGGTCTCGTCGGAGGCATTGGCGGAGTTGCGCTCGGCTGGCTGATCGGCAAAGGCGTCACCTTCGGAACCAACATTTACCTCAGCCACCAAAATCTGCCTCCTGTGAACATTTCCGCTGTTCCTCTGTGGCTCGCGCTTGGCGCAATCGCTTTCGCCATCATCGTCAGCCTCGCTGCGGGAATGTATCCAGCTTCGCGCGCCGCTCATCTGAATCCCATCGAGGCTTTACGGTATGAATAATCCGCGCAGTGCTGCGGTCTTCGCGGTGCTCGCGTTCCTCTCCATCGCAGGTCCTTCGCGCGCTCATGCTTCACTGGGTCGCATCGAATGCCGTTCGACCCACAGTCAAATTCTCAACCGTGCGGTGCGCTACTGCGCCATCTTGCCGCCGAGTTATGACGAAAATAAAACGCAGCATTATCCGGTGCTCTATTTTCTTCATGGTCTGGGCGAAAACGAGCAGATGCTCGTCAGCTCCGGCGGGTGGAATCTCATCGAAGATCTTTGGGAGCAGCATCAGCTTGGCGAATTCCTGATCGTCACGCCGGATGCCGACACGAGTTTCTACGTCAACTCATACGATGGCCGCGAGCGTTACGAGGATTTCTTCATCCGCGAATTTTTGCCCTTCATCGAACGCACCTACCGCACACGGCCCGGCCGCCACTATCGTGGCATCGGTGGAATTTCCATGGGTGGCTACGGCGCGCTGCATCTGGCTTTTCGCCACCCAGAATTATTTACGTCCGTCAGCGCCAATAGCGCTGCGTTGCTCGGCAAGCTCCCAGACGTGAAATTCGCGAATCCCCGGCAATCACGCTTGCTCAGAGTCCTCGCCGTTTTTGGCACGCCGCCCAACGCTGCGTTCTGGCAACGCAACGACCCAGTCACGCTGGCGCGTAGCGCGCGTCTCGCGGGCCTGGAGATTTATTTTGACTGCGGCGCGGAAGATGATTACGGTTTCGAGAAAGGCGCCCAGACTCTTCACGAGACGCTCGCTTCCCGCCACATCCAGCATGAATTCCATCTTTATCCTGGAGGCCACGATTGGCCCTATTTCGCCGCGCATCTGCCCGCTGGGCTCGAATTTCACTCGCGCGCGTTCGGTCTTGGCCCGCCGGAATAGCGTTCTCGGCCACGCAAGGAATTGTGCAACCGGCAATGCGATTTCACATCCAATGCATTGGCTTCAATGCTTGGAAAACTCTGGAATAGTGCGGATAACCAATGCAGGGTTCTCGCGTCTAACTGTCGTGCAGATTGCATTTTGATTTTTCGAGGTGATTCATGAAAGAGCAAACATTCGCAAACCATTCGCGCATCGTGCCCGCGTTCCACATGGTGGCATTGCCGATTCTGGTTCTCAACATCGGGTACTCGATTTACGCACTGGTGCACACATGGTTTTCGTTCGGAGCGCTCGTGTCGCTCCTGGTCTCGATTGCTTTATTGCTGGTGGCGTTGTACGCGAGGATGTTTGCGCTAACAGTCCAGGACCGCGTGATTCGCCTCGAGATGCGTTTACGCCTCGAAAAACTTCTGCCCGCTGATCTGAAATCGCGCATTCTGGAGTTCTCGGTTGGTCAACTCATCGCTCTGCGTTTTGCGAGCGACGCCGAACTCCCGGACCTCGCGCGCCGCGTCCTCGACGAAAAAGTGAAGGACAAGAAAAGCATCAAGCAAATGATCAAGACCTGGAAGCCGGACTACCTGCGCGCCTAGTCCGCAGACCCCCAATTCGTGACTGCTTTCCAGCTCTCGTCCGTTCATCTGGCGTGCGTTGTGGGAGAGTGAAGCTTTTGCGCTTCTGCGTGCAAGCAGCTGTGAGCGCTCTCTAGGGCTTCCCGCTGTTCGCGCGTACAAAAAATTCCTTCTTATCCACATTCGCCGGCACGGCCACATCGAAGAATCCCACCATCATTTCGTCATACGTTTGATCGCCCCAGCGCACTGCCGCTGTCGGATCAGGATTGTGCGCATTGTTCCGCGAGTTGTCATACCAAGCGACGGCTTGCAGTTCTGTTCCCGCTTTCAGAAATCGCGGCTGCGCCAGGCGGTAGCTTAACTGCCAGTAAAAATCATAATTTACGCGCAGTAGTGTCTCGCTCGTGCCGTCGCCACGAATAACGTTGTACTCAAATTTCTTCCCGCGCAGGTGCATGTGCGGAAGGAAACTGAGCAGCGTGCAATCGTTCGGCAGAGTTCCATGAACCTCCACGCGAAAGTCCGGCACACCCGGCGGAATGATGAAGCGGTCATTCGTCAATTGCAGCGTCAGCACGCGCTGCTTGGGGGGCTGCTTTGCGAATACGAGCCC
>DASYGR010000014.1:0-6267 GCA_035999525.1 Terriglobales bacterium
AAGAATAGGAGGCCCCGATATTACCGGCCCCGGCGGCGAACACGCTGCCGAATTTCTGCGGAGATTTCTGGAACATTGTGCACACGAGAAGAATTTTGCCACGGGCCGTACAGGCTCTCCGTTAACTTTTATCAGCATCCATCCCAAGGGCCGTCCCAAAATGCTTGATGGTCATGTGCGCATGGGAATGTCGAATCAATTGCGGGCAATTGATTCTGGTTTCAAGATTGTCTCCAGTTTTCCGGAATGGAGAAATACGCCCGTTATCCTTGGCGAGAGCGATCCGGAAGGATGCGCCGCGTGTTCTGCGAAAAACCATCCGGAAAATGCGTATCGCAACGGGCCATTATTCCCGACGTACACCGCAGTTGTGCTGAACTCCATCTTCGAATTGGCAAAACAAGAAAATGTGCACTGCGAAGGAGTCGTTACCTGGTCGTTTCAATTCGATGATCAACCATACTTCGAAGGGTTGCGCGAACTGGCCACTAATGGAGTGGACAAGCCGATCTTGAACGCGTTTCGCATGTTCGGACTTCTTGGCACAACGCGGCTTTCGCTAACCAGCAGTGCGAACATTGCTGCCTCAGAAATTCAACAGTCGGGAGTAACAGGGAAGCCGGATGTCGGCGGCCTTGCCGTGCGCCGTGAGCGGGAGGTGGATGTCCTGTTGTGGAATTATCACGACGACGATCTGCCCGCGCCGGATGCAGAGATGAATCTCGCGCTCGCTCATCTTCCGCAAGCGGCGACGAAAGTGCTAATCGAGCACTATCGCATTGATCGCACTCATAGCAATTCATTTACGGCATGGCAACAGATGGGATCCCCGCAACAGCCATCCGACGAGCAGTACAAGGAATTAGAGCAGGCAGGGCAGTTGCAGCTCTTAGACTCGCCCTCGTGGTCGCATATTCAGGATGGAACTCTGAATCTGAAGATAGCTCTGCCCAGACCAGCGCTCTCGTTGATACGTATTACCTGGTGACCGCGAACGTTTATTGCCGGCTAGATCGAGCCGCCGCCCTTCTTCAAGCTGACGTTTCCGTTTACGGTGTCCACCACCAGGGCGCGGCCTCCCTTGCCGATGGTGCCGTGAGCACTGTGGCCGACGGGAAAACCATTGCTAATGGTAAGCGGGAAATCTGAATTCATACTGCCGTTGACCGAGCTGAATTTCACGTCGGCGCTAAAGTCGTCGGGCATTCGCAATTCCACCGAACCATTCACGCTCGCAAACTTAAGTGTTCCCGTCCAAGCGGCATCGCCGATTCTGGCCTGAATGGACCCATTTACCGTCTCTGCCTGAGCCCACGCGGCTGTCGAAACGTGTATGGATCCGTTGACGCTTTGTGCGTGAACGAACCGGCCCATATTTTCAGTGGTTACGTTGCCATTGACGGTACCGCCCGAGAAACGGAGATTCTTGGGCAGTCGCACGGTAAAGCGAACACGCGTGTCGTCCCCGTGTGTATTGCTCGAATGTCCGTTATTCCCGGGTTCGCAGCTGGCCGAGCCGCCCAAAAAGCCAGCCGGAAAGATGGCGCAGATCGTGACCCCCTCATCGTGAGGCACCACCACAATCTTCACCTCGTCAGCCCTCGGACCGCTCTTCTCAGCGGTCACCTCAATCTGATCCCCGCCTGCGGTCTCAGCTTCGATGTTGCCGTTCACATTCTTGATCTCGACAATCTTGTCCGCCGCCAGCTTGCCGCTCCAGTGAAAAACTCTGCCTTGATCCTGGGCCAACGCGGCAGTACCGAACAACATCAGTCCAATAAGTAGCCAACGATTGGAATAGTGAAGTTTCATCGTGGTGTTTCCTCTCAAAAAATAGACGATCGCGGCTGCGTTTGTTTACCTCCTCCCGCAGACCTTTATAGACATACGAGGATTTCGGAGTTCTAGTTCCAACTGGGGGGGTGCCGGCTTCATCAGAAACGAAATCCCCGCCCGGTCCCTCCAAAAAGCGGAGGGACAAGAACGGGGAACCGTGTCCTACCGATCATTTCCCGGTGTAGATGATCCTCCAGATCGTGCTTGAACCGTCGTCGGTTACGAGCAACGACCCATCGGTCGCAACCGTGATTCCGACCGGGCGTCCCCAGACGTGATCGTTGTCAACGACGAATCCAGTCAGGAAGTCTTCGTATTCGCCCGTTGCATGGCCTGTCCGGTGCAGGGGAATGCGAATGACTTCGTATCCCACGCGAACCGACTTATTCCAAGACCCGTGCTCGGAAGCAAAAATATCTCCCTGATATTCGGCAGGGAACTGCTTGCCGTCATAAAAAGTAAGTTGCAGCGAGGCGTTGTGAGGTTGTAGGGGAACATCAGGTGTAATGACTTTGTCCTTCAACTCAGGATGTTTGCCGGGATGACGCGGGTCCTGATGGCCGCCCATGTACCACCAGGGCCAACCGTAAAAACCGCCTTCCTGCACATGTGTGATGTAGTCGGGAACAAGATTATCGCCGAGCGCGTCGCGTTCGTTGACCGAGCACCATAACTCGCCAGTCTTGGGATTAATGGCAAGGCCGCCGCCGGCGTTGCGGATGCCGTACGCATACACGCGCATACCCGAACCATCAGGATTGAATTCCAGAATGTCGGCGCGATTCTTCTCCTCGGGATGCGTGTCCGTGTCGTCCACGTTCGAGGATGACCCGACGGCGACGAACATCTTCTTGCCATCCTGCGTGAACTGGATGGAGCGGGTCCAATGACCTCCGCCATAAGGCAGATCGGCGATATGCTCCGAAGCCGCGCGGGCTTTCAGGTCACCGTTCTGATAGGGGAAACGCACGACGGCATTGGTGTTGCCGATGTATACATATTGCGGATTTGGTCCGGGCGGATAAAAAGCTATGCCATATGGCCGCTTCAGCCCAGAGGCAAACACCTCGGTCTGCTGTGGCTTACCGTCGCTGGTGATTCCACGGAAAACCAGAATCTTTCCCGCATCACTTTCAGCAACAAAATAATCGCCGTTGGGTGCGGTGGTGATGAGGCGCGGATTATCCAGATCAGTCGCGTATTGTTCGACTTTGAATCCAGCAGGAGCCTTCGGCCACGCATCCCGCGGCCGGGGAACAACACTAGGACCATTATTGGACGATTTTGAAGCAAATGGTTGCGGAAGATCGTGCATCGTGATCTTGCGGAACGTTCCGGGTTGCTCAAAACGGTAATCAGTGAAGGGCGCCTGCGGTGGCGCTAACTTGGCGTCGTCCGCGGCCGTAGATCCGGTTGCCGCGGCGGTCTCAGCTTTCGGGGCATTCGGCAGCGCCTTGACAAAGCTTACAAGTTGCCAGCGCTGCTGCCGCGGAAGAGCCTTCCATGACGGCATTCCATTATTTATGTCGCCTTTAGTGATAAACCAAAAAATTTCACCATCGCTCGCGGATTGCGTAGAACTCTCAGTCAGCGGGGGGACGTTCCCGGTACCCTGTCCATTTGCGCCGTGGCATTTCGAACATGTGTTGGCATAAAGTTTGCCGCCCGCCTCCACGGCCTGTGGTTGCCCCGAGTAAGGGTTTGTCAATTTTTTTGCGGACGCAGGAGCTTTATGAAAGGCCGTGTCTTGAGCCCAGGACGAGATGGGCATAACTGATAAGAAGACAATCGTCGCGAGAAAAACTACCACGGGCTGCGTGCGGGTTTTCAAAGTAATTCCTCCCCCTCAGAATAAAAGACTTAAACATATAGAAGCCGGTCGGCAAATCTTACTCCATCGGCAGTCCAACATAATTTTCTGCCAAGGATTGCGAGGCCGCTCGCGAACTGCTGACATAATCGAGTTCCGCCAGTTGCCGTCGCTGATCAAACGAATTGTCGTCTGGCAAACGATGCAACATGGATGTCATCCACCATGAAAAACGTTGCACCTTCCAGACACGGCGCAAGCAAGTTTCCGAATATCTCTGGAGCAAGTCCTGCCGTCCTGTACGGTAGAAGTTTACAATGGCCTCGGCAAGGACGCGAACATCGGCGACTGCCAGGTTCAATCCCTTCGCGCCGGTCGGCGGAACAATGTGCGCGGCGTCTCCCGCCAGAAACACTTTGCCATATTGCATAGGCTCAGCGACAAAGCTTCTCATTCCGGTGACACCTTTTTGCGTAATGTCGCCGCGATTTAGTTTCCAGCCGTCGGCAATCTGAAATCTGGCTTGGAGTTCCTCCCAGATTCTGTCGTCGGGCCAATTCGCAATTTCTTCTTCCGGATCGCATTGCAAATAGAGGCGCGTGACCTGCGGAGAGCGCATGCTATGCAAAGCGAATCCGCGCTCATGATGGCAATAGATTAGTTCCTCGGAAGAAGGCGCGGCGTTCGCCAGAATTCCCAGCCACGCAAATGGATAAGTTCGCTCATACAGAGTGAGCGCTGACTCTATCGTCGGACGGCACACACCGTGAAAGCCATCACAACCCGCAATAAAATCACACTCAACGATTTCTGATTTGCCCTGGTGACGGAAGTGAATGTTGGGCTTCGACGACTCGAAATTGTGCGGGCTGACGTCTTCTACTTCAAAAATAATTTGTCCTCTGGCTTCCAGGCGAGCATTGGTGAGGTCCTTTATGACTTCATTTTGAGCATAAATTGTGACCGCCTTTCCTCCCGTTAAATCAGCAAAATCAATGCGATGTCCGCGGCCACCAAAGCGCAATTCAATTCCGTGATGGACCAGGCCCTGTCGCTTCATTCGCTCGCCCAGTCCCATTTCGTTCAGCAGGTCAACCGTGTTCTGCTCAAGAACGCCCGCGCGAACTCGCTCCTCGACATGCTGAAGGCTGCAATTCTCCAGCACCACGGACTCGATGCCCTGAAGATGAAGAAGCTGCGAAAGCACGAGTCCGGCGGGTCCCGCGCCAACAATGCCGACTTGTGTCCGCATGGTCATTTCGACTCACAGACAATAACATCCGCTGAATGTAAAATATGCTGCAACTATTAGAGACGCCGATATCCGCCCTACGTTTCAATAAAAGAATCGCAACAAATGTTTATTAGCCACGAACATTTTCGAGTGGAGTGGGGGGATTGCGATCCCGCCAACATCGTGTTTTATCCGCAATATCTAAAGTGGTTCGATGCCTGCACCTCCAGCCTGTTTGAGAATGCCGGTTTACCATTGCGGGCACTATTCAAAGAGCATGGAATCATCGGCATTCCGATCGTGGATTTAAAAGTAAAGTTTATCGTTCCTTCCGGATTCGGGGACGAATTGCTGGCGGAGTCGCAGATCGTAGAATGGCGAAAAAGTAGCTTTTTAGTCCAGCATCGCTTCTTGAAGGATAAAGTGCTGGCCGTCGAAGGCGTCGAAACCCGCGTGTGGACTGGGATTGATCCGGCCAACCCAGAGAGAATGAAATCGCAGCCCGTTCCCAAGCAGGTTATAGAGAAATTGTCGAGAAGGCCGAACCTCGCTAAGTAGTGATTTTTCTTGGAAGCAACATTCGGCGTGCAAACTGGGACCTAAGAAGACTCAATGGGACTTTGTCGAATCAGGCGGCTTTCTTGGCGAGGCCGGCGGATTTGAAACGCTTGTCAACTCGGGTGCAAGCGGCAACGGAACTTCCATCGTTCCGATTCGGTCGGTGGTGACGTCTCGTACCGCGATGCGCATCGAAGTTGCGGTCAGCGGTACTTCAATCTGTTGCTCAACTCGATAGATTCCATTCGAGTTTGATCCGCCAGCAGACTGTGCACTTGCCGGCGCGCTGGTCTCTACCAGGCCATTTAACATTTGACCTTCTTCGTCAAAGGCAGCGGCCGCGACTTCAACAGCCGGAGGCTTTGCATTGTGCGAGGTTCCAGGTCGAGTTGCCAAAACGTAGTCAACTTCATAAGTTTGTAGCTGAACCGCAGGCAGCGGTTTTGACGGCCGATTTTTGCGCCGCACGCGAAAATACGCGGGCTGATCTGCCAGATTTGCCATTTGTTCAGGGGTGGCGAGTGCGGGGACGCCAATGGGACGGATGTGAGCCCGGAAATAAATCTGGTGAGCCATTGGCGCTCCGTGTTGCATGTTTGCAGACAACGAGTCGCCGATCTTTCTGGAGGCGGATTGTTGTTGCTCCGCCACTTCTTTCTTGCGTGTCCTATGCGGGCCCAAATCGGGGTCGTCCGCGTAGTAGGAGCGCCGATAGGACAGTTGGTAGCCCTTTGTGGACAGGCCAACATGAATCTTACGAAGTTTGCCGTCATAATCCCCATTACTAGGCGCATAGGTAAGTGTGTAGTAGTTGCCCCCGATCTCCGTT
>DASYGR010000167.1:0-11731 GCA_035999525.1 Terriglobales bacterium
TGAAACTTCTCGTAGCGGTCTTTGATTCCAAATAAAATCTTCGTGGCATCCACTTCATTAGGAGGCGGAACTTTCACGGCCTGGAAGCGGCGCTCCAGCGAGCGGTCTTTTTCGATAGATTTGCGATATTCAGCGGGCGTGGTTGCGCCGATGCACTGTATTTCGCCGCGAGACAACGCCGGCTTCAGAATGTTGGCGGCATCGAGCGAACCTTCCGCCGAACCCGCGCCGACGAGTGTGTGAAGTTCGTCAATGAAAATGATGGAATTCTGCGACTCCATCAATTCCTTCATGATGGTCTTAAGGCGTTCTTCAAATTGTCCGCGATATTTCGTGCCCGCAACGATCAAGGAAAGATCCAATGCAAGAATGCGCTTGTCAGCGAGGAATGACGGAACCTCGCCATCAGCGATGCGCTGCGCGAGTCCCTCGACGATGGCAGTCTTACCTACTCCAGGCTCACCGATCAGAACCGGATTGTTCTTGGTCCTGCGGCAAAGAATCTGAACTACCCGCTCGACTTCGCCGTCACGGCCGACCAACGGATCAAGCTGATTGTCCATTGCCGACTGCGTCAGGTCCCGGGAAAATTCGCTCAGCAGTGAAGACTCACGCTGCCGCGCGGGCTGGGATTTCTCCTGGCTGGTGCGAGCCAGTTCTTCGCGAATAGTAGAAAGGCGCAATCCACGCTCGTGCAGGATCTCAGCGGCGAAGCACTTCTCTTCCCTCAGCAAACCTAAAAGCAGATGCTCAGTCCCAATATGCTTGTGGGAAAGCCGTTCCGCCTCTTCCGCTGCATAAGCCAAAACCCGCTTGCATTCGTTACTCAAGGGCAAATCAACCGACGTAGAAACCTTTTCCCGGATAGTGGTATGACCTTCGATTTGCTTGCGAATGGATTCAACCGAAGCATGAGAACGCAAAAATCTGTTGGTAAGGGCCTTGTCCTCGCGCAAAAGTCCTAATAAAAGATGTTCTGTCTCAATATATGGAGACCCGAACTGGCTGGCTTCGTAGCGCGCAAAAAATATGACGCGCCTCGCCTTTTCTGTATACCGTTCAAACATATAGCCCTTTCCCCCGAGTTCTAAGAAAGGCTGGCGTTCGTAATGAATCGCGCCTTCCCCGAACCCTGTGGCCTATTAATCATTGATGCAATCGGGATGCCAACGGTTCCCGACTGTGAATAGGCTGCCGGTACCCGGGAGGCAGTTACCGAAGAACCTACTAAAGATTATAAAAGCAATGAATTGCAACCTTTGGGTGCGACGGTCTGACTACCCATCCCCCAGTGACCATTTCGTCACGTTGCCGACGAATTGTCAATCGCCGTTCCGTGCTATCCCACTAACGTTTCAGGTGCGACTTCCTCAACTCGACCGCCTTGGAGCCGCAAGACGCGATGGCAACGCCTGGCAAAAGCGAAATTATGCGTCGCAATCAGGGAAGTCAATTGATATTCCCGATGCAGCCGGGAGATCAATTCGAAAACCGCGTTGGCAGTGTTGGCATCCAGATCACCTGTGGGTTCATCCGCAAGCAAGAGCTTCGGCTTAGTGATGAGCGCTCTAGCCAAGGCAACTCGCTGCTGCTCACCTCCGGAAAGCTCCCCCGACCGGTGATGCGCTCGTGCCGCCAACCCTACTTCACCCAGCCAACGCGAAGCGTCTATCTCTGCTTCCCGCCGAGAACGCCCTCGCAGAAGCAGCGGCATCGCCACGTTCTCAAGAGCGGTGAATTCGGGTAAGAGATAATGGAATTGCCAGACAAAGCCAATTTCGCGGTTACGAAAATCGGCAGCATCATTTTCGGAGAGCGTACTCAATCGCAAGTTCGCAAAATATACGTCTCCGGAAGTAGCCCTGTCGAGCGCGCCGAGGATGTGAAGCAATGTACTTTTACCCGCTCCCGACTCACCGACAATCGCCAGCATTTCTCCCTGGTGGACCTGGAACGACAGATTTTCAAAGAGCACCAATTGCGAAGCTGTAGTCCGAAAGGACTTCTTTAAATTATCCGCCCGCAATATCACCTGTTCCATTAGATGCAATAGGAGTGCTCCTCGTCTCAAATATGAGACGGTAACAGACTGAAGGCAACAGAAAATAAAAGCAAGAGACGAACCCTGAGAGGTTGGCGACTCCAAAGCGGATGAAAATCAGCGGCACGGGGAAATCACGTTAGAAAGCTATTTGATATAACCGATTCCGGCCAGAAACGATTTTTCTTTTGTGTGCGCATCGGCATTGGCAGCTGGGTCAGGATCAAATGGGCCTTGCTCCTGAGCATGAGGGTCGAGATTGCGTGACAAGATGTGACCTACTCCTGGATACACATGAAGTTCGCAAATCCCCCCGACCTGTTTCGCTCGCTCGCAAAACTTTTGCACGCCAGGCAGCGGCGTTTCCGTATCGGCCGCTCCTTCAATAATGGCAATTGGCGGCAACTGTTTGTTGATGTTTTCTGCCGGGGAGATATCCTGCAGGTTGGCGCGGCCGCCCAACAAAATTTCTGGCCAGTGATCGTTCACGATCGAGACGGCTGGCGAAAGAAGAATCAGTGCGTCGGGCACACAGCTTATTTTGCTTTCTTCCGTATGAGGAAAGACCGCGCTCGCGGCTGCCAGATGCCCCCCAGCGGAAATTCCGTATACGGCAACACGATGAGAGTCAACTCCAAGTTCGGAGGCATTCTGTCGGACCCATCGAATCAGGTCACGCGCGTCGGCCATAGCTTCGAGCGGCGTAACGCTTTTTTGATCCGAGAGGCGGTACTCTCCCGCGATGGCGACCATCCCGAATCCCGCATACCATCTGGCATCCTCATAAGTCCACTCGGGGCTGCCGCCGTTCCAGCCACCTCCATGCAGTAAGACAACCGCCGGACGGGGCTTTCCTTTCACAGGGTCTTCAGTCATGAAGACATATGCCTTAAGTTCGGTCGCGCCAACTGTCTTGTACGTCCGACCGCTTGGCTCTACGTCTTTCTTTTGAGAAGTAGCAATGCCTTGAAGGCTAAGCAACAATGCAAGCATCGGCATGGCGATTCGTGGTTTCATAGTTATTCGGCTTAGTCGTACTGACATGCGATCTTGGCTTGTTGAGTGCCTTAGGAAACCGCCAGCGAGCTTCGCTCACCCGGACAGCCGAGGGCGGCTGTCCCTACGCGGACTGTTTGTGGGCGTGGCCTTCTACGACGGAACGCCCGCGCCGTGGCCTGGTTGCGGCATTGCCGCTGCGGTGGTTGCTGCCGCCGCTTCGTTCAGTATCCGGTGATGGATGGTGAACAGCGCCAACTCCAGGCGATCCGAGACCCCAATCTTGTCGTAAACGTTTCGCAGATAATTTTTGATGACCTGCTCGGTGGTCCCGAGCTGCGTGGCGATTTCTTTATTCTTATATCCCTGAACGATCAGCGCGACGATGCGCAATTCTTTTGCGGTCAGGCGATCGCGCACACGCAAGCCGACCATATCGTTTTCGGTCAACTCGCTTGGCACTGCTATGTCCTGCACCCAATTTTCCCCGCGAGCTACTTTGCGGACGCAATCTACCAGAGCCGCGCTGGTCACGTTGCGATAGACCACCCCATTGGCTCCAGCGCCCATGTAACGTTGTGCGCTTTCGCCGGTATCGGCCAGCACGATTACGCGAGTTTTCGCTTTGGTGGCGGCGGCAAGAATTCCGCTGAAGTCGGAATGAAATCCGCCAGCAACAATGAGTACAGCAGCGCGGAATTTATCCAGCGCCATAAACATCTGTTCCTGCGTTTGCGCCTGGGCAACTATGCGCATTTCGTCTTCGACCGCCAGCACTTTGGCGATCCCCGCCCGGAAAATTGCCTGATTATCGGCCAGAATTAGTTTCAGCATCGCGTCAGCACCTCAATGTCATTCGTGACGAACGAAATCGTAGGAATCAATCACGCAGGCTACGCCGTGCGTTTCCGAAGTCTTGCCTCCAGCAGAAGGCTCATCTCTCCGCACTACGCGGCCGCTGCACTTCACCATCACCGGTTCTTTGGCGCCGGTTACCTCGGGAGGCAACGAAATCTCGAACTCAACATTCGATCCGATCTCGAGATTCGCGTCGGCGCGAATATAAACGCCCGCGGCGCTGAGATTGCCGGTGATGCCGCTGTGTTCTGAACTTTCTTCGGCCCGGTGAATCTTGATCGGCAGTTCTAAGGGGAATCTTTTTCCCGTCCGTGCTTCGGACACAAGACCTCCTCGCTCCTGACCATTCTTGCCCGCAAATGCCAGGTCCGCGATATATTGCTCCTAGTAAAGTCCCATGAATAGCTTACGGGCGGTTATATCATGGATAGCCCGTCTGGTAAAAGCCTGTTAATACGGGGATTTAGGTAGGAAGTAGGTTCCCGGCGGGCCGAGATTTGCCGTCCGGGTGAACAGGAACAAGAAAACTATGGCTAACGCCGGATTTAACGGAATGCGAGTGTTGTCGCTCGAGAGCCGACGGTCCAAAGAAATAGGGCAGTTAATTATTAATAACGGAGGCGTTCCGACGGTTGCGCCTTCCACGCGGGAAGTCCCGCAATCGAATCCCGAAGAATTAAAGTTCGCAGCCAGCCTGCTGCAAGACGAATTCGCAGCTGTGATCTTCATGACAGGCGTTGGCACACGCGCGCTGGTACAAGCAGTGGAACCAGTCTGTTCACGCGACCAATTCGTCGCCGCACTCCGCCGGACAAAGGTGGTGGCTCGCGGTCCCAAGCCGGTCGCGGTGCTGCGCGAGTTGGGAGTACCGGTCACCCTCGCCGTGCCCGAACCAAATACCTGGCGCGAGATTTTGCAGGTCCTCGACCAAAATAAAGAAACCGTCGCTGTGGCCGGGAAAAAGATCGCGGTGCAGGAACACGGGGCGCCGAGTCAGGAACTCTACGCTGGACTGCGGGAACGCGGCGCGGAGGTCGTGCCGGTCCATGTTTATCAATGGTCGTTGCCCGAAGATACTGGACCCCTGCGAGAAGCCGTTTCCGTCCTTTCGCGCAAGGAAATTGACGTTGCCATATTCACGTCATCCATACAACTCGTCCATCTTTTACAGATAGCGGACGAAATGAACATGCGAGCCGATGTGTTGGCCAGTTTGAACACGGCTGTGGTCGCTTCGATTGGTCCGGTAACCTCTGAGACTTTGCGGGAGCATGGGGTTGGAGTTGACATGGAACCATCCCATCCGAAGATGGGCTTTCTGGTGAAAGAGGCGGCGGAGCAGACGATCGAACTTAGACGCAGGAAACGCAAACTATAGGTTAAGGACAGCGAATACTTTGCGCTATATCGAGCGATTTGGCCGATGAATCGTGCCCGCGATCGTGAAATTTACTACGGGAAGCGACTCTAGAGATGATCTTGATAAATAATCCGATCCTGCTTGGGCGCCTCGCTACTGTTCCATTTGCAATATTAGAATGGTCGGTTGTGCTCTGGTACGCGAAATCTCTGAGCTTTCCTAACTTTTTTAAGAGGCTTCTTGCAGCTCTTGTGAGTGTTTCTCTGATCTTTGGTGTTCTGTTTGGGCAATTTTACGCTTACAGAATGGCAACTCACACCAGCCATGTCATAGATCACTTTGTTTCTTATGTGGTTGGCGTCGAAAGCATCATTTCCCTAATTTTATTTTTTTATTTGTTAAACAGAGTTCGACCTGTGAGACGGGAAAGTAAATGAATCCTCGGATTCGACCAATGTTATATCTCCTTATTCTGCGAACCGCTACTGAGGGCGACCGTTCGGTCGCTTTGCCAAGTTGTTGATGCCCTCACTATTACACGCCTCGCATCTGATCTCGCGATGGGTGTGATTCTCGTAGTCTGGCTATGGCGGAAATCTACCGCGCCCTGGCCAGCACCAGGGTCACATCGTCGGGCTGCTCGTGATCTCCGATCCAGTCATCAACTGAGGCGGTCACGATCTCCGTGATCCGTTCCAACGGCAGATCCCGGTTCTCCTGCACAATGTCAATGAGGCGGTCTTCGCCGAATTCTCCAAATTCGTTTTCGGGTTCACTTACTCCGTCGCTGTAAGCAATAAAGATGTCGCCACGTCGAAGTTGCGCGGACCCCTCGTCGTAGTTGACCCGTTCGAACATTCCTACAACAGTGCCACCTTGATCCAGTTTTCGCACGGAACCTTGTTCGCTCAAAATGATTGGGGGCAGATGACCTCCATTGCTGTACGTGAGTCTTCTCTCATCGCCTTCGTAGATGGCCAGAAACAAGGTCGCGTATTTCTCCATCGGAGTGCTCTCGTAAAGCTGATGATTCAGCAGCGAAAGCAGCGTTCCGGGAGAAACTTCCGCGCCTTGCAAACTGGAACCGAGGCTCATGCCTGATCCGCGCCCCCCGGCGGTGACTGGTTCCCTCAACATAGGGATGCCCTCGAGACTGTAGGCCCGGACCGCCGAATGAATTGTCGCCATGAGCAGCGCGGCGGAAATCCCCTTTCCGCTGATGTCGCCCACGGCGAGAAGAAGACGGTCAGAATCCAGCTTCAGGAAGTCGTAATAATCTCCGCTAACTGTCCTCGCGGGACGGCAGAAGCCGTGAACTTCCAGGGACGCCAGTTGCGCAATCTGGCGCGGGAAAAGCTGTGCCTGCACTTCCTGTGCGATGACGAGTTCATTTTCCAGCCGCTGCTTTTCCTTCTGCTCGCGGATTAGCTGTTCCAGCGATGCGGTCATCGAATTGAAAGAATTGGCCAGCGCCGCCAACTGATCAGTGGACCGTACTGGAATTCGGTGGCTGAAATCTCCGCGATTGATGTGTTGCGTAGCTTTGTACAACTGGGCCACAGCACCCGTGACTGAGCGGGTAAGCCGGTAGCTGACCAGCAGAGCGGCCAGTTCGATCAAAGCAAACACGGCCGCAACAATCAGAAGGCTATATTCGATGGCCGGAGCAAATTCTCCCAAAGCGCCAAACAACCGGTCGTAAAGCTTCGACACCCGCGTCTGAACGCTGATGGCGGCGGGATTATTGTGTTCTCCCGTCTCCCAATCAACCACCCGGACGGCGGTAGCGAAGCTTACCAGCCTGTCCATGGAACGGACCGGCGACGGGATGCTCCCTGTGGTGATGGTGGGGGCAGGCAGGTCTTTGCCAGTATCAAGCACATATACACCAGCCTGGTTGGTATCGGAAGCACGCGGCGATGAGACATTTGCGCCTAGCGTAATGCTTGCAGCGGACTCCGGCTGCTCGATTTTGTGTAGCGTGAGCCCGGACGCATATAGAGTGATCTCGCCCAGATCGGTGGCTAATTCCTGCAACAGATTGCGATCCAGCGGTTCGCTGGTGAGCACGGTCAGATCGCCGCTGGCCGCGGGAATCGTCTCCGACGCTCGCAGTGACAACTTGTCGTGATGTCGTACTACACCCGAGAATGTCGGCTTCAGATAAGAAGGCAGCGGCGGTGGACTTGAGGTTACTCCCCGAGGCGAGTTGCTTAGAATGAGCTTGCCATTCAACCAGACATAGACGTGTCGTCCCGACCACGACTTATTCGTTTGCCGCAAGCTTTCGATAGCCTCGGTTTCAGCTCGGCCACCACTCTCCATTCTGGCGGCCAACTCGTGTGCAATCGCCGAATTCGCAGCTTCCAGATCGCGCAGCTCCGAGTTCAGTTGCGTCGTTACGATAAATGTCGCAAACTGTCCCGCAAACAAGTACAAAGACCCTGCTGTCAACCCGACCAGCAAAACCACAGGAATTACACCGACAAATACCCATGTGACAATGAGGCGGTTGCGAAGCCGCCAAAGCATTTTGCCCTTCGCCCAGCGGAATCCTAAAAATCCAAAGAGACCTATCACCAGCAAACTCAGGAATATGACCCAACCGCCAAGGCTGGCTCCGTACGATGAGTGAAAACGCGAGAGTATCTGTTGCAGAGCGAACAGAAACACGGCCAGTCCGAGCAGGTACCATGCGATCTGGGCGAGCTTGCTCTTGGGCAGCAAGCCTGCCTCGCTCAATCGCAGGCGATAATAGCGGTAGCGGGATGGCATGATCCGAGATGACTGAATTGCATTATATGGATGCGGGGCGAGGAGCGGCGAATTCAAATCTAACGGTCAAGGGTGTGCAGTCAAATCTCAGGATAGAAATCGAAAAAGGCGTCGAGGCTGTTCTTCAGCTGCTTTTCGATTTCCTTCTTGCTGCCTTCGAGCACGTGCATGGTGACGTGCGCCTCATTCCCGTTCTTCAATTTGAGAGTCGCATCCCCTACTTCGGCGACTTCTTCCGAGGGTAAAAGACGTAATCCGTAAACAAGGGTCAGGTTTGCCATGGGTCAATTGTAGCGAAGCATTTAGCACTCAGCACTCAGCAGTTAGTCTTACTGAATGGCTGAATGTTTTCCTAGGCCTTTGCTGAGTGCTGAGTGCTAAGTTGTTTTCTGAGCGCTGAAATGCTAATCCTACTCAGCAACAAACGGCTTCCACTTTTCCTCGCTCGGCGCACGCGTGGCAAGGCTGACAATAACCAGCGCCAGCACGGACACCACCAGCGCCGGGAAAATCGCATCCCGTTCAGCCCACGCGGACGGCAAGAAATGCTTGCCTCCCAGATTCCAGGCGATTGTCACCGCAGTGCCGACTGCAATGGACGATACCGCACCCGCAGCGTTGGCTCGCCTCCAGAAAAAAGCTGCCATCACCACAGGGGTGATTGCCGCGGAATAAATCGTGTAAGCATAAAGAGCCATCGCCAGGACGGACGTCAAATACGCACCCTGCACTAGAGCAAACAGCCCCAGCAACAGCACCATCAACCGGGAAAGCACAATAATCTTCGACTGCGACGCATCTTTGTTAATGAAACGCATATAAACATCATTAATTAGATTTGTCGCTGGAGAGAACAGGAAGTTGTTGGCCGTGGAAATAACTTTCGCGAAAATTGATCCCATCAGCAGAGCGCCCATCAAAGCCGGCATTCCGTGACGGGCCACAAACGGAATCATCTCGCGAGGCTTTTCTGATACTTCAGGATTGGTGCCGAACATCGCCGTCCCGATCACCGCGATCGTGATGATGACGGTCTCCAGAAACAATGTCCCGACGATCCATCCCGCAACGGCGATCTTTGCATCCTTCGCGGATCGGGCTGAAAAGAATTTCTGATACATACTCTGATTCCCAAGCATGAGAAGCATCGTCGGAATAAAAAATTCCATGGCGCGCGCAAACGTCAGATGACCTAAAACCTGAAACCGGTCCGGCGGAAGGGCGGCGTGCAATCCGGCCCATCCTCCAACCGCATGAAACAGCATCGGAGTGGCGACCAGCGTCGTTCCCGTGATCAAGATGCCAATCACCAGGTCGAGATAAGCCACCGAAGACATGCCTGCCATTGCGGTAAACACGATGACGAACCCGGCGACGATATACATGCCCTGAGTGTTATCAATGCCCGTGGCGAGGTGAAGAATGTCTCCGCCCCCCTTTAATTGGTACGAAGTGATCGCCGTATAAGCAAACAATATTGCAATGGTCCCGAGCACGCGCGCGGTCGCGTTGTATCGAGTCTCAAGCAGATCGGGCAGAGTGTACTGTGCAAATTTGCGTGCGCGCGGCGCAACGAAATAGATGACGAGTAGGCCAGCCCATCCGCCCGCCGGCTGCCAGAGCGCGGCGAATCCGTTGTGGAATGCATTTTCGGCGCCAGCGAACAGGCTGCCCGCGCCAATCCACGAACAGAGTAAAGTGGCAATCAGAACGTACGAAGGCAGGCTTCGTCCCGCGACAAAAAAGTCCGCTTTGTTTTTAACCAGACGGCTGCGAAAGATGCTGACGCCAAGAAGAACCGTGACGATAATTATCAGGACCAGCAGATACAGATTCAGCAGAAGGTGCCTCTTTCAAATTTGCAACAATTTTGGCCTGCTAAGCATGCCGCGCCTTTGTTCAGGGTAGAGCCCCTCATTTATCTAAAAACTCTGCGACCGCCCCGTTGATTCTTGCGTTGTCGCATTCGGCGACGGAATGTCCACAGTCTGAGTCCAGTTCAATGACTTGAGCATGAAGCTGCGCGGCAAAGTCCAGCGCGGGCTGCGGCGTCACCACGTGATCGTATCGCGAAACAACGATCAACACCCTGGCTTTGACGGACGCCGCCGCCCGATCCATCGAATGTCCAAAATCGTTTGAGACATCCACGGACATCATTGCTTCGACCTGGCGGATTTTATTGTTTGCGTCACTCCCCGGGGTATTTTCTGCCTTATTTAGGTCTTTAATCACATCCTCGCGTGTTTTTTTCTGGTTGTAACGCTCCGGAGTGGTCAAGATAAGCGCTCCGAGCTCAAACTCCAATCGGCGCGCCGGGTTCGTCGTGTAGTCGCCGTTCATCCACGAAGGATCGTTCTTGATAGCGTCTATTTCCGTCTGCCAGTGCAACAAATCGTAGGGTGCGAGGCGTGGCGAGCCAACAATCGGCACTGCTTTATCCATGAAATCGGGATACGCAACCATCCATTCAAATGTCTGCATCCCTCCCATCGAAACCCCAACGACCACCTTTAAATGTGTGATCCCCATAGTCTCGATTAAAAGCCGATGCTGCGAGTTCACCATGTCCCGCATGGTGATCTTGGGAAACTTCATGCGTGGCTGAGAAATGCTGTTGGAAGGCGAAGAAGAGACGCCGTTCGAGAGCGCGTCCACCGCGATCACGAAATATTTCGAATCATCCAACAATGCGTGTTTTCCGACGCTCGATTTGAGCTGCTCGGAGGTCCCGCCAGCCCATGTGGGAAGGAGAACTGCATTAGAGCGTTCGCGATTCAATTGTCCGAAAGTTCTGTAGCCAAGGCGGCAGTCCCGGATTACTTCTCCGCTTTCAAGCTTGAAATCGCCGAGATCGGCGAACTTCAGATCTTGCGCGCCGGCGCTTGACAGGAGCGAGATAACGCAGGCAGTGACAATAAAAATAGTTGTGATTTTCATTTGTCGCATCTCTTGCCGCATCTAGGGTCACGGCGCAGTGGGGGGCGCTATCTGAAATGTTCGGAGCCACGTCGCCGCCAACTGCGGCCAGGAGGTAATAGGGAGGTCGGTGCGGCGCAGACCGTATCCATGCCCGCCTTTTTCGTAGATGTGCATTTCCGCCGGAACTTTCGCATTCTTGAGTGCCGTGAAATAAACGATCGCGTTTTCAACGTGCACCGGATCATCTTCCGCCTGAACCAGAAACGTCGGCGGCGTTTTGTCGGTGACGTGAATGTCGGGATTCGGCGCAAAGTTCTGATCCGCCAGCGCTAGATATCCCGGATAGATAATGACCGCGAAGTCTGGGCGGCAACTCATTTGGTCAGCCGTATCAATCGGATCGTAAAGACGTTGATCGAAGTGGGTGCTGAGAGCGGCGGCCAAATGACCTCCTGCAGAGAATCCGAGCACGCCAACCCGATGCGGATCAAAGTGCCAGCTGTCTGCGTGGGCACGAACAATACCGAGAGCGCGCTGCGCATCCTGGAGGGCGGCGGATGACTTGGGATATGGTCCAGAATCAGGAACCCGGTACTTGAGCAGAATGCATGTGACTCCGATAGAGTTCAGCCAATCGCACACTTCTGTGCCTTCGAGATCAATCGCCACAATGTGATAACCTCCGCCGGGAAATACCACAACCGCCGCACCTGTGTTGTTTCCCTTCGGCGAATATACCGTGAGAGTCGGCTTGGAAACGTTACCCAGGCGAATGACTT
>DASYGR010000209.1:0-6936 GCA_035999525.1 Terriglobales bacterium
ATCAAGCGGCTCGAGGGATGTGAGTGCCGCACCGATCTCCGTGCCTAGCAGCATCGTCCCTGACTCTTGAAGCGTCACCTGCACTTGCACTGGCAGGCGCTTTCCAGCCTTCTTCATTGCCTCCAGAACGCCAATCGTCGCAATCTTCGCTTGCAACAAGTCCTGCGCCGTCTCAATCAGCAGAATGTCAACGCCGCCCTCAATCAGCGCCAGCGCCTGCTCCACGTAGGTGTCCAGCATTTGCTCAAAGGTAATATGAGCCAGTGACGGCAACTTGGTCGTAGGACCCATCGAACCGGCGACGAATCTGGGTTTCTCCTTGGTTGAGAACTGCGCGGCGACTTCTTTAGCGAGCCGCACGGCCGCGATGTTGATTTCACGAACTCGATCCGCAAAACCAAACTCGTTGAGTACGACACTCATCCCATTGAATGTGTCGGTCTCAATAACGTCGCATCCGACCTGCAAAAAACTGGCGTGGATATCTCGAATAATGTCGGGTCGACTCAGGACGAGGATCTCGTTGCAGTTTTCCTGGCCCCAATAATCATCGAGCGTAGGGTTGTGCTTGTGGACATTGGTCCCCATGGCACCGTCGTAAACCACGACGCGCTCGCGGACGGTTTGGAGAAAGTCAGTCATAAAAGCTGTCGTTGGTCATCGGTCATTGGTCGTTCGTCGTTGGCAGAATCAAACCCTGCCGGCACCGCACGGTCAAGGGTGAGAACCAACGACTTACGAGGCACGGCCAACGACGGTTCTAATGCACAAACGCCGACCCACGGTGGGGCCGGCGCCTCTTCCCATTCAAGTCTTTGAAGAATTTAGCTCCCTTGTACTGGTACCGCTGGCGCGCCGCCCACGACTTCAGCTTGATTGAACACCGCGTTCGACCCCATATGGGCCGGCATCGCGGCCAGCATTTGCTCTTTGCGGTAAACCAAGTTCGTTGCGTTGAACGTTGCCAATTCGAATCCGTGTCCGTGCGTGATTGCGTCGGTGGGGCAAGCCTCGACGCAGTATCCGCAAAAAATGCAACGATTGTAATCAATGTTATAAACCTTGGCGTAACGTTCGGCGCCGCTGACGCGATTCTCGGCAGTGTTCTCGGCGGCTTCTATATAGATGCAATTCGATGGACAATTTGCCGCACAGAGAAAACATGCGACGCACTTTTCCAGTCCATTTTCGTCACGTTGCAATACGTGGACACCGCGATAACGCTCTTGGAACTTTGCGCCTCGCAATGGCCCTTTGCCGTCAGGATAATTCTCCACCTGCGTGGGTTGGAACATCTCCATGAAGGTGATGCTCATGCCTTTGGCGATGGCGGCTATGTCTTTCAATATCGGCATACTCTATTATTATAGCGGATGCACGAACGGCGAACCGTTCGGGGCCGAGATGCGTTTAACTAGGGATAAAAGGCTGGACCCGTAGCTCAACTGGATAGAGCACTGCGCTTCGAACGCAGGGGTTGGGAGTTCAAGTCTCTCCGGGTCCACCATAGTAAGCCCATATCCTGCGCGACGAAAGTCTCGACGTAGATGCCACACATGGTTTGGATCATCCTCGATTTCGTTGTTATGTATGTTCTGTTGGTAGGCTTAGGCATGATGCTCGGCCCTGCTAGCGGCCCTAGTCCGCTACTTTTGTTCGGAGCAATATTCGCGGCACTTGGACTCACTTACTTTTGGGTAGCAATCCGCAGACGCAAGTAGCAAGCGCACACCCGTAGATGACTTGATTCCCCGTTGTATCAGAACCGACCTGGACTACTCTCGCTCTACGATACAACGCCCCACAAATCTGTATGGAGCGTATTTTGAGATTTTTTTGCCGGAGTGTCTCCTTTTTAATCGTTCCGTAACCTTTCGCTATGTTAGATTTGACCCTCATTGACCAATTGCGGGCAGGAGGAATAACGAATTGGGAAGAGACATGATCCCCAAGAAGATTTTTTTCACCAAAGGAGTAGGCAAGCATAAAGAGCGCCTTACTTCCTTTGAATTGGCGTTGCGCGACGCCGGCATCGCCGCCCAAAATCTGGTTCGCGTATCTTCTATATTTCCACCCCAGTGCAAATTGATCCCGCGATCGCAGGGACTGAAGTTTTTGAGCCCGGGTGAAGTGGTGTTTTCCGTCGTGGCTGAAAACTCCACTCGTGAACCACATCGCTTATTGGCTTCAAGTATTGGCGTCGCTATCCCGGCGGATCGCAATACTTATGGATATCTCAGCGAACATCATTCCTTCGGAGAGTCTGAAGACGCAGCCGGGGACTATGCCGAGGAACTGGCCGCCGAGATGCTTGCTACCACGCTGAACGTGGAATTCGATCCCGACCGTTCCTGGGATGAGAAGAAGGAAATTTACCGAATCTCAAACAAGATTGTGCGGACGGCGAACGTTACGCAATCAGCCGTTGGCGATAAGCGCGGATTGTGGACAACAGTGATAGCGTCGGCGGTGTTGATATTTGATTAGGGTGGCTTTTCCTCTGCCCGCCGTCCTGGGTCTGCCGTCCTGGGTCTGCCGTTCTGGGTCATTTCTCTTTCGTAGATTTACCATCCATCACGGTGTTCCATGTCGTGCCATCCTGCGACATCTCAAATTTAAATGAGTAAGAGGTCGGCGAAAGCACCTTCATGGTGAAGCGCCCCTTCATAGTCTGGTCGCCCATTTTCTGGTCACCCAGCCAGGTCCATGTATCGCCGTCCACGGAACCGGTCGAATGTGTCCGTTGCCCCATGCTGTTGAACTCATCGTAGGTATATTGCTTAGCGTCCGCGTCGTAACCCATGAACGCTATGCCGCTCCCGCTGCCCATCTGGCCGGTGAAAGTGGAGTGCAGAGTTAGAAAGAAACCTCCGGGCATCCACTCGTTCTTTTCCGTCATTGTCATTTTTCCACCCGGACCCATGGGGCTGGCTTTCATATCGGCCTGATCCGTCCAGTTGCCGGCCAGGAAATCCAGCTTTTTTAATTCGGGTGCTGGACTTGGCATCTGCGCGAAACTTTGGGCACAAAAAAGGGATATCAAAACCAGAAGGATAGATGACAGAATTGTCGCCGGGATGCGTCTCATAGTGGATTCTCCTAGGTGAGTTAGATCAGGAACCATAATGTTTTTGGATTCGTGCCGATACTAGCCGGACGAGTCTCTTACCGTCAAGGTCGTAACAGAGTAGGCAATAATAAGGTGCAGCTAGGGTTTTGGGTGGATTTTTCCCGCAAGTTCACTTCTAGGCACGGAACCCTGTTCGCCGGTTTCCTGATTCTTGAGCGCGAACGCACCGGTAGCTACCTCGTTCTCACCGACAATCAGAACTTGCCGTGCCCCAAGTTTGGCGGCAGTCTCAAAAGATTTTTTTAAGCGAAAAGTTTCATCGCCAAGTTCAGCCACGACGTTTTGGCGCCGCAGTTCTCGCGCGAGCCGTGCCGCTTCTCGGTCCATGCCTGCTCCAAGAGGCGCTATATA
The DNA here is from genome assembly GCA_035999525.1 of Terriglobales bacterium. Taxonomy (GTDB): domain Bacteria; phylum Acidobacteriota; class Terriglobia; order Terriglobales; family Acidobacteriaceae; genus PALSA-188. The sequence goes on from DASYGR010000209.1 coordinate 3,482, forward strand.
GACATCCGGCTTAGGCTGCGCCGACCCAGCCGACTCCTGCAACGCGAGTATCAAGCGATCCTCGCCGATGGCGAAACCGATGCCGGGAGCTTGCGGTCCTCCGAGGGACTCGGAAAGTCCATCATAGCGGCCGCCTCCGAGAATTGCATTCTGTGCGCCCAGTGCGCCGTGCGTGAATTCGAAAGCTGTCCGAGTGTAGTAATCCAAGCCGCGCACCAGCCGGTCGTTTAACTGGAAGTCAATTCCTACGGAACTCAAAATTTCCTGAACCGCCTGAAAATGTTTTCGGCATGGCTCGTCGAGAAACTGGCTGATGCGCGGCAGAGTTTCAATAATCGGCTGATCTTCTGGAACCTTGCAGTCGAATACTCTTAACGGATTCGTCACCGCGCGGCGCTGGCAATCCGAGCACATGGTCGCGGCAACTGGTTCGAGCGCTTTGCGCAAAGCTTCGTTGTAGGCGGCGCGATCGTCGGCGCACCCGACCGAATTGAGTTGCAGACTCCAGCCTTTGATTCCAAGACGGTCAAGCAAAGTAGCGAGCAGTTCGAGGATTTCGGCATCGCGCGCGGGCGATTCACTACCGGCGCTGGCCGGCCCGATCAACTCGGCGCCAATTTGATAGAACTGCCGGTAGCGTCCTTTCTGCGGACGCTCGCGGCGAAACTGCGGCCCTATGTAATAGAGCTTGCTGAGCCCCCGCTCCCAAAGTCTGTGCTCGATGTATGCGCGAACAACCCCGGCGGTGTTTTCGGGACGCAGGGTTAGCGATTGACCTTTTTCGCTCTGGGCTCGACTCCGGTCTTCCCACGTGTACATTTCTTTGGCGACAATGTCCGTTTCCTCTCCCACGCTTCGAGAGAACAGTTCGGTGCTTTCAAAAATCGGTGTGCGGATTTCGTGGAAGTTGTAAGTGCGGAACACATCGCGTACCGTTGCTTCGGCGAAATTCCATAGCGCGGTTTCCGGCGGAAGGAGATCACGCGTTCCTCGGACAGCTTTAATCATAAGATTGAGTGTTAGAAGAATACCGCAAAACTCACGTAGGCCCAGACGTCCTCGTCTGGGGTGGGCGAGGACACCTACGTGCGTCGTGTTTACGTTTGGTCTTCCCAGCCCGCACCAATTACACTAGTAGGGAAAGAAAAATGCCTTTCCAAAATACAATCCCCCAGGCTTCGCCCGAAGACTCTCAGGAAAACTCTGCATACGAACCTGATTTTTCCTTACCGAAGAGTCTGACACAGTCGCTGTGGAGGTCCCTGCTCGGAAATTTGCGCGATAAGTTTTCTCCCGAGACGCTCCCTCCTCTGATTCTCACGTCCCGACCCGTGGATACGGGAATGTTAGCTGGCGACGTTCTAAGCTTACCTTGGTATCGAACCATTTTCACTAATCTGGGCGACGTGATCTCACCGGAAACGCTGCCGCCACTACAATTGGAATCTCGTCCTATTGAACTCGGCGAACTGATCGGCGATCAACTGAATCATATGTGGTGGACGTCTCTTCTGCGGAATCTGGCCGATGCCGCCGCACCGGAAAGACAGAGTCCGCTTCAGTTAACTTCGATGCCCGCCGATCCGGGCTTTACCCCCGGATACCTGCTGCTGGTGCACTGGTCGGCGGTGATTAGCGGACCTAAAGCTCTTTTCCCTGCCAAGCCGAAGCTTACTTATACCGGGATCGGACGGACGAACGTCCCCGAACCTAAACCCCAAATTGATCCGGGAGAGCTGGAGTTTATCCAGGGACTCGAGATTGATTTGAAAAGAGACCTCCGCCGGTCGCGCTTCCGGCAGCGAATCTGGTTTACGCTTGTCACCGCTCAGGTGGCGCTGCTGGTCGCGGGCTTCTTCTGGAAGTGATGTAAGTCCGGAGATTCCTCCGAAGACTGGCGAGGACGCCCGTTTCGCCATTGCAACTTTTTCGTTATTTTCCGGAAAGTTCGGGCGGATCGAAAAAGCACTGCCGCCAAATCGAGTCATCGGACGCAGAGCCCGCCTGCCATTCCTTCAGTGTCTCCAATGTAGCCGCGATCATGCCGCCATCGTCAGAATCGAAAATCACTACAATCCCGGCCGGAGCGTCCGTTGCCGCAATTTTCGAATACTGTTCCATGAACAGCGCTTTCGCAAATTGAAGTCTTCCCTGCGACCCACTGGCCGTTCCACTCTGACTCGCTTTTTGAACCGTAACAATCTTCACGATCTTTCCCCGCAGCGAATCCCAATCGCCGGGGAATGGGGCGATTTGTTCATTGCTGATGCGAAATTCTTCGACTGTATTTTGAGCCGCTGAGCCAACCTGTTTCGCGCCAGAAAAATCTTCCGGCATTTCCAGCGCGGAGCGGCGAATCCATCCGCGCGAAAGCCCCGAAATCCGCACGTGCACCCAATTTGAGTTCACATCCAGGATTTCGAATTCGTCTCCAGCGGTTGCCGGAAATAAGATTCTTGCATCTGCGTTGGGGCTCTGCAAAATTGGGGTGCCCGTTTTTTTGACTGCCGCTAAATTATTAGGATGTGCCTGGTTTTGTAGAATTTCCTCCAGGCTCTTGGCTTCCTCGGCCAATTCCTGCTCATGTTTCTCCAAAACGTCAGTCTGCGTTTGCAACGAGCCTGCGTTCGTATCTGGAAGCGCTATTGCCGAAGCGTGAAGAGCACTTTCTGGAATGCGCGGCATCGGAGCTGAGATTGCGGGTTCAGCCGTGTTCGGCGTTGGTGCTACCATCGCCGGGCTGGCTCCTAGTGCGTCGCTAATCTGATCTAACAGATCGGATTCAATCCTCCCGTTTGAGGGCAATGTCTGATAGCCCGAATGCGACGAAACCGGATCCGCATACCAGGCCGTGATCTTTGCGTTGACTTGAACTCTCGTGCCTCCTGACGGAAGGGCCGTGATTTGCACCGTGCACTGATAGTATCCGCGCTGGAAGCGGTCCAACGGGCGTTCTCCTGGAATTGTGAATCCATCCAGCACGGGTAGACGCCCGGCCGCCGAAGACGAGAGTGTCTTCATAACTTCTTCAATCAGAGCTTTGGATTGAGGAAACGTCCGTTCACTGGAAGAATTCTGATTTTCGCTGCAGCATCCAAATACGCACGATGCAATTAGGGACAGAATCAATGCGCCTAGACGTTGCCAACGCTCACGTTTCACGGCAAAGCCTCGACCTGGTCGTGAAAGAGCCACCCGTGTTGTCCGTCCTGAGTCTCGATGCCGTACCAATAAGGCGTGACAATCAAGATGACCACTTCCGTTCCGGGACCAAGAGGTTTGAGCGTACTTGCGGTGTGAAAAGGCGCTGACTTGAGGGGTGCGCCAGAGGCCACGACACGGCGCTCCACCTGGCGCCGTAAATCCTGTACATGTTGTTCCATGGTCTGGCTCGAAACTTGAGCGGCTGCCAGTCGGGACGCTACATTGTCGTCGTTGGGGGTGCGACGCAGTTC
>DASYGR010000224.1:0-6173 GCA_035999525.1 Terriglobales bacterium
GGTCCTTCGACTTGGTTCTTTTTCGCAAGCGAAGAAGAACAGGCGCTCAGGATGACAATTTTTTCTTGTCATGCTGAGCCTGAGCTTCCGCTCGCGGAAGCTCAGATAGTCGAAGCACCCCTCCGCCAGTCTCGCGGCTGCGTTAGAAGATGAGTCGCATCCCACCAGCAAAAGTCCAATTCTCCCGCTAACCTTTTCCCGACTTGTCCGTTTAAATGAATTAGGCCTAAAATTGCCGGGATCTTATCCCAAGTGAGGTTATTGATGAAGCTGTATCTTCTCCTCTTGCCATTCGTGCTTGCACTGCCTCTTTTCGCGCAGACAAATAGCGAGCTTCCACAGGGTTTCAGTATTGACAACATTAATAAGTCCGTTAATCCCTGCGTTGATTTTTATCAGTACTCTTGCGGCAACTGGCTTAAGAAAGCTGAAATTCCGCCGGACCAATCCGGCTGGGACAGTTTTGTTGATCTGCACGAGCGCAATGAGGCAATCATGCGCGGCATTTTGGAGAAAGTTTCTGGAGACGATCCTGCCCGCGATCCTATCAACCAGAAGATTGGAGATTTCTACAGCTCCTGCATGGACGAGAAGACGGTGAACGCGAAAGGAATTGAGGCGCTAAAACCTGAACTAGATCGCGTTGCCGAAGTCAAAGATAAGGCGGCATTGATTGACGTGATCGCTCATGATCATCTGATTGGCACGAACAGCTTTTTTGATTTCGGATCAAGCCCCGATTTGCACAATGCGGGCATGGACATCGCCAATCTCGACCAAAGCGGCCTGACCTTGCCCGATCGCGACTACTACATCAGTGATACCCCCAAAATGGTCGAAATGCGCAAACACCTGCTGGACTACGCGACCCAGATCTTTACTCTCGACGGGCAATCGCCGCAGCAGGCGTCCGACTCCGCTCATATTGTGCTGCGGATCGAAACCGCCCTGGCGAATGCGGAAATGGATCGGACTTTGCGTCGCGATCCTAAAAATCGCGATCACAAAATGGAGCGCGATCAGATTCGCACCCTCGCACCCAATCTTTATCTGAACCAGTACTTCGAGGATGTCGGTTCTCCAAATTTCAACTCGCTTAACGTTCGCAATCCGGAATTCTTTCAGAAGTTAAATGGCATTCTCGATTCTGAATCGCTGGATGCCTTAAAAATATACGCAAGCTGGCATCTCCTCAGCATGTCTGCTCCCTGGCTTTCGGAACCTTTTGTACAGGCGAACTTTCAGTATCGGCACAATTTGACGGGGCAGGCGGAAATCCAGCCGCGATGGAAGCGTTGTGTCAGCGCCACGGATAATGCACTTGGGGAAGCCCTGGGACAACGATATGTCGAACTCACCTTCGGCGCCGATGGCAAGCAACGGATGCTCAAGATGGTGATGGCGCTCGAAGAAGCCCTGGGAGAGGACATTGATGGCGTCACATGGATGTCTCCCGAGACGAAGAAGCAGGCGCACATCAAGCTGGCCGCGATCAACAATAAGATTGGTTATCCAGATAAGTGGCGAGACTACGCCAAGCTCACAATCGCCCGCGGCGACTTGATAGGGAATTTCCTTCGTGCGAATGACTTCGAATCCAAGCGCGAAGTAGATAAAATCGAAAAGCCGGTGGACAAGAATGAATGGGGCATGACTCCGCCGACCGTGAACGCCTATTACAATCCATCGCTCAATGAGATTGTTTTTCCCGCCGGCATTTTGCAGCCTCCGTTTTTTGATAAGGAGATGGACGACGCCATCAATTTCGGCGGCATCGGTTTGGTCATCGGTCACGAGCTGACGCACGGCTTTGACGACCAGGGGCGCAAGTATGATCCGCAGGGCAATCTGCGCGATTGGTGGACCCCCGAGGATGGAAAAGAATTCGAGAAACGTGCGAGTTGCGTGGCCAATGAATACGGTGGCTTCGTCGCGGTTGATGATCTGAAGTTGAATGGCAAGCTCACCCTCGGAGAGAACACGGCGGACAACGGCGGTGCGCGTATTTCATTAATGGCGTTGCATAAGGAAATTGCCCAGGACCCGACATCCAAGGCCGCTCAGAAAATTGACGGCTACACTTCCGATCAGCGCTTCTTCCTGGGCTTCGGACGCGTCTGGTGCCAGAAGCAGCGGCCAGAATACCAACGCATGCTGGTCAGTGTGGACCCACACTCCCCGGGCAAGTATCGCGTGAATGGCGTCTTAGAAAATATGCCCGAGTTCGAGCAAGCCTGGAGCTGCAAAGCCGGACAGCCGATGGTGAGCGCGAACGCGTGCCGGGTCTGGTGACGGCATATTAAGGCTCTAATATTCTTCTGCGAACTCAGCGCACTCGGCGGTAAATGTTTTTTTGCGAATCTACCGCAGAGATCGCAGAGTTTGCCGAGCTCGGGGGAAGAAGGCCTTTTCGCACTAACATCCGCTCCTCGCTTTTGCTAACATCCTCTCTCCCGTGAAATCCGTTGGAGAAAATGTCGTCCGCATCGAAGCAGATGCACTGCGGGCCCTCGCGGACCGAATTGCCGGCCCTATGGCTGATTCCTTCGACCGGGCCGTAAACCTCATCTATTGTTGCGCGGGGCGGGTAGTCGTTACTGGCATGGGTAAGAGCGGGATCATCGCGCGCAAAATTGCGGCGACGCTCAATTCCACAGGAACACCTGCCCTGTTTATGCACCCGGTAGAGGCTGTCCACGGCGACCTCGGAATGTTGGTTTCCGGCGATGTCGTGATTACCCTGTCCGCGAGCGGAGAGACAGAAGAAATCCTCCGTCTGCTTGCAACGATCAAGCGATTGCAGCTGAAGCTAATCGCCATGACCTGCGACGAAGTGGGCCAGCAGGATATCTCAAACACTTCGACTCTGGCAGCGGCCGCGGACGTCGCGCTCGATTGTTCAGTTGCCCGAGAAGCATGTTCGATAGGATTTGCGCCAACCGCCTCCACGACGACGATGCTCGCACTGGGCGACGCGCTGGCAATGTCACTCGCGGAGAAGCGCGGATTCAAAGAGGAAGATTTCGCTAATCTTCATCCGGGCGGAAAACTCGGAAAACGCCTAGCGCGAGTGGAGACTCTTATGCACAAAGGGGACGACATCCCAAGGGTGAGCGCAAAGGCGCGTATGCCCGATGTCATCTACGAGATGTCGCGCAAGAAGCTGGGCATGACGACAGTTGTTGAGAGCGGAAAGCTACTTGGCGTTATCAGCGACGGAGATTTGCGCCGCTTGCTTCAACAACGCGGAAAAGATGCGCTCGACCTGACTGCGGCTGAATGTATGACACGAAATCCTTCGATTATATCGGCGAATGAATTTGCGGGGACGGCTCTGGCTAGCATGGAACAAAAGAAAATTACATCGCTGGTAGTGGTGACCGGGAACGGGGAACCGGAAGGCATCATCCATCTGCACGACCTGTGGGGAACGGAAATGATCTAAGACGCTGTAAAATCGGAGTATGTATCACTACGATCCCGCTACCGCCCTCGAGGAACTCACCGAAGAAGCGACTCTACCCAACCCTGTTCACATGCGAGACATGCTGCTGCGAAAAAAATTAACGGCGGACAATTCTCTGGAGCTGAACCGTCTGTTCGTTGAATACCAAAAGTTTTTCGGCGAGGCTCAAAAACTTGGCAAGCAGATCCTGAAACAGTTGGCGGGAATTTAGAGATTCGGAAACTTCATTCTTTCTCTTCGACCAAAACCTAAGCGCTTCACAACCCGAGGCTCGCCGCTTCTTCCTGGATTCGCTTCCACGCTCGTTCCACGTGACGTCGTTGTGTGTTTGTCTGTCCTACGCAGAATCGAATTGCCATTCGGTCGTTGAGCCGCGTATGCGTGAGATACAAATCTCCGCTTTGATTTAGGGAATCCATAAGCTGCCGATTTGCGTCGTCTCCTCCCTTATGGCGAAAGCAGACAAGATTCAGAGGCGCAGGCGCTGCCAGTTCAAAACGATTATCCTGACGAATCGATTGGGCGAACTGCTGGGCTAATTCCACGTGTTGGCGAATGTGGTATTGCAATCCCGCAATTCCATAATGCCGGATCACGAACCAAAGCTTTAGCGAGCGGAAACGACGACCGAGCGGGACCTGCCAATCTCGATAGTCAAACACCGCGCCCGATTCCGTGGCCTGATTTCGTAAGTATTCCGGCAGCACGCTTAGAGTCTGGATGAGCGCCTTGCGGTCCGCGACATAAAAACAGTCGCAATCGAAATTGGTGAACATCCATTTATGGGGATTGAAGCAGTAGCTATCGGCATACTCGAGGCCGTTATGAATATGGCGAAATTCCGGGCAGAGAGCAGCCGTACCAGACATGGCGGCGTCAACATGCAGCCAGAGATTATGCTCGCGGCAGATGGGGCCGATCTGCGCAAGAGGATCAATTGCGTTCGATGAAGTGGTCCCAACTGTGGCGCAGACGAAGAAAGGCGTGAGACCCGCAGCCAGATCCTTTCGGATCTGATCCGACAGCGCAGACGCATTCATCGCAAAATTTGCGTCCACGCTGATTAGCCGCAGATTCTCCCGGCCTATTCCCGCAATCAGGACATTCTTTTCGATGGAAGAATGTGCCTGTGACGAAGTGTAAGCAACAAGCTTGCCATCACAGCCTCTCCGATTGCTGTTGAAGTTGGTGGCCCGTTCCCGTGCTGCCAGCAATGCGCACAGTGTCGCGCTTGAAGCTGTGTCCTGGATCACGCCTCCGCCTGAGCCGGTTGAGAGAAATTTACTCGGCAGATCGAGCATCGAGACCAGCCAGTCAAGAACTTGCGTCTCTAGCTCCGTGCAGGCAGGGCTGGTCGCCCAGAGCATTCCCTGCACTCCCAATCCGGACGAAAGAAAATCTCCGAGAAGCGAAGCACCCGAAGTGTTGGAGGGAAAAAACGCGAAGAAGTTCGGGGATTGCCAATGAGTGATCCCCGGCAGGATGAGTTTCTCTACATCCCTCAAGATTGTTTCGAAAGCCTCACCGTTGGCTGGGGGAGCGGTAGGCAGAGAAGCGCGAATGTCGCCCGGATTCACGCGCGAGAGAACTGGATAAGATTCGACGTTCTTGTAGTAATCGGCGATCCAGTCAACGACGGAATGGCCATGACGACGAAATTCCTCCGGAGTCATGTGAAGATTCTCCTCGTCAGGGAAAGTGTTCTCCGAAGTGTCCTTGGGTCGCGTCATCTGAGCTTCCCGCAATAAACACGGGTGTCGTGGTCGAACGAAATCCGGCCGTTCACTTGATCCGCATCGAAAATCCTGCGTAGCTCCGCCAGCATGGGTTCGTGTTCTGGTTCATCCTGCTGCGGCGCATAGGAAGAAGATAGCAGCCTCCCCTCGAGACCCGCATAGTCAAAGGTCTGGCTATATTCGAACTCACGGACTTGAAAAGATGAACCCGCGAAGAAAGCGTCAATGGCGAGGGCCATGCCGCGCCGACGTACTTCCTCATAATCGGTGCCATACTTCTTTATAAGTTGTTCGTATTGGCGCTGGAATTCAGTCGAGTCTGTGCGGCGATCGTTCCAGAGAAGAACGGTCCATCCTCCGGGCTTGAGGATGCGTACGAATTCACGCCTCGCTTTTTCGGGATCGAACCAATGGGCCGCCTGCGCAACCGTGATGAGATCAATACTCGTTTCAGGAAGAGTTGTAGCTTCGGCAGTTCCGCTGACGCTGGTAAATCGCGGATACCCTGCCAGGAATCCCTCTCCCGCCCGGCGCATATCGTCATTCGGTTCCACGCCGATCACGTGATTGCCATTCTCGAGAAGCAACCGGGTGAAGATTCCAGTGCCAAAAGCGATATCCGCAACCACGGAATCGGCATTCAAGCCACATTCACTCTTCAGGAGCTCGACAATGTCCGGTGGGTATCCAGGCCGATAGCGAACGTAGTTCCCTACCCGCGATGAGAATCGCTGGGTACCATCTTTGATCGGCATAGAACCAGTTTATCGCGGGGAGGCTTTTCTCGGAGCACGGTCGGCAGACTGAAAAAATGATCGCCGGTCCCCGCAGAAACGGCTCTTCCCGTTTCCTTCGCCAAAGATTACATTCGACTGCCCGGATTCATCGATTTTCTTGGCTCACGGCCGCATTCGTGATAAGTTCGGCCTTTATAGTTGCGTGCCATTCCTCTTCAAACGCGAAAATTCTCT
>DASYGR010000248.1:0-6329 GCA_035999525.1 Terriglobales bacterium
TTGGTCAAGTACTGGCAGGCTACAAAGATGTAACGCGCCGAACGGTGATTACCAACTTTATTGGAACACCACTCACCATGGCGTTAAGCGTAGCTCTGATAGTCATCGGGTTTGGTTTGAGAGGTTATATTCTCGCGCAAGTGTTGAGCGCGGTTGGCGTGCTTCTCCTGTTAACGGTGTCGGTGCTTAAATTAACCCCACCCGGACAAAGCTTCGTTGTCGCGATCTCTTCGCCGCTCGAAAAGGAGGTTATTTCCTTTTCCGCGCTTGCTTTTGGCGTGACCCTATTAGGATTTTTCATGGCACAGTCCGATCAGATTCTGATTGGGGTTTACCTAAATGCACGAGACCTGGGAATCTACGCGGTCGCAATGGCCCTCGTTGCGTTCGTTCCAATTGTTTTGCAGTCGGTGAACCAAATATTTTCTCCGACTATCGCGGAACTTCACGCTCGCGGTCAGCAATTGATGCTGGCCAGGATATTTCAAACGTTGACTAAGTGGACTTTGGGTCTAACCCTGCCGCTCGCCGCTGTGATGATAATATTTGCCCCCGTGCTTATGCGTATATTTGGACACGATTTTGAAATCGGCTGGCCGATTCTTGTGATCGGCACGGTTGGACAGCTGGTGAACTGTGGTGTTGGATCAGTGGGATACTTGCTTCAGATGTCGGGCTATCAGCGGAATCTGGTGAAGATTCAGACCGTAATGGCGATTGTCATGGTAGTCCTTGGATTCCTGCTAATCCCGAGATGGGGTATCGTCGGAGCAGCAGCCGCTGCCGCGATTACCACCCTGGCGTCGAATTTGTGGTATCTCTGGGAAGTCCGCCGCCGGCTTGGCATGTCTCCCTACAACATCAGCTATTTGCGCCTGCTCCTGCCTCTGGCTGGGACGGTTGGAGCGCTGCTTCTTGAGCATAAATTGTTGCTTGGACTTTGTTCGGCCTGGGTTCTTGTGGGTCTTGCAATGGCCGTGGCTTACGTTGCATTTATTTGTATCGCAGTGGGTTTTGGACTGGATTCAGACGATCGGATCATCCTCAATGCGATCTGGTCGCGGATCGGCGGAAAGTTTGTCCTTCGCGGAGTGAGCGCCTAATGCCGGGTGAACTGCGAAACTTAAGCCTTCCATTCGATCTATGCAAGGCGGCGGAAGAGAAATACGGAAATCGTTTCGCCACTCTGGAGCAATTCCTCACACACGTGTTGGAGCATCTCGTGCGTGACGACGCGGCAAAGATGGACCTGGAGGAGCAGCGCATTATTGAAGAGAGACTCAAGGATTTGGGGTACATTTGACGGCCGGACTGATTTGGTGAGCCGCATGGAAGATCCCAAACGCCTGAAACGTATTCAGACGGAAGGACGGGAGCGGCTCTATCCCTCATTGACTAATCCCAATTGGCTAGTATTGCGGAGCCGTCGCGAACTTTTCACCCGATGGTTGCACGGGCTTAACTGTTCAAACCCGAGGGTGCTGGATGTTGGTGGTCGAGTGCAACCATATCGTTCGCTTATCCGGGGCGGGACATCACTATACACCGCAGTTGACCTCCGTTCGACGCCTCTGGTGGACATCGTGGGAGACGCTGCGCAACTGCCCCTCGCAGATGCATGCTTTGATCTGGTTCTATGCACGCAAATGTTGGAATATGCCCGAGATCCGCGGCGAGTGATGTCAGAAATTTACAGAGTGTTAAAGCCCGGCGCATTTCTTCTTCTGAGTGCGCCTGCGGTTTATCCCCAAGATTCGGAACAAGAATATTGGCGCTTCTTACCTTGCGCGCTGCGGGAACTATTGCGGGATTTCTCGGAAATTGACTTGGCTGCCGAAGGGAACAGCGTGATTGGATTGATTCGAACAGTCAATGTATGTTTGGTTGCTTTCACAACGTCCGCAGTTCTGCGAAAGCTCGTTTGCGTCACTCTGGTCCCAGCCCTCAATTTATTAGGCGCGCTGGTGGAAGCGTTAAAGATCACAAATAATACAAGTTTTACGGCAAACTTCAGTGCGCTCGCGCGAAAATGAACTCTATTTCTCCCCATACTTCCGCGCTCCTAACTGAAGTCGAACTGCGGGATCTTCTGGAGCGGTACCGGAACGAAAACTGGCGAGGCATCCAGACGCCCGAATGGCAGTCGAAAATCGTTGACGGAATTCTCCACGACGACGGCGCAGCCATTTTTGAGCAACTGCTTCCAGGGTGGACTATTCCTGAAAGTGCAACGGTACTTGACATCGGGTCGGGCGTAGGGACATTTGTCCTTGCGTGCCGCCGACGGGGTCTAAGCGCCTTCGGAATCGAACCAGACCGTATTGGCCAAGGGGGCGCTGTGACTTCGATCCAAATTGCCAAGCGGCGACTGGAAGATCAGGTGTTCGCGGTGGCATTGGGAGAACAGCTACCGTTCCGCGATCGAAGTTTCGATCTCATCACCATGAATCAGGTGATGGAACATGTTTCCGACCAGGCCACCGTGTTATTCGAAGCGGCGCGAGTGCTGAAGCCCGGTGGCGCAATCTATATTGCGTGTCCCAATTACCTTCGATTTTACGAATCGCACTACAAGATATTTTGGTTTCCCCTTTTGCCAAAGGTCTTGGGCCGTCTCTATTTGCGGGCTCGAGGGCGTAATCCTGTGTTGCTCAATCAACTTAAATACACGACGAATAGTCGGCTTCGAACACTTCTGCAGAAGCTGGGTCCTGATTATGTTTTGACCGACTTGCATCGTCGCAGTTTTCTAGAAAGGTATAAACACGGCACGTTTTTGAGCTTCCGGGCACGGTTCGTCAGCAGGATGATGCGGATGCCTTTCATCGGCGACATAGTTTTTATTGCCGCCTTATGGTTTCTGCGCTGCACCGAAGGTGGCATCGAGATGCTGGTGGTTCGCAACAGCTAAAAGCGCGAGGGAGTTTCCTTTACTGGCGAAAAATACGAAGGCCGGAAGCCGGAAATATCCGGTTCCAGCCTGCGCTTACTTCAACTCGAGTGTTTCGCGGAATCAGTGAGTTTCCGCTGTGTTAGCGGCCGCGGTTGTGCTTTCTGCGGTGTCGGGCATGTTCAAACGGCTGAGATGCGGGAAGAATGGAGTCACTTCGAACGGCATTTTGTCGCGAGGTGTCATGATCGCGACAGGAGCCGACTTGGTGAGCTCTACGGAATCGCTCCAGGGATTCACCTTGACGCGATCCCCGAGGGGCAAGGCGGCGATCTGATCAAGCTTCTTTATGTCGAGCGCCGGGCCCGAATTTGTGAGCGCGGTGAGCCGTCTGAGGTTCCCCTTTTCGTCCACAAAGCTGTCGCCCAGCCGTGCTGTCAGCAGTGCGCCGAGGGAAGGAGCGCGTTCGGATAATTGTTTCAGGAATAATCTGCCCGTATCCATTTTCTGGGCATAAGGCGAATTCTTGAGCAAATCAATGGCTTTCACGTCAGCCGCAGTTTCCTCTTCCGGGCTGTGTTTGAATCCGAGATTTGAAAAAGTGGCTTCGTCGCTGAAAATCATGCGGTCGCTGAAAGCAAACTTGCTCCCCAAGTTGTGGCCCAGAACAATGTGCGCCAGTTCGTGGGAAAGAACCATCGCCAGGCTGGATTCATCCGGAAGCACATCCACCAGGCCGCGACTGATAATGATGGTATTGCCAACGCTGAAAGTTTCGAGAGGGGAAGTGAGTAGCAGGCGAGTGCGAACCGGGCGTGGCAATTCAATATTGTTGGTAACCAGAAGATTGTTGACTACGGTTTGAAGAACCTTGTCTACATCGCCTTCCGGGGCCAGCAGGCCCGCCCGCTCTAAGCGCGCGACCACGTTGTCGTCTGCCTGCTGCTGCCAGTCCCGTTGCGCTTCGAGCGGAGATGCATCCTGCGCGGTTGCGCTGTCATCTTTCACAGAATCAACCCTCACCTGAGTCAGTTCGTCTTCTTTAGATTCGTTTTTCAGGTTGTAACCCCAAATACGAGTTTGGGCTTTGAAAGCTGTTTTGGTATTCGCACCGTAACTGAAGTCGCCTTCCTCGCTGTAGATGTAAGTCGGCAGCCAGTAATTGGGAATCAGATTGAGCCGCCAGCTGTCCATATGGAAGAAAAATGCTGATCCTTTGCCGCCCGCATAAGTCCCGTTCAGGCGCACGATGTTGTAATCGTGATCTTCAATCCAGATGCGACCGAGGAAACGTCCGCGTCCAGCATCTTTCTTGGGGTTGACATCGAAAACCAGGCAGCGGATGTCTCCAAGAAATTCGCGGCGGACATATTTGAAGTCATAATGGTTGCGATCAAAATCCTGACGATCCGCGAACAGCATCCATGAAAAACCAGCGGGATTGTACTGAACTTTGAACAGCTTCGTGAACCCGCCTAAAAGATTTTTTTCCATGCTCTTGTTGTCGGAAAGATAATTGCGCCGGTCTACCGCTTCGCCAAGATCGAGGCGGCCAAGGAAATAGTGATCGCCTTTGGGAACATCGCCGAGCAGTTCGTCTCCCTTAAGATCCTGCAAATAGGTTTCGACTAACGGAGTGCGGTTCTTCAGGAAGTCCATCAGGGCATGTTCACGCAGGATTGCGCGGTTTACGACGTCATCCATGGTTGCAACGGGAGAAGACACAGACGCTGCCTGCATCGCAGTCGCCGGCTGAGATACGGGGACTTTTGAAGTAGCAGTTTCTGATGCCACCGAAGTGGCGGCAACGCCGGAAGTCACCGCGACTGCGTCCGCCGGCTGAGGCGCAGCTTGCTGCGCGAAGGCGCTCATCGAAACTGAAATCAACAGCGCAAACAGAGTGTTCTTGAAAATCTTCATAAGTCCTCGCTTCTCTCTACTCCGAATCCAATCTCGAACCAAATTTCGATTCCCCGTGCCAAATCCCCATCCGAATTCGTGTTGTCCCTCGCTACATCGCCAGCTCGAACATGACATGAACCACCGCCGTTAGATCTACCGGCGAACCGTTTCGCTGTGCCGGTTTAAACTTCATATTGTTGGTCGCAACAACCGCGGCTTCATCCAAACCGTGCCCGAGGCCGCGAACCACGCGATTAACGTGCAACTGTCCATTCGCTCCGAAAGTGACTTCTAATAAAACTTCGCCTTGCAACTGGAGTTTGCGTGCTTCCTCGGTGTAAACCGGTTTCGGTTTATAAGTGATTTCGATTGGTGACGTGGCTGGCCCCTCGTCCGCGGTGCGTCTGGCTACAGGCGTCGCGACGGCTTGAGCAGCAAAACCTGTTTGCGCCACCACCCCGGACGCACGACCGTCTCCGTGACTTGGCCGGGCAATTCCATCTCCGAATCCTGCACTGGCGACGGTTCCCTGAAGTCCTTTCGCGCCCCCGGTGCCATTGCCGTGTCCCGCTCCCTCGGGCAGATCAAATGAACCCGTGGTGGCGGCGACCAGATGCGATGGACCCTTACCCTGACCCTTCAGGCCATTGGGATCGCCGAAGCCTCCGGTCTGAACCTTTTCGACGGTTGTGTTCAGCGTTGCCACTGCCGAGCTTCCGAATGATCCCGTGTACAGGAGCTTTGCCGGGCGGGCTGCTGAAACTTTTACAAGGACTGGGGCTGAAAATCGCGCGTCAAGCTTGGGAGGCTCGATTTCTTTCGGAACCGGTTTCGGTTGCATGCGAACGATCTTTGGCAAAACTAATTTTGGGGTCTGTATTTCGACGGGAGGCAACTTCGCCACAATCCTTCGCTGCACTACCTGCGGCTTCAGGGGCGCTGGCCGTAAGGCGGGTGTAGGAATAATTTCGGTCACGGTGTATTTCTGAAATAGCTGGAGCTGGTCCGGCCAAACTAA
This sequence comes from Terriglobales bacterium, assembly GCA_035999525.1. Taxonomy (GTDB): domain Bacteria; phylum Acidobacteriota; class Terriglobia; order Terriglobales; family Acidobacteriaceae; genus PALSA-188. The sequence goes on from DASYGR010000248.1 coordinate 5,811, forward strand.
ACGCTGAAACAGAAAAAGCAGAAGCAGGAACGAGATCAGCCCATAGCTGGTAACTAAGGTTCGCCAATCCATTTTCCTCTCTGGCAGCAGGCCCAGCTGAAAATTGTCAGACATAGAAGTACATCAACTCCAAAAAAGGAATCCGGGCCGGGGGGATGCACGGGTGGAGTCTCTAAATTAAAGTAGCGGGGTACATGCGTAAATGTGTCTGGTGACCCTGTACCTAAGTAATGAAGGGATTCCCGGAAGGGGACTGTTCCACGAAGGGAAATGCGAAAGCTGAGCGCGCTGGTCCCGCCGGAAATATCCCGTCGAACGTCTGCTGCACGACCGGCTGCTGAAAATTACCGTGGCCGTCGCCCCACAAGATACTTACCGCGGTTAATGATCCGTTGTCGCTGGTAATCGAAACTAGGTCTGGGGTTCCGTTTCCATCTACATCACCAACCGCGAGTGCATACGGTACAGCAGGGACGGAAATATAATGCGGCGCAGAAAGCGTCCCGTCAGCCTGACCAT
>DASYGR010000125.1:0-2481 GCA_035999525.1 Terriglobales bacterium
AGGACGACCACTTGGACTGGCCCGCGAATCGGCGTTCGATGAACCACGCCCGATAAGTCTCAAGCAGCGCGATTGCGGATTTCATGATTGCTCCGCATCAGTCGGCCTGTGGTGCAGCACAAATTCGGCAGAGCTTGGAAATCGGTGCGTTCGTGCCCTCTCTGCATCGTGCGTCCTATGCGTCCGCCTTGCGTGTTGTGAAACTATGCCCACCGCAACCAGAGGTCTTGACCCAAATGGGCTAAGACCTCGCACTCGCTATGGTTGCCGACAGGAGGGGGGAATTTTCGTGGCAAAGCGCAGGGTCGACGCCGAAGGATTGCTGACGGTTAGCCGGCGGCTCGGCCGATATGGCGGTTGATCCGGCGATCTGGCCCGAAATTATGGAAGAGATTCTGGCATATGATGGCGACGTGGGGAGGGTCGCTCGGATAAACGCTGTTGGCGGCAAAGCGGACGTGCATCCGTCCGGTGTGTCGGGCGATTCTGGACCCAAACCGGACCCGGCGCGTCGCGATCAATTCACTCCACCTTGATGTTGTTCGTCCTAATCACTTTCGCCCATTTTTCCGTTTCATCGCCGAGAAACTTTCCAAATTCAGTTGGCCCGCTGTTCATGATCGCCGTGGTACGTTCATGTTCCTTCATGATGCGCGGGATGATGGGCGGCCGTAGAGGGCAATCCGATGCGCTCGACATTCTCTAGAAACTCTTCGTGCGGGGCGAGATATGAAGAACACTGGCGGTTTCTTGAAGCGTGAGACCGTCTCAGCTGGATTTGGCTAAGCTGTGCCCTGAATCGGTGTACGTAGGGGAAACGATTTCCAACCGTGTGGGTAATTTTGCTGAAAGGCCACTTCTTGCTGGGCGTGCTCATGGCGCGCCACCACCGAAGCGCCGCTCTCCGGCCTTATGATAATATTGGAGCGCAATCATCAGTCCCTTCATCGGCCGCAGCGGTCCAAGCGTGAGAATCAGGATCAGCGGCAGCCACAAGACGGCGTAGACCCAATACGGCGGATGATAAACTGCCTCCGTGATCAAGGCGGCGCCGACAACGATGAAGCCGGCCGGAAACATGATGAGGGTCGCGGGCCCGTCGCCGGAATCGGCGAAGCCGTAGTCGAGCCCGCAAGCTTCGCAGCGGGGACGCAGGGTCAAAAAATCCCACAAACAGCTTTCCCTTGCCGCAACACGGACAGCGGCAGCGCAAGCCCGCTTTGATGGTGGCGATCGCTTGCTCGGGATACCGAGCAGATTCCGTTGGGGTTAAAGCACTGGAAGGCGGCGCCGTTCCGATGTGGGCGTCACCCGCTTTTCGTTCTGGCTACTTCTGAATCCGCTCGTTCAACCTCGCCACTGCCACCGCAAACGTCGCAGCGGCGTTGGCCAGTTCCATTGCATTCCCTGCAGGTGCCGATTGTGATGCCTGCGATAGAACTTTCCCCGCTGCCACGGCAAGCACTGCAGGAGACGGTTCTTTGGCCATGGCATTTAGGACATAAGACCCTGTTTGGCATCGCGCGTGTCTCCCAGGACGTCCAGTCAGGAACTTAACGTTGATTGTCATGCCCGCGAGGAACTGTATGGCTCATGCTTGACCTAGCTGGGCTCACCATCATTGATCTAAATCAAACACGGCCGGGAGGTCTCGGCTAGCTTGCGTTGATGCCCCAGGAATTTTCGCCAGTCTCACTTCAGCGAGTGCCATCCAGAAGAGAGCATATTGCTACTCGTGACACACAAGCTGGTTGGATGATGTACAAACAATCCTGTCCTCCCTTGCCTCGCGGGGTCCGCATAGCCGAGTTGGCTCAGGCAAAACGCCGGTTATCCCCATTACGGTCTTGAAACCAACTTCGCACTTTGGTGTGCTGTGGGGTAGGGGAGCGGCGTTTTTTGATCCTTTACGCGCGGAGGTGCCGACATGAGTGAAGGCGATCTTGACGCTCCCAATGTAAAAATTATTCCTCCCCTGGTTTATCTCGCGGGGCTCGTGATTGGCCTTCTTGCCAGCATCTGGGTGCCAACCAGGATTGTTCCTAGTTTGCTGGCATGGACGCTGGGGGGCATACTTGTGGTTTTCGGCGCCCTTCTCGCTGGCTCCGCCATTTTAAAATTCAAAGATGCGGGTACGACGGTTCGACCTGACCGAGCTTCCAGAACGCTTGTCATCGTAGGTCCGTATAAGATCACTCGCAATCCAATGTATCTCGGACTGGCTCTGGTCTACGCAGGCATTTCAATAGCGGATCAATCTGTTTGGACGCTGATACTTTTGCCAATTGTATTGACTATCATACAGCGTCGAGCAATCGAACCAGAGGAAACATTCTTGGAAAAACGTTTTGGTACCGACTACCTCAGGTACAAGGAAAATATCAGGCGTTGGATATAACGGCCTTCGTGATCAAAGGCTGCTGGGAACCTTGCTTTCGCAAAACCGGAGCGCCTCTGCCTCGCGCAAGCAGGGTAGCAAGC
>DASYGR010000346.1:0-4937 GCA_035999525.1 Terriglobales bacterium
GGGCAATGCGCTTTATCACAACCTTGGCAATGGAAAATTCGAGGAAGTCTCCGACCGCATGGGGGTGGAGAATTACTGGCCCTGGGGCGTTAGCGTTGGCGATGTAAACGCCGATGGATGGGATGACATCTTTATTTCTTCGGGCATGAGCTATCCCTACCGCTATGGAATCAATTCACTGTTATTAAACAATCGTGGCGAGAAATTTCTCGATTCCGAATTTATTCTCGGAATCGAGCCGCGCAAGAATCTCTACGCACCATGGTTTGAAATTGATTGCTCTGACCCGGCAGAGAGACAGGCGCAGGAGCAATTGGATAGCAAGATCTGCGTTGGACAGAAAGGAAAGTTCGTTGTGATGTCGCCGCGTTCGAGTCGGTCCTCCGTCATGTTCGATCTGGATAACGACGGCGATCTGGACATCGTGACCAACGATTTCAATTCCGAGCCGCAGGTGCTGATCAGCGACCTGGCGCAACGCAGGCGAATTCATTGGCTGAAAGTTGTGCTGGTGGGAACAACCTCAAACCGCAATGGACTTGGCGCAACCGTTCGCGTCCAAGCAGGTGGCCAAACCTACACTAAATATAACGATGGCAAGTCAGGTTACTTGGCCCAGAGTGTGTTACCGCTTTACTTCGGCCTCGGCGATACAACCAAGATTGACTCCATAGAGGTTGACTGGCCGTCACGAAAGAAACAAGTCGTCACTACGGGGCTGCGAGAAAACCAAACTCTGCGAATCACTGAACCGAAGTAGCGATTCTATTTCGAAGGTACCTCAGATTGTTCACCCCCATTTTCCAACGATTTCAAATTGTTTTTCGTTTCCTGTGTTGATGATGACGGTGTCGTTATGCCGCCCTCCGAGGCTTGCTCGATTGCCGTTCACGGTGGTGTCGCGCAGAACATTTTGAACCGGAAGCCGGAGTTTGACGTGGATTTGCTTTGGGCTTCCCGACTGTGCGAGCTCAACATTTGCTGTCACAGTCTTGGCCGGTGAGTTCGCTTTCATCTTCAGGCTAACTCTTCCCCATCGGGTCGGAGCTTGATCTATTCGGATCTCCTTGCCTGAATCTACCCAATCGCGCGGAACGCCTTTTGCGAGATAAAGTATGTCTTCATCGGAATCCTCAAGCACCAGCATCCAGCGAACCAATAATGGAATCGTGTGCTGCGCCGGAATACAGAAGGTGGCGGTATCGCCATCAATGCCTGAAACCTCACCGGCAACCCAACTGCCTCGCGTGTGGTCGTGATAGCGGTGAGAATAAAGAAACAGTAGATATTCTTCGATGCGATCAAGACGCAGAAGCATTTGAGCGTAGCCATAGGAAATAAAGCCCAACATGTCGCGGCCGTCGGGATGCGGCGGCTCCACATTCGCGACAACTCCCAGCGTCATTGCCCCGTACGCTCGCATGCAATCAATCACAAGATTGGCCAATTCTTCGGACAATACATCCGGCTGCAAAAGTTCGCAGTAGGCGCGGTGTGCCCACTGTTGCGGCGAAGGCTTTTCCTTTTGCATGGATTCACGGAACATCAATTTCGTTCCGGGAAAGAATCCGATATACGGGGGCGTCACGTCGTGACGAATATCTTTTTCGATGCCAGCGATGAGCGCATCTTGAAGGGTTTTACTTCGAGTTGTCCAATCTGCGGCCTGCTTCAAAGCAACTTCGCGGCGATTGTGCTGATTAATGTCTGGCCAAACTCGGCTAAAATCTCTCAATCCTCGTGCGGCAAATGCATTGTGGGAAAAGTAAGGCAGCCACCATATATTCGGTTGCGGCATGAGGCAGGAATCCGATTCGCTCCACCCGTGGATCAGGCCGTGACCTAAATCGTCTTGCGGAAGCCGCAAGCTTTCGTCATGAAGCTCCGAAAGCAAACTTGCCGTCGCCTCAACCTTTTCCCGATGCTTGAGAAGCAATTCACTGTCCCGCGTGTAATTAAAATATCGGGCGAGAAGCGACAACGTTAAACCAAATTGCGCCGTCTCCGGACCCCGCATGTTGTTGACGCCCTTCGAGTCAACAAAATCGCTGAAGTAGTTATCAATGATGTCCCGCGCCTGCTCGAAGCGGCCCCATTCGAGATTGCTGTAAACAGCGCTAGTGAAAATATCCTGAAAGCCATCGTATTCAGAGCCGTAATAATCCCGATCTACAGCTCCATATTTCGGATAGACCCCTCCTGGCCGCACCATAAGTTCTTTGGCGAATGCGTGCTTCGACATATCAATCCAAACATTTTGCGGTAGGGAAGTAGGGGCAAAGTCGCGCAACAGGTTGTCCCAATAACCCGCAAAAATCAGCACTGCGCGGTAGAACTCCTCGGGCGGTGGATCTTCGCGTCGCGGCGGGAATGCCGGATAACTGTAACCATAAATAACTTTAACTATCTTTCCATTTTCAATTCTTGCCGTGCGGTGCCATGTTTGCACAATGAACTTGTCATGCGCTCCAACGTCGCCGAATACAATTATTTCGTCGTGGGCATTACCTCCCGGCTCCACGAGCACCTTACGCACCGCCGGCATCCAGCCGCCTACAAGCCCTTCAAACCTTTGCAGCTTCTCTCTATTCTCTCTGCTCTCTTTGCGATTCTGCTCTGGAAAGAATCCCACCGGATGATAAGTTCTGGTGCTTCCGCTGGGGTAGACGGGCATGGTATCGGAACATTCTTTTGTGCCGACAAAGGCATCCCATGGCAGACGCCAACTTGGACCTTCGCTTCGCTTCGATCCCTGCGGCGGGGCTGCCGACCTTACGAGCTCAGGATCGGGATCGCCGCCACCTTGAAGAATGCGATCAGCAAGCAGATCGGGGCCGGACATCCCAATATCTTTCAGATTCAATCCCAAGTAGGGAGTCCCTGCATCTGCGAACGCCGCTTCTGCGCTTTTAGTGAGAACCCGCGAACCCTTCCCGGAAATAAAAGTCATGGCGCCATCGCGGGTTCGGAGATCCTCGTAGACTTTCCAGTCAGTTGAATCAATCTTGAATTCGCAGATCAAAGTATGCCCATCAATATCCGGCGTTCCCTCGCTGAGTCCAATTACTAATGTCTTGCCAGGATCGAAAGCGATTTCCTCGCGTTCCGTACCTGCCGCAAAACTTGGAAAATAATGGAGGGCGGCCGTTGTGACCGCAGCATTTTGCAGGAATCGTCGGCGATCCATAATTCGTTCACCCCTGTTCTGTTGGTTAAAAATTAGATTTAGTTGCAGATCGGATCCAATGTTTGCCGGTTCAACCGAACGAAACTTCGAGTGGATTCCCGTCGAACTCCACGTTTCGCGTCTTGTCAGCGAGCTTCACTTCGAGCTTGCGGCGCAATGGCGGCAGCATCCGCGATCCTGAGGCCAAACTCAATTTCAGGGTATGTCGAGCTTCGTTCCATGCCATTTGAATTCCCATCCATTGGCCTTTGCGATAGTCGAACGAGATGCCATCGTCTTCATAAAGCAGGAACGAGCCGTCGGCCCCCGGATAAATCGTGACTGACATCGGCTCATCAACCCTCTCGTCCGTATATTGCTTCACCGGACCAAGAGGAAGAATTGATCCTGCCCGCACGTAAAGCGGCATGGTTTCTAAATCAATCGCGCGGCTAATCTCCTGACCCCCCTCGACGCGATCGCGGGTCCAGAAGTCATACCAAGTGCCTCGTGGGAGATAGACCTTGCGCGACGTTGCTGCCTTCTCTACAACCGGTGCCACCAGAATGTCACGTCCCCACAAATATTCATCACCGCGCGAAACTGCCACAGGATCATCCGGATAGTGCAGCCACAGCGCCCGAGTGATCGGCATACCTGTCCTCGCGCACTCGCGAACCGCGCTATAGATGTAAGGCAGCATGCGATAGCGCAGCTCCAGATATTTCCGGCAAATCGGCTCTACGGTTGTGTTATGCAACTCGCTGACATCAGGGACGGCAGCTTCGGAATAACGGCTGATCTCGACCGGTCCTAAGTCGCCGGTATTCCATCCCCACGGAAGGCGCAATTTCCAAGTGCGCCCGTGGGCGCGAAAGAGCGGGCAGAACGCTCCGAACTGAAACCACCGCACGTATAACTCAGCTGTGAACTCCTTGGTAGGAACGAATCCGCCGATATCGGTGCCCCAATAAGGAATTCCGGTGAGGGCGGTGTTGATGGCGTTTGGAATATGGACGGCCAGTGTCTCCCACGTGGAGTAAACGTCGCCAGACCAAAGGAACGATGCGTAACGCTGCAGGCCGGCGTATCCGTTACGATGCAGCGCATACGGGCGCTCATTGGGACGGTCTATCTGCGGGCCCTCCCAATACATCCGGTTTCGAACCAGACGGGATTCGATGTCGAGCGGGTCGCCTTCATCCGGCCACCACCCGCCCACTCCTTGCGCGAAAACCTTGCGATGCGCATCCCAGTAGCAACTCGCTTCTTCTTCGTCGAACCGCTCCAAATTGCAACGGTCATGAACGTTGCCGCGGAGTTTGTCCGCCAGAATCACAGCATGCAGCACGGTGCGAAAGTTTTCTTTGCGTAGCTCGCCGATAATTTCTTTTGGATCGTCGAACACTCGGGAGTTCCACGAAAACGAGCCATTCTCAGTATTCCAACCTGACGGACAAAAACCGGTGCCAAGATAAATCAGTGCATCGCAAGGCAGCTTCTTTTCGCGAAAAGTCTTTGCCTCTGAAAGTACCTCTTCGCGGCTCGCAAGCGTCCGATGAGATTGTTGATACCCGAGACTCCACAGGGGTGGCATTTCCGCGTGTCCAGTAAGACGCGCATATTCCGCCATGAGAATTTGAGGTTCGCGTGCGCCAACGACAAAAATGTCCAATGGAAGCGCGTTGTCTTGGCCGGGTAGAAACTTACCTTCCGTTCCAGTGAGGTCGAAGGTGCCAAAGGGCTGATGAAAATAAATCGCCCAGCCTGC
>DASYGR010000347.1:0-9068 GCA_035999525.1 Terriglobales bacterium
TTCCGGCCAGCAGCGCGCCTCCGGCGAACCTTACTTGGTCCATCCTCTCGAAGTCGCGCTCGTCCTGGCCGAAATGAAAATGGACGCCGTCTCAGTAGCCGCCGGCCTCCTCCACGATTCCGTCGAAGACACTTCCATCACCATCGTCGATATTCGCAAAGAATTCGGCGAGCAGGTAGCGCACATCGTCGAAGGCGTAACCAAAATCAGCAAGATAGATTTCGCCACGCATGAGGAGCAGCAAGCCGAAAATCTGCGCAAGATGATGCTGGCGATGGTGGACGACATTCGCGTCGTGCTGATTAAACTCGCCGACCGCCTCCACAACATGCGCACGCTGGAACACTTGCCGCCAGATCGCCAAACAAAAATTTCGAAAGAAACTCTCGACATCTATGCCCCCATCGCTCACCGGCTGGGGATGGGCAAAATCCGCGGTGAACTCGAAGATTTGGGATTCCGTTACCTCGACCCGATTTCTTATCAGCAAGTCTCAGACTCGGTGGAGGCGAAGCGGAAAGAGGGCGAAAAGTTTCTCGGGCGGGTGCAGCAGTTTCTTCAGGACAAGCTGAAAGAAGCTGGAATTACGGCGCGCGTCGAGAGCCGCATCAAGCGCGTGTACAGCATCCACAAAAAACTTCAGCGGCAGCACATTGCCGTCGAGCAGGTCTACGACCTCTACGCCATGCGCGTAATCACGCAGTCATTGCAGGATTGCTACGGCGTGCTCGGAATCGTGCACAATGTCTGGCGGCCCGTGCCCGGACGGATCAAAGATTTCATCGCGATGCCACGGCCGAATTTCTACCAATCGCTGCACACCTCGGTGATCACGGAAGATGGCACATCTTTCGAAGTCCAGATTCGTACCGAAGAAATGCATCGCATCGCTGAGGAAGGCATCGCCGCGCACTGGAAATATAAAGACGGCGCTGTCTCGGCCAAGGACGAGCAGCGCCTGGCATGGTTGCGCCAGGTCGTCGAATGGCAAAGAGATGTTTCCGATCCAAACGAATTTCTTTCTACTCTGAAAATTGATCTTTACCCGGAAGAGGTTTACACCTTCACCCCCAAAGGCAAAGTCGTAGTGCTGCCCAGAGACGCCACGCCGATTGATTTTGCTTATTCAGTTCACACTGAAGTCGGGCACGCCTGCGTTGGTGCAAAAATTAATGGCCGCATGGTTCCGTTGCGCCACAAGCTGCACAGCGGCGACATTGTCGAGATCATGACCCAGCCAGGCCACACTCCCAGCCGCGATTGGCTTTCCATCGTCAAATCTTCGCGGGCCCGCAACAAAATCAAGCACTGGCTCAATATTCATCAGCGCGAGCGTGCCGTTGAAATCGGACGCAAGCTGATCGAAAAAGAAGCCCGCAAATATCACGTGGCCTTCAGAGAAATTAAAGATGAGGTGCTGCGGAAAATTGCGTCCGACTACGGCCTAGGGCAAATAGACGATCTGATGGCCGGCATCGGATACGGCAAGTACTCCGCGCGGCAGGTGATTGCGCGGCTAACGCCCGCGGCGGCAGAAGCGCAGGCCCCGCCGGATGAAAGCAAGCCTGGCGGCTTCGCCAGTGCAGTCCGGCGCGTATTTGGGGGAGACAATAACAATGCCATTCGCGTGAAAGGACAGGGCGATCTTCTGGTTTACCGCGCGCGCTGTTGCAATCCCATTCGCGGCGAGTCTCTCGTAGGCTACGTAACCCGTGGCAAAGGAGTCGCTGTGCATTCGGTGAATTGTCCGAATGTCATGAATTTAATGTACGAACCCGAACGCAAAATTGACGTGGAATGGGCCACGGATGAAGAGACACCAACTTCCTATCAGGTAAAGATCACCGTCTTTTGCGACGACCGCTTCGGAATGTTAAAGCAAATTACAGCTGTCATCAGCGACACCAAGACAAATATCCGCAACATTGAAGCCCGCACCTCAAACGGCCAAGCCAACGTGGACGTAGTACTGGACATCGCGGACCTGAAGCATCTGGAAAACATCATCAACGGTGTTCGCAAAATCCCCGGCGTACACGACGTGCAAAGAATTCAGAAAATCTAGGGTGCATTCACGAACACGTAGGGGGAGTGTTCTCCACCTGCCCAGTGGAGTGTTGGTCCGCAGACTCAATCGAAGAGAGCAGAGAGAGTTCGAAAGAAATCTGCCGGGGTAGCTATGCGTAAAGATGTTCGTTGTGCCACAGCTTTGGTAAAGTGCTTTTTGTTGTGCGTTAGCAACCAGTCGGGCTTGCTGGCCATCGCTGACAGCAAAACCGGCACGGCCGGCTCGTGTCGAATCAGGCTTCGGTTCGCCCGCACCAAACTTACATCTGGATATGGAACCAAGTCAGGATCAGTCAACTTCATCAAGCGGCGATAGACTTGTATTAGCCGTGCGGAGTCCGCCGAGGAAAGTTCTAGTTGCATCAACAAAGCTTGCTCCACTTCGTCGCGCACCACTTCCGCCAGCACTAACTTGCAAACTTTGGCAGCGCAAAGCGACAAAATGGCCTTATCCAAACCCCACGAAGAGACTATTCCTGCAATTAGAACGTTCGAATCCAGGAACAAACGAATTCTTCGTTGGCTCATTACTGGCCGCGCGAAACGCGAGTTTTTCGCCGATGACCCTTGGCTGAACTTGATTTCTTGCCATAGCGCCGGGCGAAAACTCGCCGACGAGCTTCGGGGAGAGCAGCAATGAGCGCTTCAGCGTCGAAACCAGCGCCGACTAGAGTTTCGCCGATCTGATTGCACAGGTCCTCGAACCGCCGTTGTTCCGGCAAAAGAATCAGGCCGTTTCCCAATCGAAGGACGGCGAATGGCGCACCCGCGCCAAGCTCCAAATCTTGGCGAAACTCTTTGGGAATGGTCAGTTGTCCCTTCTCGCCAATCTTCGTCGTTGTTAAATACTGGAGGGTGCCATCGTGCGTGGCCATAAGTAGGGTTATACAGGAGAAAGTAGGAATATCCTACCCCAAAAAGAGTCCCAAGGTAAGACCTGAAGGCACACCCTGCTTCATCACTCCGCGCTGCGCAATTCCAATATTGTTGCGCGTCGTGTTCTTTACCAACTACATCATTTCATCAGCCTGTCGAATGATGTCATGCAGAGGCTGCGCGTCATGCGGATAAGTAGCAACTCGATCGAAGCGCGAACGTTGAGGCTCAATCCTTCTTCTTTGCAGACCATGCTGGTACCTAACCTATCGCGCAGCCGATGGGCGACCACTAGCGAATTGAAAATGACTGAGATCAAAATTCTTCCGTCGATAATTCTGAGGAGAAGCGAAACCGCCAATTAAAATGCGGGGCTTTGCTCCGCTGGACAGCCTGGGCTACGTGGATCGCGACGGTTTTCGCGGTTGGGGGGCCACACTACGCGCTGACTGCAAAAGCGCTACCCCAACCTTCCTTCGGTAACCCATTCGTACACTCCCTTCTGGTAACCCTTGGTAACCATACGATTCTGGGGTACCAGCCGTACAATCACCTTGTCAGACCATCAATAAGTCCAGGTTCCCAGTTAGAAAGATGGTCAATTCGGTTGTAACCCTTCCTTGAAGACATGCAATGGGAGGGAAAATTACCGGGGTTGGAGTCCGTACTTCTATGGCTTTCGGGTTTGGCTTCAATAAGCAGAAGGTCCTCAGCGCCGCCGAGAAGTTTGTTCAGCAGGGCAAGTTGCCAAATGCCATCGCTGAATACGAAAAGGTACTGAAGGCCGATCCCAAGGACCTCACGGTGATGAATACCGTGGGCGACCTCTACTCACGGCTGGGCAACATTGACAAGGCCGTGGACTGCTTCAAGAGCGTCGGCGACGCCTATGCCTCACAGGGTTTCACGGTGAAGGCGATCGCGATGTACAAGAAGCTCAGCAAGATTAAGCACAGCTTCGAAGGCGTGCTACGCCTCGCGGAACTCTACACTCAGCAAGGATTGTTCAACGACGCGCGCGCACAATATTTACAAGTCGCGGAAGAGTTTTTGCGCAGCGGCGAACTTGAGCAGGCGGTCCGCATTTTCCAGAAGACTTTGGAAATGGATCCCGACAACGTTGTCATGCGGTCAAAACTGGCCGAAGTTTATGTCAGGCTCGGGAAAAAAGCCGAGGCCTGGCAGATTTTTACCGCCGCTGCCGAAACTCTGCGCGCCCGCGGCCAACTCGAAGGCGCAGAAGCGATTTTGCAACGGATGCTAACACTCGACCCGGGGAACAGTTACGCCCTCCTGATGCGCGGGCGCACCTCTCTCGATTCAGGCGATGTTACGGGCGCCATTGAATATCTCGAGAAAGTCGCGGACCTCGATACCCATCCTGAAGGTCTTACGGCATTATTCAACGCTTATCTGCAAAATGGGCGTCTTCCTGAAGCCCGGGTGTTAGCCGGAAAAATGCTTACCATACACAATGATCCGGCAGGAGTGAATCGTTACGCCGAGGCCCTGACGGTGTCGGGCCAGTTCGAAGAGGCGTTGCAGGTCTATGGGGAGTATTCGGATTCCTTGTTGTCGTCAGATCCGACCAGAATTTTAGACAGCCTGCATTCGATCATCAGCCACGTGCGTGAAAGTGTCACCAGTCTCGAAACTGTCCTCGCCCTGTTCACCAAGGCCGGAGATACCACCCATACGACTGAGGTTTATGAGCTTCTCGCGCACGCATATGTGCAATCTGGAGATTTGGAGAAGGCTCGCGAGTTTTACTTGAAGCTCACTCAGCTCGAGCCGCAGAACCAGCTACATGCCCGCAACTATCAACAAATCGTCGGAAAAGTCGGCGGTTCTACTCAGCGCTTCATTAGTGCTGAGGAAGGTTCAATCCTTATAGAGGAATTGGAAACCACCGCGCCATTCATTGATCAGAGATACGAGGACGAAATTGCCCTCGCCGTGCGTGCAGCCTTAACGGATGCGGAACTCTTCATTTCTTACAATATGCCGGAAAAGGCTTTGACGCCCCTGCTCACGGTGTTGCCGAAGGCACCGCAGGATTTAAGACTGAATCAGCGACTCGCAGCGCTGCACAACCGTGCGGAGCGGTTCGCACAGGCAGCAGTCTGCTGCCGGACTTTGGAAACCATCTATCACGACGCAGGATTCCCAGAGGAAGCTACCCGATACGGGGAACTGGCAGCGAGATATGAGGAGCGAGCCGCAGGTGTTGAAGGCGGCCACGCGCCGGCTACGGTAAGTGTCGAAACCGGCAGTCCGACGTTAACGCCTGCAGGACACGTCGAACCTGCGGATTCGAACGATGCGAATATCGTCGAGTCACATAATGTGGCTGCGGCTTCAGCTCCATCTCGTTCTGGTTTGTTTTTCCATACTCCGGCAGCCTCTAAGACAAATGTACCGGAACACGCGCCCGAATTTGATATTCAACCTGCAAAATCAGCGGTTGACGGCGAAATTGATTTATCAGGAGAATGGGATGGTTCGGCAGTGGAGAAAGCCATTCCTGCTGCCGCTGAGGAACCGAAGGTGGAAGCAATCCCCGCTGCTGTTGATCTGCCTTTAGCAACCGCGGGGCCGGAGGCCCCGGTAGCGGATCAGGCCGCGACCGCAGAAATCATCGAGGAGATACGTTTTTATCTAGCGCATTCGTTGCTGGACCTTGCCCAGGGAGCCTTTGCGAAGTTTAAGCAGATGAGTCCGGAGCCTGCGTTAGTCTCGCTCATACAGCACGAAATAGAAACTGCCACAGCAAACGCCGCTTCGCAGGCAGAACCTGCTGCTTATGTGTCTGCGCAAGAAACCGAAAATAATGCGGTAACCGGTGCACTGGCTGAGTCTGCGATCGAACCGCCCCACGTCGCGGTGTCCGAAGATGTTGCTCCTGCTGCCGCCGCTTTCGATGGACTGGTTTCCGATCTGGAATCGTCGCTCGGAAACGAATTCTTGACTGTGCCACCTGCGGAGCCCGAATCACACGAGATACATGCAACGGTGGCCAACCATCAGGCAGAAACGTTCGTCGAGGCCGCCCCGGCACCTCCGCCCGCGCATGAAACCGTTTTCGCGGAAACTACGCTTCCGGCTCAACCCGCCGCTCCGGAGTATTTTGAAGCCGCTGGCGAGGCAACGAATAACGAAGCATCTAGCCCGAACGCGCTGGGGAGCATTGTCAGCGAATTAGAGGCATCCCTTGGAGATAGTTTCCTCGCGAAAAAAGCTTCCGAAGCGATTGCTGCGAAACCCGAAGTTCAAGCTGGCTCAGCGCTTGACAAATCTGACGTCAGCGTCCCGCATACTGCTGCCGTCTCTGCTCCTATAGCGATGGCTGCGGCTGCGCCAGGGTCTTCATCCGCGGCCTGGCAACATTCGACCGCGTTTACAAACTTCAAGCCGCCGGTACCGGCAGTTCAGGCGCCGCATCCCGAAGAAACGCCAGTAGCAAGGCCAAGCGCCGATATTGCTGCTGGAATTGACTTGGCGGACATGTTTGGGGAACTGAAACATGAACTTGAAGAAGACGCGGCCAATACAGATCAAGATCCTGAAACTCATTACAGCCTTGGCGTTGCCTTCCGTGAAATGGGCTTACTCGACGAAGCGATTGGCGAATTGCAGAAAGTTTGCCAGACGGTGGAGCATGGGCATCCATTCCCGCAAATTCTGCAAACCTATACATGGCTGGCCCAATGCTTCCTCGACAAAGGAATTCCCGAAGCCGCGCTGCGCTGGTATGAACGCGCTTTGACGCTGCCTGCCTTGGATGGGGAAACTCGCATGGCTCTGCACTACGAATTAGCCTGCGCTTACGAAACTGCGGGCAACAAAAGCTCCGCCCTCAACCACTTTATGGAAGTCTACGGAAGCAACATTGATTACCGCGATGTTGCCGAGCGTATTAAGGCTCTCAAGTCGTAGAATGTCCCGATGGGACTTACGCTGACTAAACAGGGACAATCGCTCTCATGCAAGAACCCCATATCGCTAGCCCTGGGGTGCATAGCGTGAGCGCCAATTTTCCTTCCCAACAAGACAGCCTTTCTTCAGCTCCAGAAACGGAAGTTCCCTCTAAAGACTTACCCTCAGTCTCCGCGCGCCGATCATCCGAATCAAAGAGCGGGAAAATTTCCCCATTGGAGCGGTGGGTAAACCGAATCGCGATGGTGTTGTTCGTCTCCCTTTGCGCGGTTTTCGGAGCTTTGCTGGTGATGCTGCCCTGGAGCCCTAAATGGACAGACAATTACGTCCTGATTTCGTATCCAGGTTTGCGCGACTTTATTGAAAATGGTTTCGTTCGCGGCATGTGTACAGGTTTAGGCGTGCTTGATATGTGGATAGGATTCTCGGAAGCCACGCATTACCACGAGACAGAGAACCGCCCTTGATGGCTTTGGATCGCGTCACAATTCCGTTACTGAAGGCATCGTTGATACGCGTCTTCAACGGCTAGATCGGAAGAGTGTTTTTCAGTATGAACGAAGACGACGACAAACGCGCCCCGCTGGCGTACCAGAACGAACCGTTCCTCAGTAGTCCCGATGGGCGAATTCTGCGAATCCTCTCCGAATACGCCGAGCCTCTGTCGCGATTCCGGAGGGAGCAAATTCAGGACACGGTCGTATTCTTCGGTTCGGCGCGCTTTCATAGCCGCGCCCGAGCGCAATCGGATTTAAGTGAGTTAAACACGTCTCACCTGGCCTTGGATGAGGATCTGAAGGCTCATCAGAAGCGGGCGGAGGCGGCTGTGGATATGGCTCGCTATTATGAGGACGCGCGCCGCCTGGCATTTCTGCTTAGCGAATGGTCCATTCAGATTCCGGCTCGCCGAAGACGTTTCGTAGTCACCACTGGCGGTGGCCCCGGCATCATGGAGGCGGCGAACCTGGGTGCGCAAGAGGCGGGAGCAAAGACGATCGGGCTCAATATTCATCTGCCATTCGAGCAAAACCCGAATCCCCACATAACGCCATCTCTTAATTTCGAATTCCATTATTTCTTCATGCGCAAGTTCTGGTTCGCATATCTAGCCAAGGCATTGGTAATTTTCCCCGGCGGATTCGGCACTCTGGACGAGCTGTTCGAAATTCTTACTCTCGCCCAGACGCAGAAATTAGCTAAGAAGATTTTAGTGGTGATTTACGGCAGCGAATATTGGAAACGCCTGATCAATTTTGAGACCATGGTGGACGCGGGCACCATTTCCCCCGATGACTTGGATTTGTTCAAGATGGTGGATTCCCCTGAAGAAGGCTTCGAGTTTCTGAAGGAAGGCTTAACTAAATATCATCTGGGTCCTGAAAGCTCTAAACGCCTGCGCGAGACAGTTCCCGAAATCGCCAAAACCAATCCCTAGAGCCTTTGACAAGTTGCTGCTCTATTACATTACCGATCGCTCTCAATTTAGCGGCGATGAAACTTCGCGACGAAAAGAGTTGCTTGGAAAGATTGGAGAGGCGGCTAAGAGTGGCGCCAACTTCATCCAGTTGCGGGAAAGAGATCTTTCCACCCGCGAACTGGCATCGCTCGCGCAGGAAGCCGTGCGAGTGATTCGAGAGAACACCGCGAGTCCAACACGATTACTCATTAACTCGCGGACAGACGTCGCGATTGCCGCTGGAGTAGCAGGCGTTCATCTGCGCTCCGTGGATATTTCTCCGAAAGACGTGCGGGCAATCTGGAGTCGAAATAGTGGCTCGGCAACGGAACCAACGATCATCAGCGTGGCTTGTCACACTCTGAAAGATGTGGCGCTTGCCGCAAGAAGTGGGGCAGATTTCGCAATATTCGGGCCCATTTTTGAAAAACAAATAAAAAATACAGAGGTACAAATTCCTGCTATTGAGGTCGTCCCAACCGGACTGAATCTGCTTCGTCAAGCCTGCCGCGAAAACATTCCAGTTATCGCACTAGGGGGCATCACTTCTGATAACGCTGGCGGCTGCCTGGAGGCAGGGGCAGCAGGCATCGCGGCAATCCGCTTGTTCCAGGAGAACCCTATCGGGCAAGTAGTACGCCGACTGCGCGGCGATTAGAGCCATATACCTGACAGCAGGCACCAAATTAAGCAGGGTCCGAATTAGTACGCTACCAGCGTAATTCATCTTCGC
>DASYGR010000354.1:0-17547 GCA_035999525.1 Terriglobales bacterium
CAGCGACAAGACTGGATTCATCGTCAATCGACTCCTGGTCCCCTACATGCTGGACGCGGTCCGCGCCTATGAAGAGGGTGTCGGATCCATTGAAGACATTGACAACGCAATGAAGCTGGGATGCGGCTATCCCATGGGTCCATTCACGTTGCTCGATTTTGTCGGATTGGACACGACCTACTACATCACCCACATAATGTTCGACGAATTCAAAGAGCGCCGCTTCGCCTCGCCGCCACTGATGAAAAGATTAGTGATGGCAGGCTGGTATGGACGTAAGACCGGCAAGGGATTCTACGACTATTCAGATCCGAAAAACCCAAAACCGAATAAGCTCTGACAAGGAATTGAGGTTGCTTGGCCGAATGACTGTCTTGCGTTTCTGACCTATGACCTTCGAAAACATTCTCGTCTCAACGAACAACTCCATCGCCTACGTCACTGTCAACCGTCCAAAGGTTCTCAACGCACTCAACATGGCGACCATGGAGGAGTTGCGCACTGCCTTTCACGAAATAAAGAGTGATAAGAGCGTCCGCGTAGTCATTCTGACTGGCGCTGGTGAAAAGGCGTTCATTGCGGGCGCTGACATCGGCGAACTGTCCAAGCAAGACGCCATCACCGCCAAGGAGTACACGCACCGCGGCCAGAGCGTGTTGAACCTTATAGAGAATCTCGGCAAGCCTGTAATTGCCTGCATCAACGGATTCGCCCTTGGCGGCGGATGCGAAATCGCCATGGCCTGCACCATGCGTCTCGCTAGTGAAACTGCAAAATTAGGGCAGCCCGAAGTGAAGCTGGGAATTATCCCCGGATATGGCGGCAGCCAACGTTTGCCGCGACTTGTCGGAAAGGGTATCGCAATGCAGCTTTTGCTCACGGGCGAAATGATCAGTGCTCAGGAAGCGCATCGCGTCGGATTGGTGAATGAAGTCACAGCGCCGGCAGATTTAATTCCCCGCGCCGAGGCCATCGCGCAGAAGATCATTGCCAATGCGCCGCTGGCTGTGCAATACACGATGGAAGCAGTGAATAAAGGTATGGAGATGAATTTATCCGAAGGCCTATATTTGGAAGCGACCCTCTTCGGCCTAGCGTGCGCCACCGAAGACAAAAAAGAAGGAACAACGGCATTTTTGGAAAAACGTCCGGCGCAATTCAAAGGAAAATAGAACAGCGAGGATTGTCGCGAACGTGGAAGAGCGGCCCTTCAGGGCCGCGTAACCTCTACACTTAGATTTAACGCGGCGCTGAAGCGCCGCTCTTCCACACTGACTTTGGCTAGATCCTGATGAAAAACAATTCACGACCACTACGTGGTGTATCGCTGCCTGAGATCAAGGGCGGACTAGGTGGCTCCGGAAAAACATTTGGTGTCGTCGTTAGCCGTTTCAACTCTTTCATCACTGACCGTCTCCTAAAGAGTGCGGTGGACGGTCTGGTCCGTTGCGGGGCGGAAGACGATAGCATAAAAATCATCCGCGTCCCCGGCGCCTTTGAAATTCCATCCGCGGTGCGCACTCTAGCCGAAACTAAAAAATACGATGCGATCATCTGCCTTGGATGTCTGATACGTGGCGACACCGCCCACTATGATGTGATTGTCAATGAAGTCACACGCGGCATCGGTCAGTCCGCCCAGGAGACTGGCGTCCCACATGCCTTCGGTGTGCTCACCTGCGACAATCTCGAACAGGCAATTGATCGCGCCGGATTGAAGATGGGCAACAAAGGATTTGAAGCGGCACTGGCGGCCGTGGAGATGGCAAATCTGAAGGATGCCGTCGTTGGCCGTTCGTCATTGGTCGTTGGCAAAACCGGAAGCCGAGTACAACGTTCCGCATCGGCTCCTATGTCCCGGCAATCAAATTCGAAAAAGAAAAGTCCGCAGAAATCTCGTGGCAAACGCTAAGTTCGGGAAGCAACCCCCGCTGCGGCCTTGGGGCGAAGAATAGAAGATGATTCTATTTCGCCTCGATTACAGTTTTGGCCGACTCCATGTTGTCGTGGCGGTCGTACGCGCGCACTACGACAACATGCTCCGCGGATGTCGCGTTTTTTGGTTTGGAATTGCCGCCCGCAACATACGCGTCGAGACTACGCGGCAATTCAGCATGAAAATCGTAGCTTTCCGTCTTGGAATCCGAGATTTGTCCAACCGGTTCCACAAATTGCCAATCTCCAGCGTCTACTGAATACTCCGCCTTTTGAATTGGAGAAAAGCCATCAACTGCACGGAATGTCACGTGAACTTGACCGCCCTCGACCGAGCCCCTAAGGTCCTCAATTCTA
This sequence comes from Terriglobales bacterium, assembly GCA_035999525.1. Lineage (GTDB taxonomy): Bacteria > Acidobacteriota > Terriglobia > Terriglobales > Acidobacteriaceae > PALSA-188. Next base: position 2,293 of record DASYGR010000354.1, read on the forward strand.
GGCGGAGTCGTATCCACTTCGAAGCGTCCGCTTTCTTTTTCGGCGGTGAGTGCCTCTCCCGGAGAATGCGAAGGTGCGTCCGATGCCACTATCTTGACAATGTAAGCGCCATCGGGAAGAAGGGATGAGTCGAAAGAGTAGAACTTGTCACTGAGATTATCTTTCAGCAACAGCCAGCGGCTTTCGGCTTCGCCGCGATAATAAATTGAGTAAACCATGTCATCGTCGTCGTCATCGTGAACGCTCCACCTCACTCCTATAGACGAACGATCAGGAGTGGCATTTGGCTGGCTTTCTCCGTGCGAACTATTCGAGGCGCCGCCTCCGTTGCCTGCGGACGATTTTCCACTTGGGTCGTAACGCACGCCTTGTTCGATTGCGACGTCGTCAAAATCAGGCGCAACATTCTTCGACAAATAATTTATCGTCACACTCTCAACCCGGGGAGAAGTTTTTCCCGAATCCAATACTGCCTTCCATTGAATGAACCGCGCAGATGGAACACCGATTTCCGCATCCTTCTGCCACTCGACTTTTTTCCATGCGCTCCAGTTGCGGTCGGGATTGTCCACATTGCCGCTTCTTGCAAAGAGCTCTACGTCTCCGCTTCCGCGAAGTTCTGCGCGTCCCCATCGGGAAAAGATATGGGCATCGAATACATCGCTGACGTAGGTGCCGCTGGCATTGGGAAGCGCACCCAGCAGGAAAATTTTCCCGAGGTTGCTGCTCGCCGCATAAAGGCCTATTCCTGGCGCTACAGCGAACGCGGTCACTTGACTGGCACTCGCTGTAAGCAGATCGGTAAACTTCTGCTTGCCACTGATCTGAAAAATATGGCCGCGGTTCCCCGTGCCCGCCAACAGTTCCCCGCTCGGACCGAAGGCGAGCGCATAGACTAGGGCATCACTGGAACTCCAAATTCGAGATGGAACACCATCCGAAGAAATACGATAAATTTCCGAACCGCCCGTCGCATTGGAACTGAAATTTGCAAAGTTTCCCGGAACCGCAGGCACAGCGGACAGTGAACCACTTTTCGAAAATCCTATTGCGGACCCAGCGTTAGGCGGAGCAGGAGCCGAAGATGGATGGGAGGGAATAGCCATCTCAGGAAGAACTGCCGGACTGTTCTTCTCCCCAGTGCCGGCGGCGTAAATGTTTCCGCCGCTGTCTACTGCCAGTGCCGTAATTTCTTTCTTGGGCGCGCTGTAAAGGACAAACCCTTCGCCATTGGTAGAAATTCGGTAAATCAGTCCGCTGCCATCTGATCCGGCAATCAGATTGTTTTGACGATCAAACGCGATTACGCGAATATGTGTTTCATCACTCTTGAAAAAAAGCGCATGGTCCCCGCTGCGAGTTACGCGAAATATTTCTCCGTGATCCCCGGTGGCGACATACAAATTGCCGTTTTTATCGAGGGCGAGGTCCCAGATGTACTTGCTTTCGGGGTCGAAAAAGATCGATGAATTCCATGTCGTGTCCGCCCCCGATATATGGTTCGCTTTACCCCGCTTTGGGGGATTTTCCCCGCCACCGACCTGTTCGAGGCGATAAATCTTTCCATCAGGATTCGTCGCAGCGTATACAGTGCCATTCTCATCCACGGCGAGGGCCTGAACCTGAAGTTCCTGCGATTGGAAGATGACGGTGGACTTCCCGTCCGGCGTAATTCTATAAACCCGCGCTGGGGTTCCGGTTGCTGCCAAGAGGTTGCCGTCCCTGTCCGCTGCAATCGCCCATACGTACGGTGAGGGCATGGTGGCTACTGCTTTGAACGCTGGCGCGAGTTCGAGGCCTCCATCACTTCGAATCGCGACTCCATCGGTGGTCCCTTTTTCCAGTTCCTCGAACTTTGATTGTTCCCAGGTGCGCGTGCCCTCCGCATAGCACAATGCGGTGACAAGGAGAAAAGCAGGGAGAATAATCAAACCGCGAGTGTGGATTCTCACCGTAATGCCTCCATCTGATGCAGGAAAAGTCAGGGTACCATGCGTAGCTAACGCGCAGAACATTTACAGGAAGGTCCAGGGTACAGAGGTCACGAAATAGAAGGAGAGGTCGCTCTATTTGACGTTAATCGTCAAGACTTGCGCGCCGGCTACTACGTAATCGAGGGGATCGGTCGAAGCTTCATTCACCGAAGATTCGCCCAGTACCACCATGTCTTGAGTCCCCCGCATACCTTCCATCACATTCATAACCGAGAAAGGGAGCGTTGGCATGACTTTGTCAGCGATCATGGCTTCGGGATCCGCCTCCATTAATGACACATAGACACGGTTGTTTGCGTGTTGCTTGTTCAAAACTGCGATGATGGAAGCCAGATCGAGTTTGGAATGTGGCGTCGAAACGCCGCGATACAATTGATCGAGCGTATCGCCGTCGCTGACTAATATGCGAAGCGGCCCTTTGGAAGTCGAAGAGGGAATGTGGATGGGAATATGTTTCACGACGCCATCTCCTCGATATGGCCGGAGCATGACTTCCACAAGAAGATCGTCTCCTGGGCGTGCCTCGGTGGCTTGTGTCCGCGCGCTCTCAATCCGAGCCCAGTGCCGCTCATGAGAGACTTCGAAGTCAAGGTGGACTCCGCGGATGTCGGGTACGGAATAAGGATTGTCGTAGATTCGGCCGAAACGTTCGCCCACTGCCGTCGAAGCCAGCGCGGCGGCTGGTTGACTTCCATCGCCAACGGAAAAGATATCTTGAAGCGCGACTTGAGGAAAGCCATCCACGCTTATTCCCCCCGTCATGCGATACGTCGTTTCGTCTCCGTATTCATTGACGCCATGCAACGCGTTAAAAATCGTCGCCATCATTGCGACCGGACTTAGGCGGGCGTTGTTTAGAATTTCATAGTGAAATTCCTTCGCCGCCACTCCGCCGTGAATTGACAGGGTGACGGGAATCATTTCTGGTTTTCTTCCGAACTCTCCGAGAATACCGTTGTGGCGATCCTGCACAAAAGCACCCACCGTTTCGGTGGCATTCACGATCTTGAAAGAATTTGACGGCGAAGGAAGCGTAGCCAAAACTTCGGCCTTCGTCATCGGCAAATCCACCATACCGAATTGCATCAGGGGATGCCCGCATGCCAGAAGATGTCCGGCATCAATGTAAGTGACCGTGCAAGTCGCGGTAATATCCATGTCGCCACGAACTAGAACCGCGCTGATCGCGGAACCAGGCACGACGGGATCAGGCTGCGTGGCATCGCTTACTGATCCGACTCCCATCACCGGCACGATACCTGCCTGGGCAAACTGCGGAGCAAAAAGTTTGACACTGTCTTCGGAGAAGCCGCTAAAGACAAGCGGAGTTTCGATCGGCTTAAGATAATTGGCGAAGTTTGTTACTGGTGAGCTACTAATACCCGGGCCAGAGGTCTTGCCTGGCATTTCCGGTTCAGCTTGCGCTTCGATGGGTCCCGGCATAGGGCTGGAATCCATAGCGTTGATTTCAAGCATCTCAGAAATCGGGGTTACACCCGCGATGGGCTCTTTGGAGAATTCGCCGATGCGGAATGCCAGCGCTCCCGCCAATTTTCCGTCAAAATAAACTGGGCTGCCGCTCATTCCAGCAACCACTCCGTCGTATTCCGCCTTAGTGCCTGAGAGGCGGACGAGGATGATGTCGCCTTTGGGGCCGTTGGCGTTCTTCAGAATGCCAAGAACCTCCACACCCATGGATTCGGGCTTCGTTCCCTGGAAGACAGTGTAGGCAACACCACGCATTCCAGCATGGATCTGACTCACGGGGATAGTCTGAATGGGTTTCGGGATTTGCGCCTGGATTGTCCCCGAAAGTGCGGCCAAAAACACCGCGGCGCACGCGAGAGTGACTCGTCTCATTAAAGTTTTTCCCCGAGGACCGCCAACCGGTCCTGCAAAGTTAAACTCCGCGTATTTCGATCAATGTTGCTGGTAGGAGAGGAGTAGCTAAAGCCCGCAAACATCCCATTCGCGAAGCCGTGCGTCTATACTAGCATAAGAACTTTGCGAGGTAAGCATGTTTTCTAAGCTCCAAAGCCAAGCCTATGGCTGTGTTCGCAAGTATTGTCTTTTCATCTTCTTGTGGCTGCTCGGTTTATTTCTGATCCCGGGAGTGCTTGAGCAGGCTTCGGCCCAGACCAATCAATCGTCACCAAACCCGACAACCACTCAGCAGAAACAGGACGCACCGCCTGACGCGGGTGGACCGCAGAATGAAACCGGTCCCTACGCTATCCCGAAGAAGCCTGAGGAGCCACCAGCGCCTCCGCCTGAAAAGCCCAAAAAGGTGGAAGGCATCCCGGATTACTCCATCCATCTGGATGTCCCAATCGTCAATGTTGATGCTTTGGTCACTACCAAGGACGGTCAGTTTATTCCGAATCTGAAGCAGGAGAACTTTCGCGTTTTCGAAGACGGCGTCCCGCAGACAATAAGCAACTTCACAGTGTCGAAGGCTCCGATCACGGCGGTGATGCTGATCGAGTTTGCATCAACGGATTACGGTTTTCTGATTGACGCCCTTCAGGCTTCCTACTCCTTCGCCGACACATTGAAAAAGGATGACTGGGTCGCAGTCGTTTATTACGACATGAAGCCTCATACTCTGGTGGACTTCACCCAGGACAAAGGGGAAGTTATGGGCGCCTTAAATCAATTGCGCATCCCCGGTTTTGCCGAGACAAATTTGTTCGACGCACTTTATGACACGCTTGACCGCATGGATCGCATTGAGGGTCATAAGTACATCATTTTGATCAGCAGCGGTTTTGACAGTTTCAGCAAGCTGAATCTCAATCAAATTACCAAGAAAGTTAAGACTACTAAAGACGTAACCATTTTTGCGATTAGCATTGGATGGTTGGAGAGGGAGTACTTTGAAAGCCACGGAGGGGCGGCGCCCCATGGCGCCGGTATTCCCATTACCGAAATCGATTATCTCCAGGCGGATAATGAAATGCAGACTTTCGCCCGTCTGACAGGAGGCCGATTTTACCAACCCAGGTTTGTCGGAGACATGGTGGACGCCTTCCGTGATGTCAGCGGAGATATCAGAAATGAATATGCGATTAGTTATAAACCTACGAACACAAAATTAGATGGCACATATCGCAAACTAAGAGTCGACGTGGTTGCACCCGATGGAGGCCCTCTGAAAATCCGGGATCAGAAGGGGAAAGACGTGAAATATCAGGTGATCGCCCGGGAGGGCTACACCGCGAAGCACACCGTCGAATGAGGCGCCTCAATGACCGTGAACTATGTGATCCAGCAGGAACATGAAACCCACGCCAAGAAATACAACCAGTGCCATTTTCACTCCCGGCTCGCGGTTGACTTCCGGAATAAGGTCTGACGCTGCCACATAGATTGTGACTCCAGCGGAGAGCGGCAACCCAAAATTCACTTCTTTCTTCAACAGCGCCATGGTCAGTACTCCTGCAAAAGTAGCAGCCCCGAGTAACGCAGATGCTCCCCAAGCGATTCTCCGGCTCCGTCCACTCGCAAGCATTACGGAAGCCACTGTAAAGCCTTCTGGAATCTTGTGAAGGAAAATGGCGATAAAGATAATCCATCCCAACCAATTTGAGATCAGAAAACCTGACGCGATCGCAATTCCATCGAAAAAAGTATGAATGACTAACCCGATTACTACAGAATAGCCCTTGTGAGCATGAACAAATTCGTGGCCGTGCGTCTCTTCGCCAAAGTGAAAGTGCGGCGTCACCGCATGTTCGAAGAAATGGATAATCAGGTAACCAAGCAGAACAAGAAACGCGGCGCTCTTTCCGCCTAGTTTAATGCTTTCCGGAAACACTTCTACAATGGCTGTCGCGAGCATAAAGCCGGCGCCCAGCGCAATGAAATATCTGAGATAAGAGCGATCCCAATCTTTCTGAACAATAATCGCGCCGCCGAAAAGGTTCGCACCAGCGGCGGTGAGGCCGAGCAGCAGACTAAGAATGATCGGGTGCATTGCGAGCAGGGATGATATCAGTTCTTATGTTCTTAGTTCCCAGTTAGGCTGCTGGGCGAATTGCGGCGACTAGTCCATTGAGAATTTTACCTACTTCGGCTGCTTTATCGAGGAGTTGTTGACCTCGCTCAGGATCGAAGTAGCCAAGCTCTTGCGAGATGATCAATTGAGTTTCGACTTCGACGAGAGCTCCGCGGGCGCGGCCGAGAGAATGGAAGAACTCGTTAGATGAATACCGTGCCTGCCCTTCGGCGATACTTGTCGGAATTGCAACCGCCGCTCGGCGCAGTTGACTGGCGAGACCATATGTTTCATCCCGCGGAAATGCCTTCGTCACTTTGTAAACTTCCATGACGAAATTCATGGCTTTCTGCCAGGCAATGAGTTGTCGGTAGGACTGCCCCACGCGGGTACTTAAGCATAAAAACATCCAAAAAGCCGTGACATCTGAACATCTAAGAACAAAGAACTCCAATCGGGGAACTGGATTTATAGAGCCGAATGTTAACTACCCGCTATGCCGCACATGCATGACATCACCGTCTTGCACGATATACTCTTTCCCCTCCAGCCGCAGTATGCCCTTGGAGCGGGCATTGGCTTCTGATCCCGCCTCCAGCAGTTGATCCCATCGAATAGTTTCCGCGCGAATAAAGTGCTTCGATAAATCAGAATGGATCGCGCCGGCGGCTTCCACCGCGCGCGTGTTCACTGGAATAGTCCATGCGCGACATTCGTCTTCGCCGATGGTGAAGAACGAGATCACGCCCAGCAATGCGTAGGTCGTGCGGATCAGGCGAACCAATCCACTCTCAGTGAGGCCATAGCTGGAAAGGAATTCAGCTGCATCCGCATCGCTCATCTCCGCCAGTTCCGCTTCCACTTTGCCACAGATCGCCGTTGCACCCGCATTCGGACGTGACGCCACATCGGAAAGTTTGTATTTTTCTACGGCGCTCTCGAGATCCTTCCCCAATTGCGAGCTCTCATTTACGTTGAGAACATACAAAATCGGTTTTTCGCTGAGGAACATAAATCCACGCAGACGTTTCTTGTCCTCTGCTGTCATCTCCATCTCACGAAGTGGCCGTTCCGATTCCAGTTGGGCTTTGGCGCGGTTGAGAATATCGAATTCCCGCTCCAGTTCGGGAGACCGCATTTTCTTCAAATCTTTCTCGACGCGCTCGATTCGTTTTTCGATTTGTCCGAGGTCGCTGACCATAAGATCGAATTCGACATTTTTTATGTCGCGCAGAGGATCAACCGAACCAACATGCGGGATCGAAGCATCGTCGAACGCTCTTACGACATGAGCCAAGGCGTCCACATTGCGAAGGTGTCCAATATATCCACTTTCCTTCAATGCATCTTGACCAATTGCGCCAACGTCAACGTATTCGACCGAAGCGTGAGTCAATTTTTTAGGATTGTATTGCGCCGCCAAGCGGTCGAGACGCTCGTCTGGCACTTTTGCCACGCCTACATGCGCTTCACGCGGATTGGTCGACGCCTGCGGAGAAAGATTCGCCTTGGTTAGAATCCGGAACAGAGATGTTTTTCCAACCTGCGGAAGGCCAATGATGCCAGTTTTCATAGAGTCAGAAGATGATAGCAGGGGATTGCAGCACTAGACCGCTCACAGGGCTTCAAGAAGAGGCAAAGAGAAAAATGGGAGGCAGGAGATTATCGAAAAACTTACTTGGGATCGGTTATCCGTGGGCTGCGAACTGGCTGCACCGGCACAGATTGATATCCCATAAGCCAGTATCCGCTGTCACGCTTTCGAGGCCAAGTTCGCCGGCGTTGCGCGCTTTGCCGACCCACACCACTCGAAACTGGCACTTTTCTTCGCCCAGTTGGACCTCTAGCAATTCGCCAAGTCGAACTTGGCGGCGAAATCCCTGAATGAGCGCTCCGGCACTGCTGATGCTCGTGGCCCGCGCGTTCTCCATAAATGGATTTGTATTCGCGTCCAGCCCCCAGATGCGGACTGGAAAAACTGCTTCGACTCGCGGGCTCCGTCGGCGATCCATGCAGCGATAGTAGAAAGTTTGAGAAAGGAAGGAAACTTACGGCAGTTACACTGAGAAGTGCCCAAAGTTCCGCGCCGGAAGTCCTACTAGGGTCACTATTTGCAGATCTAACTGATTGTTCAGTTTGCGCGTTCAATCGAAATCTGGCATGGCACATGCGCCAGGACCACGGGCATCACCGCAAGAGCCGCATGGGCCGGCAGTAGCCGCCCCGGACGAGGCGCTGGAAGCTGATTTCGAAGCCACTGCAAAAACAGAAAGCTGCGGGGCCAGCTTCTTCCCATGACATTTTGGGCATTCCGCCCTCTGATGCCCGAACACGATAGCCTCAAATTCATGGTTACATTCTTTGCAGAGATATTCGAAGATCGGCATTTTGCAAACCTCTAAACCAGAACTTATTCCGAACTCCATTTAAAATCAAATGGTGTCGAACCCGCAATCCCGCGATGCTACATTCTTGCCTCGCCGCCGCTTGCGTGGTGGGCATCTCCAAACCCTCGCCAGCTATTTTCTTTCGCGCCAAATCGCATTGCCATCGCCTGAGGACCGCCTGATCGAGGTCGAAGCAAGTACCAAAGTCCTGTGTCAATGTTACTGGCAGGGCAATCGCGAGCGGGCATTGACCGTTATTGCGGTGCATGGTCTCGAGGGCTCAAGCGATTCGCAATACATGCGTGGCATTGCGAATAAAGGCATGGCGGCGGGGATGAACGTCGTGCTGATGAACCAACGGAATTGCGGAGGCACGGAAAATCTCGCCCCCACTCTTTACCATTCCGGCCTTTCGCAGGATGTTGCCGCGGTTGCCCGCCACCTAATTGACGTGGACCGAATCTCAGCATTCGCGCTGGTCGGTTACTCCATGGGCGGAAATCTTGTTCTCAAGCTGGCGGGGGAATGGGGCATGAAAGGGCCGTTTCAATTTCGTTCCGTCGTGGCTGTATGCCCAGCCATGGACTTGGCCCTTTCATCTGACGCTCTGCATCTTCCGAGCAATCGGCTGTACGAAATTTACTTCATGTGGAAGATGCGCCGCCGGTTACGCGCCAAAGCGAGGATGTTTCCCAATTCGTTTGACGTGAAGCGGCTTCGCGGGCTGCACAGCTTGCGCCAATTCGACGACAAGATTACCGCTTACTACTGTGGATTTGAGGGTGCGGTGGATTATTACGCGCGGGCGGCTGCGTCGAACGTCGTGGATCGAATCGGGGTGCCAGCTTTTATTCTGCACGCGAAAAATGATCCCTTCATTCGTTTATTGCCGGAGACGCGCGCGAAGATTCTTGCCAACCATAACATCACATTCCTCGAAACCAGCGATGGCGGGCACTGCTCGTTCATAGCTGATCGCGACGGATACGACGGATATTGGGCCGAGCGTCAAGTTGTAGAGTTTCTGCGGCAATTCCAACCCATTATCACGTAGGGACAGCCCGCCCCCTAAACGCGAGTTCTTACCATCTCCTATACAATCAGCCTCGATGAAGCGCACCGCGAAAACGATGTTGCTGACGGGTTTCCTGCTCGTCTTCGCATCGTTTCTTTATGCCGAGCCGGTTGCGCAACTTAAGCCCACCGACTACGTTAACGACTTTGCGCACGTCATTGATCAAAACACTGTCACGCAACTCGATGACCTCTGCAAGCAGATTGATGAAAAAGCACACGCACAAATTGCTGTAGTAACCATCAATTCCCTGGACGGTGAGGATGTCGAGAAATATGCCGTTGATTTGTTTCAAAAATGGGGAGTTGGCAGCAAGTCCAGCGACAAAGGCGTACTGATTTTAGTCGCAGTCAAGGATCACAAGTATTGGACGGAAGTCGGCTACGGGCTTGAGCCGATTCTGCCGGATGGCAAAGTTGGAGGCTTTGGCCGCGAAGCCGTGCCATCGCTGAAAGCCGGTGATTACAGCGGAGCGGTCTCGCTAATGACGTCCAGGATAGCTGACGTCATTGCTCAGGATGCGGGAATTCAACTCACGGGGAATCAACCGCATGAGGCCGTTGAAAGCGAGCCCCAATCTCAACCTGGACTGACGCTGGGCAAAATCATTATCGGCATTATCATCCTGCTGCTGGTTCTCTTCACGCCATTGCGGACCGTGCTTTTCTGGATGTTTTTGTCGGGAGGACGCGGCGGATTCGGGGGCGGAGGCTTTGGTGGCGGTGGTTTCGGCGGCGGTGGCGGAGGGTTTGGTGGGTTCGGCGGAGGCAGCACGGGTGGCGGCGGCGCCGGCGGAGGCTGGTAAACAAGCGAGGTAACAATGGTTCCTGAAAAGCAAATCAACGAGTTCGTCAGCAAGATGCGCTCGGCGGCAGGAAATAATCTGCGCAGCATCGTTCTTTACGGCTCTGCCGCAACTGGAGAGTTTCATCCAGATTTTTCCAACGTTAACCTTCTGTGTGTTTTGCATGAAACTTCTTTTGCGACGCTTTCGGCGATCGCACCAGTAGTGAAATGGTGGACGGATAAAAAGCATCGTCCGCCGCTTGTCCTCACCGGCGACGAACTGAATCGCTCAACCGATGTGTTTTCGATTGAGTTGCTGGATATGCAGCAGCGGCACCGTGTGCTCTTCGGCGACGATCTGTTGACCGGTTTAAAGATTCCCATGCACTTCCACCGGGTGCAACTCGAATACGAACTGCGCGAGAAGACCATTCTTCTGCGTCAGCAAATATTGGAGCTGTCGGGCCGCGAGCGTGAACTCTGGGATCTGCTGCTTCGGTCTTTGCCTGCGTTTGCAACCTTATTCCGCCATACTCTGATTGCCTTGGGAGTTGCGGCCCCCGCAACCAAACGCGAAGCAGTTCAGGCGCTTTCGACGCACATTCAATTCGATTCTTCTCCGTTCCTGCAATTGCTGGATATTCGCGAGCACAAGGCGGAACGGAAACAGTTCGAACTGAAAGACCTTTGCGCCCGTTATTTGGGAACGGTTCAGCAAATTACGAACGCGGTAGATACAATGTTAGATTCACGCGCATCGGCATAATAATCGTGGCAACGATGGACCATTGCTTTGGAGCTACGACTGGAAAAGAACATAACAGGAGAAGCTAAATGTCCAAGACCTTGATCGTAATCGGAGTGATCGTATTGATCGTGCTTGCTGTTGGCGGCCAATATATTGGCGTTCGTAATACGCTTGTTTCCAAGAACGAAGCAGTCAAAGCGGCTTGGTCGCAGGTGGACATTGTGCTACAGCGGCGCGCCGACTTGATTCCGAACCTGGTCGAGACGGTAAAGGGATATGCGCAGCAAGAGGTCACGGTCTTTGGCGACATCGCCAAAGCCCGGTCAGCATTGCTTTCCGCCGGAAATCCCACCGACAAGATTGCCGCGAACCAACAGCTTGATGGAGCATTGGGACGCCTGCTTTTGATCGTGGAGAACTATCCTCAGCTGAAATCGAACGAAAACTTTCTGCGCCTGCAGGACGAATTGGCTGGAACTGAAAATCGCATCGCGGTCGAGCGCAAACGATATAACGACACTTTGCAGGATTACAACACATACATCCAACAATTCCCCGCCAACATTTATGCAAATTGGGCGGGATTCAAACCGAATAACGCATATTTCGCCGCATCGGAAGGCTCTCGCGAGGTTCCGAAAGTAAATTTCGCACCTCAAAGCCCGGCTCCGGCGCCTCAAGCAGCGCCAGCAAAATAGTGAAATACGGGGAAACCCCGTGCAAGCCGATTATTCGATTGAACTCGGAGCCGACGACGAGGTCTTGGAGTTGCCATGGTCGGCACACGATCAGCGGCTGCAATATTACGACCTGAAGCGGCATCCCGAGCTTTCGCGGGATGTTCAAGGGGCACAACGGGTGCCGGAACTCAGCGCGTTTCTTGCGGCCATCAATTCGCCCAACAGTATTCTCGAAACCGCAAAGTGCGATGTGTGGACGTCAACGGACATAAACCCCGAAGAAGAAATTTTCGCGGCGCCCGTAAAATACGGATCTTACATTGATCTGTTTTTTAGCGAGGAGCCGCGACGTTTTTCCCTGCCGCACCATGAGAATTTAGCCCAGCGCCTTACGGATCTCCTGGCGCGCGCCCCAGAGATTCCGGCAGCCGTCGAGTTTCTTATTCGCCGATGTTATTACCACCACGCGGACGAGCAGACGAAGGAGGGCTTCTACATGACCTTTTATCTATTCGGCTACGATTCGGATGAGGTTTTCGCGCGCCAGCGCTGGGCGATCGGTTTAAAGCTCGTGGAAAACGCGATATTACAGCTGTCATTACGTTAGTCTCAGCTTGCCGCCGCTGCCGGTTCGCGTCCGGGGGCAAGGATTGCCGAGCGCGACTTGAATCGTGTTCGAAGCATCGAGAGCAACAGCATTGCTAGAAAAATCGTCAGCAATCCCAGCGATGCCTTCCTTATGCTTACCCCCCGATGCGGCAGAATTGAGAAGCGTCCGTAAACGAACTCGATGTGGACCCAATACACCAGCAGCGAAGTGTGCCCCAACTGGATGAGAGGGCTGAATCTCCACTGTCCAAGCCCCCAGCGGCACCAACAGTAAGCGGCTCCAAGAATCACCAGCAGAAATCCGACCCGGATCAAGAAAAAACTGGGGCTCGTGTGCCAGAAATCATCCGTTGGGTAAAGACGGTACGGCTGTGCTTCAATCCAGCGGCCAAAATAAACAAGCGCAATTCCGGCTAAAGCCGCGGAGATAAATATCCTCGAGCCCAACTTCTGCCCCCAGTCACTCAGCAATAAAAACCCAACAGCAAGGCCCACAAATGCAAAGCCTGACCATGGAAAAATTGGAAAGAGCCAGGCTTGCGGTTTTCCCAGATTGTGCACGCCGTTGATGTATGACTCTACTGGCCAAGGGAGCCAGTCTGGACGCCATGACGTCCACAGCAGTGGGCTTAGCAGAGAAATTGTGAGGCCGATTCCGGCTGGAATAGCAACCATTCGGAATTGATCGCGTTCTCCCAGGTAGAAGGCCCAGCAGGCGATTCCCAACAACACCAAAGACACGCCAATTTCGTTCAAGATGTCTACTCGCAGCAGGTCGCTCCACGGCGCCCACCCCCACGAGACTGCATATTCTTGAAGTCGAAAGAGAATGCCGAGAGCAAGAATCTCCGCACCCCGCCCGATGGTTGTTCCGGCGATTCTTGCGGAGGTCAAGCCTTTCCCGCGCAACTTGTGCGTGACCAGCGCGAATGAGATTCCTGCAAGGAAGAGAAACAACGGCGCGGGAAAAGTTCCTCCGAGCTGTGACCAGGTGAAAAGATCACTTCGCCGCGAGCTGTCGTTCAACCATGCGTCATAACAATGCGTCTGAAACATCAGCACGCAGGCGAGGCCGCGCATCCAGTCAATGTAAGCCAGACGTGTTGAACCGGTGGCGGGCATGTGGGCAGGAATGCAGCCCCGCGGGGGGCCACGACAGAATACCGTGCCTTTGTCGCTTTTGCGGCTGTCAGGTGTCTGCGCGCAAAACAAAACCGGCGGATTGAATCCGCCGGCTGAAAGTAAGTCGTTGGAAAATGCCACCTACTGGGGTGCTGGAGTTGTTTGCGTGGGCGGGACGGCCTGAACCGGCGCGCCATTTTGCCCCACCGCCGCGCCAATAGATTCACCCGAGACTACCATCTCCACGCGCCGGTTTTGTTGCCGTCCCGCAGAAGTGGAGTTGGAGGCAATCGGATCACTCGGACCGAATCCCTGGGTTGTCATAGAAGTTCCAGCAACGCCTTCCTGAGCCAAATACGATTCGACTCCGGCGGCTCGCTCCTGAGAAAGTTTTTCATTGAAAGCGAGCGTCCCTGTGCTGTCGGTGTAACCATCAATTTCGACTCGAATATCGGGATAAGCGAGCAAAATCCCTGCGACCTTCGCAAGGCGCTCACGCGCGGCGGGCCTAAGATTGGCTTTCCCCGTATCGAACAGGACATCCGGCATGCTTACGATCAGTCCCCGTGCGGTATCCCGGGTTTGCAGGACTTGATTGAGTTGCTGAAGCAGCCTTGCACGCAGTTGAGCGGTTTGTGCCTCGGCCTGCTGGCGAGCCTGGTCGGCGGCCTGAGCTTGCTGTGCGGCTTGTTGTTGTGCGGCTTCGGCTTGTTGGCGGGCCTGGTCTGCCTGTTGTCGAGCTTCGTCAGCTTGCGCCTTAGCCTGTTCGGCGGCAGTTCGCGCGGCGTCGGCTTCCTGGCGCTGTTGAGCCTCTGTCTGCGCTGTTGCCTCGGCCTGTTGGGCAGCGGCTTGCGCTTGTACCGCGGCTCGCTGCTGAGCTTCGGCTTCTTGTTGCTGCCTCTGTGCTTCTGCCTCCGCGTCCTCGGCTCGCTTTCGCGCAGCGTCTTTCTCGCGCTGCCTGCGTTCGTCTTCTTCGGCTTTTAACGTCATTACTCGCGCTTCTTCGGCGGTTTGGCTGGCCTCTCTGGCCACGGTGCCAATCGGACCCATACCCTGTTTACGGCGGTAATAGTCCTCGGCTTGATCCAGATCCGCCTGGGCCTTTGCATAAGTGGACGCTGCATATTGGTCGGCATGAGCGTCTTTGGCGATTCGAAGTGCGTTTCTGGCTTCGATCAGATCCAGCGGAATTTTCTTGTCCACACCAAAAATTGACTCGGGAACTTGGGAAACTTGCGCTGCGTAGAAGTCGTGAGGCAGTAACTCATATTTCACTTCGACGGATTCGATCCTGCCTTTGGTGTCCTGGCGGATAACGTCTTGCGCCACCACAAGGTCGCTTGGTTGCGAAACCGCGAAATATGGCTCCGCGGTTACGATCAAAGCGAACGCCTGTAAATCCGCAGTCACTTTTAAACTGGCATGGCCGTCTTTAGGGATCAACTCGCCAAGATTCCTGGGGCCTCCCTGCGGCGTGATCGCCCATAAGACATAAGTGAGATAGGTCAAGCCAAAGGTGCTTGGCGGACGCAAGTGTTCCAACGATGCGTCAATCTCGATTCGCCCAGTTCTGCTTTCCACCTTTGCTTCGCCTTTGACTTCAGGCATGAGGTCGGTACCGCGGAGGTTCACGTGAGTGGAACCAGTGCGCCGGTAATCCACGGCTTGCGTGCTGCGCGAGATCACGTGAATGCGGTATCCAGTTGCCTCGTCGCCAGTCACGCCGTTCTGGCAGAATGCGGATACGCTGGCCAGCGCCAGCACAATCAATATGGCAGACGAACCCCGTAATATTTGCGATCTCATATTCGATCCCACGGACTTCGATCCCACAGATGTCATCATAAATATCTCTCC
>DASYGR010000363.1:0-14509 GCA_035999525.1 Terriglobales bacterium
ATCGTTTTCTGCGAGCCCGTCTTCGAGCGAGACGATCGGATAATCACTCACCCACTTTGCCCAGAAACGAACCATATCGTCGGAGCTCTTCGCGGATTTATCAGACTTCTTGAAAACGTACTTGCCATCCTGAAAGAACTCGCTGGCCGCCGGATCGAGCGCGATCGCAATTTCCGTGCCGGGTTTGTATCCGGCCTGCTGAATGGCTTCGAGAACAACTTCAATGGCTTCGACGTTCGACTTCACCGATGGCGCGAATCCGCCTTCATCGCCAACTGCGGTGTTGTATCCACGCTTTTTCAACACGCCTTTCAGCGTATGAAAAACTTCGACTCCCCAGCGCAGCGCCTCAGAAAATGACTTGGCGCCCACCGGCATGACCATGAATTCCTGAAAGTCTACGTTGTTGTCGGCGTGAGCGCCTCCGTTGAGGATATTCATCATCGGCGTAGGGAGAGTGTTAGCTCCTGCGCCTCCGAGATAGCGATAGAGCGGCAGCTGGAAATAGATGGCTGATGCCCGGGCGACGGCCATGGACACAGCCAAAATCGCATTGGCTCCAAGGCGCCCTTTATTCGCCGTGCCGTCAAGTTCAATCATCTTTTTATCTACTGCGCGCTGATCAGCGGCGTCAACATTGGCGAGGGCTTCGGCAATCTCTCCATTCACATTCTCCACGGCTTTCAGCACGCCCCTGCCGAGGAAGCGTTTCTTGTCCCCGTCGCGCAACTCAACGGCTTCGTGTTCTCCTGTAGAAGCGCCGCTGGGCACAATCGCCCGCGCTTGGGTTCCATCGCCGAGAATGACTTCGGCTTCTACCGTGGGATTGCCGCGAGAATCGAGAACCTCGCGTGCCCGTACGTCAATAATATTGCTCATGAAAATTCCCTTCTGCTCGTGCGATTTGCACTGGATTGTGCTCCGACAGAACTCTCCCGTTCAATTACGAGAGATTTGACTTGAAATATTGATTTATTTGGAACTTGCGATTATATCAGCCGTGTGCGCACTCACAATTGCCACGCATCCTCGGCTTCAGCCTGTAGTTCAATCCATCCTTCTTCCGGTAATGCATCTACCGGCAGTCGGTTCTGCCACAGGCTCACTCGCAGTCGAAGCTTTGTCACCGCCGATTTTGTGACGGCCGACGCATCTCCGCATCCGTCGTGGCCTAGTGGCGCAGTAGACAGCAATGCCAGCGGCAATCTGAATTCAAGACTTCGGCCCAGAGCCACCTGCAAGTTATCCTGAGACTGCGCCGAAGTAATAACGGCTTCCGGCTGATCCTGCGCGCACAAGTTCCAGGATTGAATCGTCCCGCCGGCTACTGCGACATCGAGCCTCAATGAGTGCGAGGAATCGGGCTGGCCCAAACCGGCCGGCTCGACATTCACGACCACTTCAAAATCACCTTTCGAAAACTCCTCGACAAAATCCAACCGTCCGTAAACGAAAGCTTCGTCCGTGCCCACATAAATTGTGTCCAGCAGGAACTGTTTGCCATGCATCGCCCCGGCGCGGCGGTCGGGAGTGTAGACAGCAGCCCCCATCCACTCAAAGTAGCGTACCGAGTCTCCGGTAATTCGCGGATGAATGTGAGAGCTTTGCGGCGTGAAAAGCGGGTTGGCGCCGGTGCGATTGATTGGTTGTGCAAGATAATCCGGCGGAATCGCTCCCAAAGCCTGATAAACATTCGATAGATGTTTGCGATAGAGTTCGTCAAATTCCCGGTCATTGGCCGACGAATGTTCGGGACCGTACCACCAGTTCCAATCGCTACCTTCAGCAATCAGAAGTTCTTCGTATGCCAATTTACTTTGTTCTGGGGTGCAATTCAGGGAAACCCGGGTATAGAAATTCCGGGCATTATCAAGATAATCCCATGCGCGATTATCTTCACGAGCACCGATCCAAACGTTAAAATTCGCCCGAATCCATGAGCCTGGAACCAGCGAGTTCAGTTTCTCAACATTGAGATGTCGTTCGATCGCCTCGGATATTGTCACCGCCTCGATTCCAGACTTTTGGTCGAGACGATCATAAAATCGGCGCAAAAACTCCCGGCCCGACCGCGGAAAGTATTCCCACGCGTTCTCGCCGTCCAAAATAATTGAAACCAATGCATCGCGTCCGCTGGCGAGAACCGGATTCGCGGCTTCCTGAATGCTGCTGATAAGGTGATTGGCGGCATCTTGCGGGGGCATGCCGGAATAAACAAATCCAATCAAATCCGAAATCGTGTGATCGCGAAAGACCAGATGCATCGCAGCCTGGTCGCTTTCATATCGGTACAGCGTATAAAGCTTGCGGCCAGCTTCCTGGGGCAGGCGTCCTGAACCGTCGCGGGAGAATGAGATTCCCAGGGTTCGCCCCAATACCTCTTCGTCAGTAGCCATCCAGTTCAGGCCAAGACTGGATGCAATACCTATAACTTCTTCGGAAACGCTTCCCTCCGAAGGCCACATCCCTTTAGGCCTGATTCCGAAAACTTCCTGATGAAGATCGAGTCCTCTTTGAATTTGCTCTCGAGCATCTTCAGGATGGCGAAAACGATTTTGAGGCAGCGGTAGCCCGGGCGCGGAAACCGCCCCTATATTCGTGTCGCAAACCAAAGGCAGAATTGGATGATAAAAAGGCGAAGTTGAGATTTCGATTTGTCTCTTTTTCGCCGCATCGGCGTGTGCTGGAAGAACCTTGGCCAGGAGTTCGCGCTCCCGGGCGATAACGAACCCTTGATCTTCGAGTGTGTAATTCCGGCCTTTCTTGACCAGCGCCACCATCTCAGGATCGTCCAGAAAAAACTCGTCGAACCACGCGATCTGCGAAAGCACCTGAAGGTCGGTAAAATCCTGCACGTGAAAATATTTGTCGGCCCGCTGCGGATCGAGATCCGCGCTCCGCAAGGTTTCCCACAATTCCTGATATCTCGGATACCGCGCGATCATGTTTGCCTGGTTGGCCTGGAAAAGATATCGCAGGGCAAACCGGCGCTCATCCGAAGTTAGGTCACCGGCGGGCTTCGTTGCTACTTCTAAAAATGGATCCTGTGCCGTTCCCGCTACATAATCTTGGATTTGCGTAATCAGCGACGGAACCAGATTGAAAGTCTGATGGACTTGCGGAAACTCATCCAGCAGTTTCACCATTCCGTAATAATCTTTTAAGGCGTGCAGGCGCACCCAAGGCAGCCGATACTGACCTGTGACCAAGTCTTTGTAGAATGGCTGGTGCTGGTGCCATAGAATGACCACTCGCAGAACTGGCATTTAGCTGGGGACCCCGAGGTTAGGTAAAAGGAGAGGCAACACGCAGTCTAGCATCAGCATTCTTTACGGAACAACCGTACCGGTGGCAGAATCTCACGATTGCCGACTCTCCGATACACTAAAAGGCGCATCTCAGTAAGCTGATTTTTGGATCGTGCGTTGTCCAAGTAGGAATTGCGACCACTTCAAATGATTAAATCCAGCGAAGCCGCGACTCAAAGAGTTCCACGAAAAAATATTCTCACTGATCAGGATGTTTACCTGTTCAACGAGGGCCGGCAGTATCAAGCCTACAAAAGTTTGGGCGCTCACCTTACTAAAGTTGGCGACGAAACTGGAGTCGCGTTTGGCGTTTGGGCGCCCAACGCGCGCGAGGTCTCGGTAATCGGCGATTTCAACGGATGGAATCCGCGATCACATTTTCTTCATCCGCACGCGAGTTCCGGCATCTGGGAGGGATTTGTCCCGGGCCCCGGCAAGGGCGCAACCTACAAATTTCACATCGTTTCGAATGCGCGAGGATATACCGCCGACAAGATGGACCCCTTCGGTATTTATCACGAAATCGCTCCGCGTACTGCTTCCATTGTCTGGGATTTGGACTATGAATGGTCCGATCAGAAGTGGATGCAGCACCGGGCAGAAAAAGATTCTCTGCAAGCGCCAATCTCGATCTACGAAGTGCATCTTGGGTCCTGGATGCGCGTCCCCGAAGAAAATGCGCGGTCGTTGACGTATCGGGAACTTGCTCCGCGACTCGCCGAGCATCTCGAGCGCCTCAGGTTCACGCACGTCGAGCTTTTGCCGGTCATGGAACACCCTTTCTATGGCTCCTGGGGATATCAGACCACCGGCTATTTTGCGCCGACGTCGCGTTACGGAACACCGCAGGATTTCATGTATCTGGTGGATTATCTCCATCAACGCGGCATCGGCGTCATCCTGGATTGGGTTCCGTCGCACTTCCCTTCTGATGAGCACGGGCTTGCCTATTTCGATGGAACCCATTTATTCGAGCATGCGGATTCCCGCCTGGGTTTTCATCCCGACTGGAACACTTATATCTACAACTATGGCCGCAACGAGGTGCGCAGCTTCCTGCTTTCGAGCGGCATGTTCTGGTTGGATCGATACCATGCCGACGGTCTGCGAGTAGATGCCGTCGCCTCCATGCTTTATTTGGATTATTCGCGCAAGGCCGGTGAATGGATTCCAAATAAATTCGGGGGCCGCGAAAATCTCGACGCGATTGATTTTCTGCGGCAACTCAATGAGGAAGCTTATAAGTCGTATCCCGGAATTCAAATGTACGCCGAGGAATCTACGGCGTGGCCTATGGTTTCGAAGCCAATTTATTTGGGTGGTCTTGGTTTCGGAATGAAATGGGATATGGGATGGATGCACGACACGCTCCAGTACTTTTCGCACGATCCCATTCATCGGCAATATCACCAGGGCACGCTGACCTTCCGCATGCTGTATGGCTACACCGAGAATTTTGTGTTGCCTCTCTCGCATGATGAGGTCGTGCATGGGAAGGGCTCCTTGCTCGACAAAATGCCGGGCGACTTGTGGCAGAAATTCGCCAACCTTAGGCTCCTATTCGCCTATATGTTTGCCCAGCCAGGGAAAAAACTCCTGTTTATGGGGGACGAATTCGCGCAATGGCGGGAGTGGTCCCATGATCGCAGTCTGGATTGGGATTTGTTAGTACATGCCAGCCATCGAGGTATTCAGAACTTGGTAGAGCAACTGAACCGTATGTATCAGAGCGAGCCCGCCATGCATGTTTTTGACAGTGATCCCGCTGGATTTGAATGGGTAGACTGCAACGATAGCGCGTCGAGCGTGCTTTCCCTACTGCGGAAGGGCACGTCGCCGAAAGATACGATTCTTGCCGTCTTCAACTTCACTCCTGTGCCCAGGCAGCCTTACCGGCTAGGCGTTCCATCTGGCGGATTCTGGCGGGAACTTCTCAATAGCGACGGACAGGAGTACGGCGGAGCCGGCTGGGGGAACATCGGGGGCAAACAGGCAGAAGCCGAACCGCTGCATGGGCGACCTTTTTCACTTACGTTGACGATTCCACCGCTGGCGGGAATTTTCCTTAAAGCCGAATAGACGGCAGGGATGCCGAAACATCGGCACTCTCACAAAACGAGGACGACTGGTTCCAACCGTTTATTTTCGGGAGCCTAGCTAAGACCAGACGGGTTGCGAAAAGTTGCCGCTTTGCGACTACGCTTGAAAGGGCGATGCTCTTAGCCGCGCCGACGATCAAGGCAACTTCTTGCGGCGCGGCTGGAAGCCGTGCCCTTTCAAAGCCCTGGGATGAAGTTCTTTCGCAGTCTGCCGAAGTTCCCCCACGAGCGTGCCCTTCACTGCATTGCAACTGTGCGTAAAGCATTCCCACAAAAAATGAAGAGCCCGGTGTCGGCCGGGCTCATAATTTCACAGTAGGAGGAGGGCTCAAATTCCTCTTCGCTGAGGGGGTCTGCGAGAGGATTGTCTTATACGCAGGCACGATTAATGCCAAACCTCCGCCAATGGCTGCGTACTTTTGCCTCAATTGCCGGCCTGATTTAAATTGGTTTCACATATGCCAACTACAGGAGAGCGTTTCCAACGCGCAGTCTCAATCATGGCTCGCCTTCGCGGCCCAGGCGGATGCCCATGGGATCGTGAGCAGACTTTCGATTCCATCAAACCATATACGGTAGAGGAAACCTATGAAGTTCTGGATGCCATTGATAATCGTGACTGGAACGAATTGCCCGGAGAACTCGGCGATCTCCTGCTTCAAGTGCTGTTTTACTCCCAAATGGCAGGGGAAGATGGGAAATTCTCCATTGATGACGTATTGGACCGGCTTTGCGATAAATTGACTGGCCGCCATCCGCACGTGTTTGGTGACGTAAAGGCGGAGACCTCTTCCGATGTGCTGCGGAATTGGGAAGCCATCAAGAAAAAAGAAAAGGCCGAAAAACAGTCTGATGATCCCGCTGGCAACGGCGCAGCGTCGCTACTGGACGGAGTATCGGTGGCCATGCCGGCGCTACTCGAAGCGCATAAGCTTGGTTCGCGGGCTTCCAAAGTCGGCTTCGACTGGCCTGATGTGACCGGGCTGTTCGACAAACTCCAGGAAGAGATTCGGGAGCTTCAGGACGAACTGGAACAACCTCCTGAAAAGAAAACCGCACGCGTTGAACAGGAAGTGGGTGATCTCTTCTTCGTGCTCGTCAATCTCGCGCGACATTTGTCAGTTGATCCCGAATCCGCGTTGAAGAAAACCAACCGAAAATTTAGGCGCCGCTTTCAGTGTATGGAACAGCAGCTCCATCTCAAGGGCAAAACTCCAGAGCAAGCAACAATGGAAGAACTGGAGTTTCTATGGCAACAGGCCAAGAAATCAGAATCGCCCACGTAGGGACAGCCGCCCCCGGCTGTCCAGACGGAGCAAAGCTCCGCAGCTAATTTCGCAAATAGAATGCCAAGACACAACTTCCCAACGCATTCTTTTATCTTTTTCCATACAATCTGTTGAGCCTCACCCAATTGGACAACCGAGGGCGGCTGTCTTACGTGTTTTCTTGCATGAAAGTAGAAGCCATCACGCTACGCGAAATTCAGATGCCGCTCGTCCATTTCTTCGAAACGAGCTTTGGACGGATCTCGAGCCGCCGCCTCATTCTCGTGACCGCGCATTGCGATGGTGTTGACGGCTGGGGAGAATGTGTCGCCGACGATGGCCCATTTTATAGCTCGGAATGGTCTGAGACCGCTTGGGCGACGATGGGAAAATATCTGGTCCCCGCCATCCTTGGCCGAGAGCTTAAATCGGCGAGCGCCTGCGTTCCATTGATGGCCAGAATTCGTGGCCACCGAATGGCCAAAGCTGCTCTAGAAAATGCGGTGTGGGATGCAGAAGCGAAGCAGAAGCAAATCCCTTTGTGGAAATTGCTGGGCGGGACGCTCCGAGAAGTTCCATGCGGAGTTTCCATCGGCATCCAGGATTCAATCCCACAACTGCTCAATAAAATTGAAATCGAACTAGCTGCGGGTTATCAACGAATCAAAGTCAAAGTTAAGCCGGGATGGGATTTAAAAGTGCTCGAAAAGATTCGCGCACGATGGTCAGGCATTACGCTCAGCTGCGACGCCAACTCCGCCTACACTCTCTCCGATATAGATTATCTGCGCCAATTCGATCAATTTAATCTGCTCATGATCGAACAGCCGCTCTGGGATGACGACATTTATTTTCACGCTCAACTACAACGCCAACTGAAAACCGCCATCTGTCTGGATGAATCCATCCATCACGCCCGCGATGCGGAACAGGCCATCGAAACCGGCGCCTGCCGGATCATAAACATAAAAGTGGGCCGGGTCGGCGGTTTTACCGAAGCAATAAAAGTTCACGACGTTTGCGAATCGAACAACATCCCGGTATGGTGCGGAGGAATGCTCGAATCCGGAATCGGCCGCGCACACAATATTGCTCTGTCCACATTGGGGAATTTCAAGCTCCCGGGCGATGTTTCGGCTTCAAAACGTTATTGGCAAGAAGACATTATTGAACCCGAGGTCGAGGTCACACCACGCGGAACGATTCAGATTTCTGATAAACCGGGCACTCGATACGCAGTAAGGGAAAACTTGATTGAAAGAGTAACCATCCGTAAAGAAGTGTTGGGAATCAGTACAAAATAATCGCAGAGACGTAGCTAAATCTTGCATTCGGAACGCAGCAAGCCGCGTTTGTAACATAGATTGTTGTCTGTTTTATCTTTCCGGTGGCTGATTTTGGGCGATTAATGCTTGGTGCTTTTTCAGTAATTCCACGCCCTGAGCGAATGTCAGCCCGCGAGGGGCTGGTTGAAAATCGCTGTAAACTTCCTGGTCTTTAATGTTCAGAGTCTTAAAAAAAAGAGCCTTGCCTGTAAATGACAGATCCATGCGCGTGATTTCCCAATGTCCTCCGCCCATGTCGCCCTGCTGCACGATGAAATGACCGCCGCGATCGAGGTGACCGAGGATTCCCCATCCAAAGCCCACTTCCTTCATCAGTGTGCCATCAATTTTCGCGATGCGGTGCTGCTTGCCGTCAATAAGCATGGTCCCTTGTAGACCCGTGAGAATCTGTTCCACGTGCGATGGAGGCGAATACTTGGGATTGGGCCGGAACTTCAGACGAACTAGCGGGTCACCCGGTGCTCCGAGACCCTCTTCGCCAGAGGCGGTTCCATCTTCTTCATACAAGAACGCTTCGGGGAACGCGCCCATGATCCGCTGGGTGCGCTCGGCGTCTTCTTTTTCGCGCTTGCACTTCTTATCCAGATCGCCAGGGTCGTTCACCAGGTGCTCCAGCCGCTTTTGTTCCGCCTGCCGTTGATCGGCGGTCAGAGGATGCCCATTAGTAGCAATCAACAGCCCCGCCATTGCGTCCCGTGTTTCAACGAGCAACTTAGTTTTCGAGCCATCCGATCCCTGGCTCACTTCTCGAAACATGAAATTCGGGCCGCTACGACTGTTGCTGATCTCGTTGTGGACGGCCTCGCGCACCAATTGAATAGATGAGTTAGCCGAATTCTGCGCGACCCCGATCTGCGCCCACATGAGGAACAAAGGGCAAATGATCCCGATAAGCTTTGCCACGGATTGGAGGCGCGCGCTTTTCATATCGTCGAGCCGGCGATTAGACGAGGGATTCGAGACTCTCTGTTGTATCGGGTGCCCATATGCATAACCTCTCTAGCGCAGCCAATCCTCCAACTCCGTACCCCGATCCGTCTTCTCATCTCTATATTTTACGATCACCGGCGCGTATAAAGACAGGTTCCACTCGGCCGCATGGCCTTTCCTTACCGCACGTGAACCTGGCACAACTACCGCGTTTTCAGGGACCTCCAGTGCTTTCTCAGCCGTCGCCCGGTATATTTCACCGCGCACAATATCATAAATTGGAGTCGAACGGGTCAGGATTGTTCCGGCGCCCAGGACCGCCCGAGTGCGAACCAGCGTCCCTTCATAAACTCCGCAATTCCCGCCGACCAGGACATCATCCTCGATCACTACGGGAACCGCACTCACCGGCTCCAAAACACCGCCGATTTGCGCCGCTGCGCTCAAATGCACCCGTTTGCCGATTTGCGCGCAAGAACCCACGAGCGCGTGTGAATCCACCATAGTGCCTTCATCCACGTATGCTCCAACATTGATGAACATAGGCGGCATGCAAATCACTCCCGGCGCGACGTACGCCCCCAATCGCACGGATGATCCGCCGGGAACGATTCGCACTCGATCTCTTACCGTGAACCGCCGTGCGGGAAACGTATCTTTATCCACGAATGAGAGGCTCACGTCTTCACCCATCTTGCTGAGTTCGCCAAGACGGAATCCCAGCAGAATGCCCTGCTTTACCCAGATATTTACCTTCCATTGACCATCTATCTTTTCCGCGGCACGAATCTTGCCTTCGGTGAGCGCATCGCGAAAATCCATGAAAATCTGACGGGCATCGGACTCGCGTTCTACCTCAGGACGCGACGCGAGGTGTTCGATCGAAGACTGAAGAGATTGCATGAGGAGGAAGTATATGAGAAGCGCTGACGGATTGCAGATATTAGATTGTAGAGGTCAGAATTGTTCGCATCTTAATCTGCAATCTCAAATCTCAAATCTCAAATGCACTTACATTCACTCCGAATCAGAACCGAAGGGATGGCACGCGAAGCGTCGCGAGCTTCATCCAAAGAGTGGAAAGGACCATGCCATCGCGAATGATTGGACGCTTCGCCCGAAGCATGTCCGTTGGGATTACATTGATTGCAATTCGACCGGTGCAGAACAATCTTATGCGGGCCAGCCGCCCAGTTCTCGTAAATATAAAAGTTCACGGGTGCGGGCGCTTCAGCCGCTTTTTTCGGAAGCAGGCCGACTTCAGCCGCGATTTTCTGTAACTTGGCGCGCGTGTCCCGCCGCATCGGAACAATCGGGAGCCGGTAAACTTCTTCGATTTTCCCCATCATCGCCAGAACAGCCTTAACCGGCGCCGGGTTCGACTCGATAAAATTGGCGCGCATCAACGGCAAATATTTTCGATGAAGTCGGCGTGCTTCTCCCCACTCGTTATTGAATGCAAGCCGGGCGATCTGCGCCATCTCGCGCGGAATCTCATTTGAGGCCACGGAAATAATCCCCACGCCGCCCAGGGCAATCACTGGGAGCGTCACAGCATCGTCGCCAGAGAAGATAAGAAAAGTGTCCGGCACCAGATTGCACATCTCGGCGACTTGAGTCATATCGCCGCTGGCTTCTTTCACGCCCGCCATGTTGGGCAACTCGGCCAGCCTGGCCAGAGTCGCAGGCTCAATATTCGCTCCGGTGCGGCTGGGGACGTTGTATAGAATGATCGGTTTATTGACCGCCTCGGCAATCGCACGAAAATGCTGATACTGGCCTTCTTGTGTGGGCTTGTTGTAATACGGAGAGGCGG
This sequence comes from Terriglobales bacterium, assembly GCA_035999525.1. Taxonomy (GTDB): domain Bacteria; phylum Acidobacteriota; class Terriglobia; order Terriglobales; family Acidobacteriaceae; genus PALSA-188. Next base: position 10,768 of record DASYGR010000363.1, read on the forward strand.
TAAGAATCGCATCTACTCCGGCCATCGCGGAGATCTCTTTCGCTTTCGCAACCGCGTCCTGGGTTGAGTTCGAGCTCGCCCCGGCAACGATGGGGACGCGTCCCGCAGCCGTTTCGACAGTGATCGCAATAACCCGCAACCATTCGTCATGATAGAGGGTAGGGGTTTCACCAGTGGTGCCACAGGGGACGAGAAAATCAATGCCGGATTCCACCTGCCACGCGACCAGATTTCGCAGAGCAGCCTCGTCAATGGAACCGTCCTGACGAAACGGAGTTACAAGAGCTGTACCGCATCCCCGGAGTTGCATGCTACTTTGCATGCTACTAAGATACCGCGAAGCCGGGCGTCTGCAAACCGGTGCGGATATCTCAGCCGGAAATTCCGAGACCGCTTCCGCAATACCAGTCTTCGCGGGTTAACGGCAAGTCGTTATGGCCGTTCTGATTCTTAACCAGCAGGGATTGATATAAATCCAGCCATCCCCTCTGAAAGTAGTAGGCCGATCCCGCCAGATACAAACGCCACATGCGATATTTGATTTCGCCAACAATCGCTTCCGCCTCTTTGGCATGCGCTTCCAGGCGGCGGAGCCACTGCTTCGCGGTCAGGCAATAGTGTTCGCGGAGATTCTCCAGATCGCGCACCTCAAATCCAGCACGCTCGGCATTCGCAAGCATCGTGGCAGCGGACTCCAGCTCACCATCGGGGAAAATATATACATCTGTAAACGCCGGTTCATTTTCAATCGGCCGATTCCCAGCTCTCCCGATTCCCACGTTCAGGAAAACTCCGCCGGGGCGCAGCATATGAAACGCCTGTTGAAAATACTCCGCCAGATTTGATTCCCCAACGTGTTCCACCATCCCTACGCTCACGACCTTGTCATAAGCCGCAGGCTCGTCTAAGTCGCGATAGTCGAGCAGGCGAACTTCGCACCGATCGGACAAACCCATGCTAACGATCCGGGCTTGGGCGAATTCCAACTGCTGCTCGCTCAGGGTGATACCCACTGTTCGGACGCCGTATTTCTGCGCGGCAAATAACATTAATCCACCCCATCCGCAGCCAATATCCAGAAGCCGCTCGCCCGCTGTGAGGCGAAGCTTGCGGCAGATGTAATCGAACTTTCGCAATTGCGCAGTGTCTATATCTTCATCGGGGCTCTGAAAATAAGCGCAAGAGTAGGCCATGTTCTGATCGAGCCACAGCTTATAAAAATCGTTGGAAACGTCGTAATGATAATGAATCGCTTGCCGATCACGGCTTTTCGAATGGGGATGCCCCTGAAGATGGGCTTCATCCCTAACAGCAGGTGGTGAAGTTGAGGCGGACAAACCCGCGAACATCCTTGCCAATCGTACTTTCCCTTTGACCTTCCACTCCTTATGGATGAGGAAATCGGCGAGAGGAAATATAGCCTCGATATCGCCCTCAATATCGAAGTCGCCGCGCACGTATGCCTCAGCGAGAGAGACTTGGCGGTTTGGTGAGAGAATCACTCCCCTCAACGCGTCAGGATTGCTAATTTTCCAGGTGAAACGATGGAACTGACTCTTCTCGGGGAGCCATTCGGTTCCATCCCACAGTTGGATGGTGAAATCGCGCGGATGATAGTCCTCAAGGATTAGCTGCAAGAACTTCAACGTCTTGCTTGCCGACAGGTCTTCGACTTTCCAAACTCGTTCCGCCACAATGGCCTCAAGTACAGGCAAAAAAAATCCAAATCCCGTAGCTAATAAGTTCTAACGTAGAGGTTAGATTCCATTGCCGCAGATCGGGTTTGCTGGATCCGGCAGCCAAACATGATTGAAAACAAGACTTTCCTGCTCTTGGGTGAGGCGATAGGCCGTCCACTACTGGAAACCCGCGAAAGGGCGGCCTATCTTTGAAAATCCAAGAGCGCTACTTCGGTTGAGCGACCACGCGCAAATACGGCTTCAGCGTCTTCCAACCAGCAGGATATAACTTCTGCGCCTCTTCGTTGGAAACTGCGCCGCTGATGATCACGTCATCTCCTGGCTTCCAGTTCGCCGGAGTAGAGACCTTATGCTTGGTCGTGAGCTGCAACGCATCAAGCACTCGCAGCACTTCGTCAAAGTTTCGGCCTGCGCTCATCGGATAAATGAGCTGGAGCTTAATCTTTTTGTCGGGACCAACTATAAACACGGTACGAACGGTCGCGTTGTCATTCGGCGTGCGGCCTTCCGAAGTGGTCCCGCTCGACGCTGGCAACATGCCATAAAGCTTCGCCACTTTCAGTTCCGGATCGCCGATCATTGGATATTTCACTTTGTGACCCTGAGTTTCCTCAATATCAACCGCCCACTTGCTGTGACTGCTTACAGGATCAACGCTGAGTCCGATGATCTTGGTATTTCGTTTGGCGAATTCGGGCTGAAGTCCCGCCATGGTTCCAAGTTCGGTTGTGCAAACCGGAGTGAAATCTTTCGGGTGGGAAAAAAGAATCGCCCATCCGTCGCCGATCCACTCGTGAAAATTAATCTTGCCTTGCGTGGTATCAGCGGTGAAATCAGGTGCGGTGTCGTTGATGCGGAGGGCCTGCGGTGCTGCAGTCGTTGCAGTATCTGTGCTCATTATTTTCTCCTCATAAGATCAGGCTCCCGGGTTTACCGGGGCGGAACTGCGGAATCGCCCGAAGCTCGTCGGGCAAGTTTTTTGCAAAAAGAAACCCACCCGATTTGCGGCGGGTGGGTTACGGAAAAACTACTGCGCTACCCACACACCGGCGCCCGCGTACAACAACACGGGCCTGCCGGAATGGAGCTTACACGCATGTATCCAGCATACTAAGACGCTCGAATTCAGTCAACGAGGGCGTGGTAGCCCGCGTCGAAATCGAAAGAAACCTTACAAACGGCCCCGAATCATATGTCTGGCGAGTGAGTCATTTTGCTCGCATTCAGATGTGCAATTAACCTCGAATTTTCATCGCAGAATTTTCAGTAGCTTCCGGCAGCGGCTCGGATACTAGAGTGGTAGTAGTCCATCCGCACGGGCTAACCTAAGCGGTCATGCATCAACTTACCGGTTGCGCCGTACTCCGAAAATATTGTGCCCCTGTGTTTTTCTTTCTCGTCTTGGCCATTTTCGTTGGCCGAATGGCGGCCCAGGCTCCCGACACAGCAACCCTCAAAGGGCAAATAAGCGATCAGAGCCAGGCCGCAGTACCCGGTGCTGAGTGCCGCTCTCGGGCTGCCTCTCACTGGAATCACCAACCAACTGCCCGCTCGCTCGCTACAGATTATGGTGCGATTGGTGTATTGAAGCTGGGTGACGTAAGCTAGTGATCTTTAGAGAACAGCTCGATGAGCTCAGCCAAAAAATCGGGTTCAATGCAGCCTCAACTGGGCCCACTGGAAACGCACCTGCTCGCTTTGTTGTGCCAGCGGAGAGATGCGACAGTCCGTGAACTGCTGGACTCAGGAAAAATTGAGGCCGCCTACACCACGGTCATGACAACCTTGGACCGGTTGTACAAAAAGGGATTTCTGACTCGTGCTACCGATGCCCAGGGACAGGCATTTCGGTATCGTCTGAAGCAGGACGAGCAGACGTTTTACCGCGCAGTTCTTGGAGTGAACCTCAACCGCTTGCTGCAATCCGCTGCGAACCCTTCCCTGCCTCTTTCCTGTCTGGTTGATGCCGTAACCGAGCACGACCGCGCATTGCTGGACGAATTGCAGCGTGCCGTCAATCGCAAGCGGCAGGAATTGCGCCG
>DASYGR010000386.1:0-5567 GCA_035999525.1 Terriglobales bacterium
AACAATCGTCACATCAAAACCAACAACCGCAACAGCGTGCTCAACAACAGCAGCAACAGAGTCAGCAGACACAGCAGGCACAACGACAGCAACAGGTAGGCCGATCCTGGCAACAGTCACAGCAGGCTCAGCAACAGCAGAGGCAGAATCAGAACCAGCAGTCACAACGTGCCCAGCAACAGCGATCCAATCAACAACCGCAACGCACACAGGAACAGCAACATGTGGAGCAGAGCGCATGGCAACAGCACCGCGCACAAAACTGGCAGTCAGACCATCGCACATGGCAACAACGTGGCGGCTACCGTGGATACCGCGTCCCTGGCGACCGGTTCCGTGGATACTTCGGCCCGGAGCATGGGTTCCGAATCGGGGGTCTTCCCTTCCTGGTTGTCGGCGGATACCCGCGCTTTCAATACAACGGCTACTGGATCAGTGCCGTTGATCCGTGGCCCGAATCCTGGGGAAATGATTGGTACGATAACGACGATGTTTACGTCACTTACGTGGACAATGGTTATTACATGTACGACCGCAGGTATCCCGACGTCGGAATTGCAATCAGCATCTCGATGTAGAGGGTCTATCGGGTGCAGCTTCGGGAGAGGCTGCACTCGGTGAAACTCAACCGAGCAGGAAAGGAATAAGAATGCTTGGAACTATCTTGATTGTGATTTTGGTTTTGGCCCTTCTTGGCGCATTGCCACGGTGGCCGCATAGCCGACAGTGGGGTTATGCTCCGACAGGCGGGTTAGGGCTGATACTTCTTATAGTTGTTATTCTGCTGGTGCTTGGCCGGATCTAGAACGAAGGATCGCGCGTGCCCCACGTTAATACCTGTCCACTACACGCGGGATCCTTCGCAAGCTCAGGATGACGTCTCACATTAATTCGAGACCGGTTAAAAGTGCCTCGTCTCTACTTCGTCAAAAATTTGAATACCGTCATCGTGTGATATCGCTCTCCCGGTTTTAACTCGGTCGAGGGGAATTTGGGATGGTTTGGTGAGTCGGGGAAATGCTGCGTCTCCAGACAAAAGGCTGCATGCTTGTTATAAACTTTGCCGCCTTTGCCGTGAATGGTGCCGTCGAGAAAATTGCCGGTGTAGAACTGGATACCGGGTTCGGTGGTCAATACTTCAAGCTCGCGTCCGCTGGTGGGATCGTAGGCTTGCGCCGCGAGGTGCAAGGAAACGGTCTTCCCCGTGTCCAGAACCCAGTTGTGGTCGTAGCCTCCTGCGAGCTTTAATTGCTCATCATCCTGATTGATGCGCGCGCCGATGGCAGTTGATTTGGTGAAATCGAATGGCGTGCCTTTCACCGGGCGTAATTCTCCAGTGGGAATCAGTGTCGAATCCACCGGAGTAAATTTCGACGCGTGAAGCGTGAGCTCAGTTCCCAGAATATCGCCCTCGCCCTTGCCCGATAAATTGAAATAAGAATGGTTGGTTAGATTGACGACGGTATCTTTGTCGGTGGTCGCGCTGTAATCAATTGTCAATTCGTTCGTGGTATTGGACAGAATGAAGACTACTTTTGCCGACAGATTTCCCGGAAATCCTTCTTCTCCGTCTTTGCTCAGGTAAGTCAACTGCAATGCCTGTCCAGTGGGTTTGGAAACGTCTTTTGCGGTCCAAACGTGTTGACTAAAACCTTTTACCCCCCCGTGCAGCGTGTTGACGCCATCATTGTGCGGCAGGGTGTATGTTTTCCCATCGAGCACGAATTGCGCCTTGCCAATACGATTGCCATACCTGCCGATCGTCGCGCCGAAATATGCTTTTCCGCCCTGATAGCCGGAAACATCGTCATAGCCCAGAACCACGTCCTCGATATTTCCCTTCTTGTCTGGGACCTTGATGGACACAATCGTGCCCCCAAAATTCGTGATAGCGACCTGCATCCCCTTAGCATTGGTCAGCGTATACAGATCCACCTGCTGACCATCGTCCGTCTTCCCAAAGTCTTGCTTTTGCATAGTTGATTTTTTTCCTTGTGCACTCCACCCGTTCACAGTTAATAGAGAAACCAGCAGAATGGCAACTATTGGCACGTTCAACTTCATTGTGTGGCCTCCATAACTCTTTTTAGCAGAAGAATTGAATTGCAAGTTCTATTCACGAAGCTTTGCTTTCCAAACTCTTATTTACCTGTTCTGCGGTGCGAATCAATGCCGGCAGCACACGTCCGAGGGCTCCCGTAGCGGGAGATCCGAATGCGAAGTAAAGGGTTCGGTACAAATCATACAGAGAATCGTACACGGATTGCTGCGATTTATCCGGAGCGAATACTTTGTGGGACGGGCAAATCTTATCCTGAGCCTCTTCGACCGTCTTGAACGTTCCGGCTGCAAGAAATGCAAAAATCGCGGACCCCAGGCTCACAACGTTCTTGCTTGGGACCAGGACTGGACGTCCCAATACGTCGGCGTAAACGTGATTGAGCACATCGTTTTTCTGTGGGATTCCACCTGCGTTGATCACGCGTTTAATGTGCACACCGTTCTCGGCCATGCGATCGAGAATGACGCGCGTGTGAAAAGCAGTGCCCTCAATGGCGGCAAACAATTCATCCTGCGCAGTACTCTGCAAATTCCAGCCCAGCGTAATGCCGCGAAGATTGGGATTCACCAGCACGGTGCGGTCGCCATTGTCCCACGTCATGCGGAGTAATCCGGTCTGGCCGGCGCGATAGCTTTCTAAACCACGGCTGAGAGTCTGCACGTCTGTTCCGGCGCGAGCGGCGATCGCGTTGAAGATGTCGCCCACGGCGGAAAGCCCGGCCTCGATTCCCGTCCGCAGAGGATGAACACTTCCCTGCACCACTCCGCAAACGCCGGGGACAAGATTCACGCACGGCGTGATGCCGATGATGCAGGTGGAGGTGCCAATGACGTTGACCATGTCATCGGTGCGGCATCCGGCGCCGATGGCGTCCCAATGGGCATCGAATGCGCCGACTGGAATTGGGATTCCGGCTTTGAGTCCCAGTTTTTCCGCCCAGTACGGGGAGAGAGTTCCTGCAATCTGGTCAGAAGTCGCATACTCGCCCTGAAGTTTTTCCCTGACACCCTTTAATAAAGGATCAACTCTGACGAGGAATTCCTCAGGCGGCAGGCCGCCGAGCCCAGAGTTCCACATCCACTTGTGTCCCATGGCACATATGCTGCGTTTCGCCTTTTTAGGATCGGTGATGCCAGAGAGAGTTGCGGCAACCATGTCGCAATGTTCGAACGCGGAGCCGAAATCACTTTGCTTGGCAGGATTATGGCGAAGCCAGTGCAGCAGCTTGGAGAATCCCCACTCGGACGAGTAAACGCCTCCGCACCACTTGATGGCTTCAAGATTTTCGCGATGGGCGGCTTCGGTGATCTCCGCTGCTTCGCCCTTGGCGCGGTGATCGCACCAGAGGTAGTACTCGCCGAGCGGCTGCATCTTCTTATCAACGGGAATTACAGAAGAGCCGGTGGTGTCGAGGGCTATCGCCAGCACTTGATCGCCGCGAATGCCGGCTTTTTTCACCGCCTCGCGGGTTGCGGCGGCCAGCGCAGCCATGTGATCTTCGTGGGACTGAGTCGCGTATTCGGGATCTTCGCGTTTACGATGCAGAGGATATTCGACGACGGCAGAGTCCAGGACTCCGCGCTCGCTGTCCACGATAGCGACGCGAACGCTCAATGTTCCAAAATCAACTCCCGCCACAATGGCCATCAGAAGTGTCCGTCGTTACGATCCGTCGTTAATCTCCGTCTTTAACATTCGGGCTTAATATCCGTCGTTGCGTTCATGCCAGTACATATCCCAGCCAAAATATCTTGTGGATGCCTCGTAAACCGCGGATGCCACGGTAGAAAGATTCGCGGCAACGTGATGTTCGAATCCGGTCTCGCAGATGTAGCGCAAGAGTTTTTGCATCTTCGGAATCTCAACCACGCCCGCACCGCCGAAAGTATTCAGAGGATCATCGGTGAATCTGCCCTCGCCTACATACCCGCGCATCCTGCCGGAAGTATCGTCGGTCGAGAAGCGCGCGTAGCTCATCTTGTCCGGCTTGATTACGCCAACTACCGTGCCGTAAGTATTTTCGATCCCAACGGTACCCGCAATGATCGCTTGATAATCCATTTTCATTGAGCGAAAGAAGTGTTTTGGCAGATTGGCGCAGTGGAAGCACACTGCCTTGTTCGGATCGGGACCGTAGTTATTGTTCCAATCGAGCAGAGCTGACGGGGTTTCAGAAGCCAGGCGCAGGGCGTGCATGCCGATGACGCCGCAGATATCCACTTCGCACGCGCTGGAGAGCAGACTGTCGCTCATCATGCTCATGATGGTGCAAGGCACTACGCCGAGGTTTTCTTCGATCGAGGTCCAACATTGCACGGCGCTGACTGCGACTTCGGTCGCGGCCATCCATTGATCCACGACGGCGCCCAACTTCGCCATCTTCAAAAGCGCAGCGGCCGGCACGTTGCTTGAATCCACATACTTCTTTATAGAGGCGAGTTTGGCCTGAGCCGCCTCGTCATCATCTTTCATTCTGCCGATGCGGCCGAGAACTTCCGAGAGGTCGAGCGTCTCGATCGAAATGCCTTGCGATTCCAAAATCTTCTCGCTATAGCGGACGGTGTTGAAAGCCGTGGGGCGCGCGCCGATGGCCCCCACACGCAAGTTTCGAAAACCATTTACGACACGGCAGACGGCCTCAAACCAATGAAGGTCGTGAGCGAATTCAGGAGAATCGGGGCTTTCGGTGTGCAGCGTGGTAACTGAATAGGGAATGCCATACTGCGAGAGATTGTTGCAGGCCGACATCTTGCCGCAAAAACTGTCTCGCCGAAACGCGATCGTCATTTTTTTGGGATCGTCGGGCGTGGCCTGAATGAGCACGGGAACGTGCAGGTCGGCCAACCGTAAAGTGTCGGCGATGGCGCGTTCTTCTCCGAAGTTCGGCAGCGTGACGATGACGCCGTCAATGCGGTCGCGGTTGCGCTTGAATAAATCGGCGCAATGCCTGGATTCTTCGCGGGTTTCGACCGCCCCGTAATGAGTCTCCTCGGGCGTGGGCGCAACCACATCAATACCCTTGGCTTTGAGGACACGGAGCATTTCTTCGCGGCCCTCTTTGGCAAGATGATCGGGGAAAAAGCCCCGGTTCCCCACGATCAATCCCATGGTCATTTTCTTCTTCGACATAAAACTCCTGTTCGTACGATTAGACTCGTCATCCTATCGGACAGAACTCTCCTACGGCAGAGAGCAGCAGATTCCTCGCGCGATGTTGCTGTGCTTCGGAATGACAATGTTAGTGGAATCATGAGCGTCATTTGCTCGCTTTTTCCTGACCATAATAGGCGCTGCTTCCGTGCTTCCTTGAGTGGTGCTTGTCCTGCAAAGACTGCCCCGCCGGAACTGCGAGCGGATTGATTGCCCGGGTTAAATAGGCGGTGCGAGCTACAGCTTCCATAATAACGGCATTGTGCGCCGATGTGGCGGCATCGGGTCCCCAAGCAAACGGGCCGTGATTGGCGACCAGCACAGCCGGAATCGCCATGTAGTCCAGGTTCTTGAA